>NZ_JCAMOQ010000012.1:0-204835 GCF_059512365.1 Bradyrhizobium sp. Ses1
TGTCGTCGCTATCGCCGCAACTCTGCTCTGGCTAAGATAACTGTCCACGCGACCTAGAGCATGATCCGGAAAAGTGGAGACCGGCTTTCCGAAAAGATCATGCTCGAATAAAGAACGATCGGTAGCGGCGGCGATCACGTGAACGCTATTCTCAAAACGGGAATCGATCACGGCGACAACGATAAACAACCACAGACATTAACGCGTGCTGCCGCCGCGAAACGACGCGGCGGCGCACCATTGCAATCGCGCGCGAGCAGTTCGGACCGAATAGCGTCGGAGCACGGGATTTGAGGCCGCCGATGCGCTGATCTGCTTCGATTATTCATTACAATTTTAGCTTTATTTGTCTCTTTAACCCTACCTAAGCATTCATGGGGATTTGAAAGGAGGGTCCTCAAATTTCCCGATTAAGGCCGCCACGGAGATGTACGAGTCAAATCGACATCACGGGAAAGGGCGGGCATGAATCAAATCAACCCCAAGGAATACGCACGACCCGGCTGGTTCGGTCATCGCAAATTGACGCCGCGGGCTTGCGTCGCCGATAGCAAGAAGCACCTTCGTACCTTTCTTTCTGATGCTCTCGAGGATCTCGGCTTCATCACCTCGGAGTGCGGCGAGGCCACCGAACTGGATGGCGCGCTGGACGCGCATCGGCCCGACCTGCTTGTGCTCGGTGTCTCCGTCAACGGGATCGAGGTCGGCAGGATTCTGGAGGTTCTCGTCAGAAAGAATTTCGCCGGCAAGGTTCTCGTCATCGGCCCGCCCGAGTCGATTATGGTAAAAGCGGTCAGGCAAATTGGCGAAGAATACGGCGTAGCCATGCTGCCGCCGCTGGCGACGCCGTTCGGCGCCGGAACGCTGCGCGACAGCGTTGCGATGCTGCTGCCGCAGGAGCCCGCGCCGAGCCCCGCGGTCGATGTGGCAGAAGCGCTCAAGGCCGGCTGGCTCGAATTGTGGTACCAGCAGAAGATCAACTTGCGCACTCTGGTGCCCGCGGGCGCGGAGGCTCTCGTCAGGATGCGGCATCCGGCGTGGGGTGTGGTGCCGCCGGCCTATTTCATTCCCGATGAAAGCGATCCGCATTTCCAAGCGCTGTCCGAATTCGTGGTCGGTCGCGCCATCGAGGACTGGCACTATCTCTTGGAGCAGAAAGGACCGGTGGACCTCTCGATCAACCTGCCGGTATCGTTCCTGAGCGATCCGCAAGCCGTGCGCGAATTATGCCGCCGCGTGCCGCAGCATCCCGCGTTCGGCGGCCTGCTGCTCGAGATCGGAAGCGCCGAGGTGATCGAGAACCTGGACCTCGTGATCGAGGTCGCGCGGCAGGTGCGGTTCCACAACATCGCGATATCGGTCGACCAGGTCGGCACGGAGTGGCCATCGCTGATGGGTCTAAAGAACTTCCCCTTCGTCGAACTGAAGATCGATCATCAATTCGTCACCGGCGCCGCCGACGACCGGCTGAAGCAGACCGTGTGCAAACATGTCGTCGAGCTTGCCCACGACCACGGCGCACGGGCGCTCGCCCAGGGCGTCGAGACCCGCGCCGACTTCCTCACCGCCCATGCGGTCGGCTTCGACCTGGTGCAAGGCTATCTGTTCGGCAAGCCGATGGGAGTGAAGAAGTTCGCCCGCTCGCGGCCTTCCCCTGCCGCGAGCGCTGAATCGAAATCGTGACGTTCACTGGAACGTCATGTCGATGCATTTCGAGATATCCGAGCCGAGGCCGGAGGAGATCGTGATGCAGCCGCGCACCTTCTGCACATTGTTGTCGCTGGCCCAGACCGAATAGCCGCCGGGACCGAAGAACGAGTTGGTGTTCGGCGGTTCAGTTTCGGTGGCATCGAAGGAGTAATTGCCATCGGTGTCGAAGATGCGCGGCCGCTTGGTGCAGCCGCCATCGGCCTGCACGTTGATAACCTCCTTGTTGTCGCGCGTCAGCGCCAGCGAGACCTGGCAGCGGAAATATTCCGAGGTCTTGGTGTTGAACAGATAGGCGTAGGACTTGCAGGTCGCAGTGTTGAGCTTGCCGGCGGACAATCCCCGGCTGCAGGCGATGCGCTGGTTGTTGGAAAGCTTGAATTCGTCGGCATAAGCCGCGGTGGCCATCGTCATCAGCGAGAGCGCAATACCGAAACCGATGTTCATGCCGGGGGTCATTCGAATCATCCCTATCAAACTTTTCGCAATCATGCGTTTGTAGATGGAAACGGCAACATAGTCGCGAAGCAGGAAATCACAAACCCGCAGGTTGCACGTGATGCCGCACGACGACTTCCGTCGTATTGACGGAATAATGACGTTCGTGATTTGTTCAAGGCAAGGGCGCCGGTTTCGGCAGCGACGACTGGGGAGGACGATCATGACTCGATTTCAGGCCAAGAGCTTTTTGATGACGGCTTTTTTGACGGCAGCGGCACTGACGACGCTGGCGGCTCCCGCACTCGCACAGGATGCATCGCCCGCACCCTGGGAGCTGAAGTCCGACATGGGCTACGCCTATGGCAAGGACGGCTCGACCCTCGCCTACAAGATGGGGACCAACAATGCCGGGCTGCTGCTCAAAGGCGCCAAGAAGGTGCCGAGAGGCACGCTGTTCTTCGTCGGCCAGAACGGCCAGCTCTACATGCGCTCCGGCCCCTATCTCGAGGGCGACGGCAAGTTCATGTTCGGATCGAATTAGGCGACGATGCCGCTGTAACCTGTAGGGTGGGCAAAGCGCAGCGTGCCCACCATCCACGGTCGGTGCAAGAAAGGTGGGCACGCTTCGCTTTGCCCACCCTACGGCCCGCGGGCCACTAAAACACTGACGCCAGTTCCTTGGCGCCGGGCTTGTTGCTGTTGAAATCCATCCGCTCGTCGGTGACTGCGAGCAGCTTTGCTACCGTGTTGTGGCGGATCGCGACCGGGTTGCGCTCGTAGCCGCCGCGCTGGAAGAAGTTCGACGTCGGCACCCTCTCGCGCATCGCTTGCGGCATCGTGACCATGTCGTAGCCGGTGCCGTCTCCGGTGAGGTTCATCATCTCGAGTTCGGCCGCGCTCAGCGGGCGGGTGTAGCCCTTGTTCCGCGCGAAGATGACTGACGTCAGCAGCTTGTGGGTCTGCAGCATCGGGCCGACGTCGATATCGAGCACCATGGAATGGACTGCCCAGCCCTGCGGCGTGCTCGCGAGCCGCTCATGCGCCGACCAGTCGTCCGGCACCGTGCGTGCGAATGCCACCATCTTCTTCAGCACCGCGAGCTTGTGATCCATCGCCTTGCGCGCGGGACCGGACAGCGTAGCGGCCTTTTGAGTCAGCACCTTGATGAACTCAGGGCCCTGCTGCGCGATCAACTCGACGGTGTTGGTGGTGAGCAACTGATTGTAGCCGATTGCGGTCGAGATCGCCTTTGTGCCCGGACCGCGGTAGCCCGACTGCATATCATGATTGCCGGTGCCGCCGGTCTCGAAGGAATAGACCCGCACCGCCTGCTCGCGCGTCAAGCCGGCCGCGAGCGCGTAACGGGCGTAGGCGCGCTTGAACTCGATCTCGGTGGCCGGCCGCTCTGGCGTGAACTGAAACTGCTCGGCGGCGGCCTTCAGGAAATCGGCGACGAGAGGAATGGTCCTGCGTGGACGCGACGGTTCCTCTTCTTCGGGTTCCGGATTCACCGGCCGTTTCGGCCCGGTATAGAGCGGCGGCTGATCGAGCACATAATCATCGAGCGTGATCGGCTGTCGCTCGCGCCGTTTGGCGTTGCGGGTGCGCCGTTTCTCGGAAATCGCACTCCAATAGGCGCCCGCCTCCTCATCGAAGGCGGCGCGCGCTTCCTGATATTCGCGCAGCTTGCGGCGATATTCGGCGATCGCCTGCGGCGTTGCGGCCTGCGCCATCGCATCCGCGGTGGAAGCCGAAAGGGTGGCAGCCTCGACCGCCACGGCCTCCGGCGCGCCCGCGAACAGCGCGAGCGCGACCAATCCGGGGAAACAGCGAATCAATGGCGGGCGCATGCTCTCTTGTAGCAAGGACGCGCGCGATGTCAGCCTCGAATTGAATCACTCAAAAGCGACCAAACGCCCCGCCATGGCCCAGAACAAGTGCTTCTCACTCCGGCTCGACGCCGCTGGCCTTCACGAGCTGCGCCCACTTCTTCTCGTCCTTGTCGATGAACTCGGCGTAATCCTCGGGCGAGCCCGGCGTGATCTCGGTGCCGTCAGAGCCCAATTGCCGCTTCACCTCCTCGGAGGCGAGCGCATCGCCCAGCACCTTGTTGAGCTTGTCGACGATCGGCCGCGGCGTGCCGGCCGGTGCCGCAAGGCCATAGTAGAGCGAAGCGTCGAATCCGGGAACGCCGGCCTCGGCGATCGTCGGCACGTCGGGCAGGAGACCGGAGCGGGTCACGCTGGTCACCGCGAGTGCGCGCAGCGTTCCGCCGCTGACATTGGCGTGAGAGGCAGGGATCGGCGCAAATGCCATCGGGATGTGCCCGCCGATGAGGTCGACCAGCGCAGGGCCCGTTCCCTTGTAGGGAACATGCACGAGCGAGATGCCGGCACTGCGCGCGAAATATTCGCCAGTGATGTGGCTTGCTGTGCCGGCGCCGGCCGAACCGAAACTGACCTTGCCCGGATTTTCTTTGGCATAGGCGATCAGCTCGGCGACGCTCTTGGCCGGGAACGACGGATGCACGACCAGCGAATTCGGCGCATTGCCGATCATGCCGATCGGCGCGAAATCTTTCCGCGGATCGTAGCCCGCTTTCTTGTAGAGCGACGGGCCGATCGCGAGTGTCCCGGTATAGCCGAGCACCAGCGTGTAGCCATCGGGGTCGCTCTTGGCGACCGCCTTGGTGCCGACCGTGCCGCCGGCGCCGGGGCGGTTGTCGATCACGATCTTCTCGCCGAGCAATTCACTCATCTTCTCGGCAATGCCGCGGCCGACGATGGACGTGCTGCCGCCGGGCGCGAAGGGGATGACGAGCGTGATCGGCCGGTTCGGATAATCCTGGGCCTGCGCGGGATGCGATGCTGCGCCGACAGCGAGCGCGGCGATGGCAGTGTAAAGTCGCTTCTTCCAGGACAGCATGCCCGAGAGCCTCCCCTGATGTTTGTTGTTATGGTGGCATTGTCGCTCAGATGCCTGGCGTCAGCAACTGGACTTCTGATGACTCGGCCGCCCCGTCATTGCGAGCGGAGCGAAGCAATCCATCGCGCCATTTGCGGAGACGCGGATTGCTTCGTCGCTGCGCTCCTCGCAATGACGGTTGAGAGCTGCCTACTTCCAGGCGAAGACCGGCTGCTCGAGATCGGCGACGCGGGTGTCGCGGCCGGCCAGCACTTCGCGGAACTGGTAGATCAAGGCGGCCGTCGGCGCATGGATGTGCTGGCCGGCGTGGCGGAAGCGGATCACGCGCCTGACACTTTCGGGAATGGTGGTGAAGCTGAACGCATCCTCCGCCTCGATCGATTCAAGCGTGATGCGATGGACGGAAGCTACCTCGTCCGGGTTGGGCATGATCGGCGCCCGTGTCGAGACCCACACTACCACCGGAGTGATCAGATAGCCCGAGCGGGTCGGATAGTCGTCGAGCACGCCGAGCACGTCGCCATCATTGACGCGCAGCCCGAGCTCTTCGTGCAGTTCGCGCAGTGCCGCTTCCGCCTGTGTCTCGCCGGAATCGCAGCGTCCGCCGGGCAGCGCCCATTGCGCGCTGTGGCTGCGCAAGCTGGCCGCACGGCGGGTGAGCAGGAATGCGGTCTCCTCGCCCTCGCCGCTCGTGAGTGCGATCGCGACCGCCGCGCGTTTGAGCAGCGGCGCAGAATCGTCCGGCAGGCGCCTGAACGCCGTACAGAGCTCTGCGATATTCCGCCGGGTGGCATCATCAAATGAACGGGCCATTGATCTTGACTACAACAGTCCCGCGTTCGATGAAATGACCTGATATCATGCCTCGCCGGACGGAAAGCATCACATGACGAAACATGCCGCGGAAAAGCTCAAATCCGACGGCTGGAAGATCGTCGATACATCCGGTTTCCTGCATCTGGTCGGGCCGCTGTGGCAGCGCCTCGTCGATGACGAGCATGAATATGCGTTGATCACCGAGGATAAGCATCACAATCGCCGCGGCCTGGTGCAAGGCGGCGTGATCATGACCTTCGCGGACCGCACCTGCGGCATGACCGCCCGCTATGTCTCGGGCAAGCCGGCGCTTGCGACCGTGCAGCTTGATACGCACTTTGTGGAGGCCGGCAAGATCGGCGAAACCTTGATCTCGAAGCCGCGCGTGGTACGCTCGACCAGGAGCCTGATCTTCATCACCACCGAAGTGACCGTCGACAAACGCTGCATCGCCATGGCGAACGGCGTGTTCAAGATATTGAAGAGCGAGTAGGCTGAGATCGTCGTTCCGGGGCAATGCGAAAGCATCGAACTACGATGTGCAATTGCACATCGGAGAATCTCGAGATTCCGAGTTCGGTCCTGCGGACCGCCCCGGAATGACGCGACAACGCAGAGGTTTGATACATGCAGTACGGTCAACTCGGCCGCAGCGGCCTGAAGATTTCGCCGATCTGCCTGGGCACCATGATGTTCGGCGGCCCGACCGACGAGGCGACGTCGGCGCGGATCATCGCAAAGGCGCGCGAGGCCGGCGTCAACTTCATCGACACCGCGGATGCCTATAATGGTGGAAACTCCGAGCAGGTGGTGGGCCGCGCGATATCCAACAACAGGCAGAACTGGGTCCTCGCTACCAAGCTCGCTAATCAGATCGGCGACGATCCGAATTTCGGCGGGCTGTCGCGACGCTGGGTGCTGCAGGCGGCGGAGGCGAGCCTGAAACGGCTCGGCACCGACTACATCGACATCTACTACCTGCACAAGGAAGACCACACGACGCCGCTGGAGGAGACCGTGCGCGCGATCGGCGACCTGATCAGGCAGGGTAAGGTGCGCTACTTCGGCGTCTCGAACTATCGCGCCTGGCGCGTTGCCGAGATCTGTAACATCTGCGACCGGCTCGGCCTCGACCGCCCGATCGTGAGCCAGCCCTATTACAACGCGATGAACCGCATGCCCGAGGTCGAGCACCTGCCGGCCTGCCGCTATTATGGCCTTGGGGTGGTACCCTATAGCCCGCTCGCCCGCGGCGTCCTGACCGGCAAATACCGCGCTGATGCCACCCCCGACAAGGACACCCGTGCCGGCCGTAACGACAAGCGCATGATGCAGACCGAGTGGCGGCCGGAATCCTTGAGGCTGGCGCAAGAGATCAAGCAATATGCGGAAGCACGCGGCATCACCGCCGCGCAGTTCGCGGTCGCCTGGGTGCTGAATTCATCCCTCGTCTCCGCCGTGATCGCCGGTCCGCGCACGGAAGCGCAATGGGACGATTACGTCCGCGCGCTCGACTATCGCTTCACCGTCGAAGACGAGGCGCTGATCGACCGGCTCGTCGTGAGCGGGCATGCTTCCACGCCCGGCTACAACGATCCGGCCTATCCGATCGAGGGGCGGCGGGCGCGGACGGCGGAGCGGTCCTAGCCGCGCTGAAGATTGAAATAAGCCGCAGACAGCCTTCACGGGCGGCGCCGACGACACCCGAGGCCGCTTCCGACTCGGGCACGCGGACCTCATCCGCTGCCCGACGCTGCTCACGATGCCGGAGAGCGATCCGATTGCGGCCGCGGCGCCGTGGTTCTTCGAGGCGCTCCGCTGCTGCAAGACGCCGTTGTGCTTCTCCGCCAGCGAGCATGGCAATCATGCGCCGAATTTGACGCCAGTGATTCACCCGGCCCTGCGAGCGCGGGGATCGAGGCGATGTTGACGGCGGCCGGCCTTTGGCTCAGAGATGCCGAGGTAAGAGCGTGAGCCTCGATGGAAAGCGCGACGCTGGTCCAAGCCCTCAATCTCCTGGGAACGCTGGTGTTCGCGCTCAGCGGCGCCGCCGCGGGCGTCCGGCAACGCATGGATATTTTCGGCGTTCTCGTGCTAGCCTTCGTGACCGCAGTTGCCGGCGGCGTTCTCCGTGATCTCCTGATCGGCGCGACTCCACCTGCCTCCGTGACGAATTGGCATGCGCTCGCCATTTCCGCCGCCGGCGGCCTGTTCGCATTCTGGTTCTCGGCGCTGATCGATCGCCTGCGCTTTCCGGTCGAACTGTTCGATGCGGCAGGCCTTGGCATCTTCGCAACGACCGGCACACAGAAAGCCCTCGAATACGGCATTCCCCCTGTCATGGCCACGATCCTCGGCATGGTGACGGGGATCGGCGGCGGAATGGTGCGTGACCTGCTCTCCGTGCGGATGCCCATCGTCCTCTATTCCGAGTTCTACGCCATGGCCGCCCTCGCGGGCAGCGCGGTCGTCACGGTCGGACACGCGCTGGGCATGCCGGTCGCGGCCACCCTGCTGCCCGGCACGGCACTCTGTGTGCTGCTTCGCGTCTTGGCGCTCTATCACGGGTTCAGCCTGCCGCAGCCGCGCCGACGCGACGACGAACCCTCGGACCGGTAACCCGATCGCGAGATGCTGGGGCCAAGTCGACTGCGCTGAAAGTCTAATAGAGCCTCCAGCCCTGCGGCTTGTTACCAGAGCGTTTTCTGCTCCTGCCGGAAATAAATCCGAACTCGCAGTCGCGAGCTTGTTGCTCGCGGCCCGCGTCCTAGCGTCGCATCATCGGGAACGTTCTTGCCAAACTCCTGCGCACGCCTTTGTCTTCCTTCCTAAAAAAGAGCGGATCCTAAAGGGACCGCCAATCATAAGGGCAGGGAGGAAACTATGACCAAATCCAATAGAGGCAGTGCGTCCAGTCGTCGCCGCTTCCTGAAGGTTGCGGCCGCGGGCGCCGCAGCAAGCGTTGCAGCGCCTACCATCGTCAGCGCGCAGGGCCCGATCAACATGCGCTGGCAAAGCACCTGGCCGGCCAAGGATATTTTCCACGAATACGCGCTCGACTACGCCAAGAAGGTCAACGACATGACCGGCGGCGACCTCAAGATCGAGGTGCTTCCCGCCGGCGCCGTGGTGCCGGCCTTCGGCCTGCTCGACGCCGTCTCGAAGGGGACGCTCGATGGCGGCCATGGCGTCTTGGTCTACCACTACGGCAAGCAGACCGCGCTGGCGCTGTGGGGCTCCGGTCCGGGCTACGCGATGGATGCCAACATGCTGCTGGCCTGGCACAAATATGGCGGCGGCAAGGAGCTGCTCGCCAAGCTCTACGCCTCGATCGGCGCCAATGTCGTCTCCTTCCCCTATGGGCCGATGCCGACCCAGCCGCTCGGCTGGTTCAAGAAGCCGATGTCCAAGGTGGATGACTTCCAAGGCCTGAAATTCCGCACCGTCGGCATTTCCATCGACGTGTTCACCGGCCTCGGCGCCGCCGTCAACGCGCTGCCCGGCGGCGAAATCGTCTCGGCGATGGACCGTGGCCTGCTCGACGCTGCCGAGTTCAACAACGCGACTTCCGACCGCGTGCTCGGCTTCACCGACGTCTCCAAGATCTGCATGCTGCAGAGCTACCATCAGAATGCCGAGCAGTTCGAGATCATGTTCAACAAGACCAAGTACGATGCCCTGCCGGACAAGATGAAGGCCATCATCTCCAACGCCGTCGAAGCGGCCAGCCAGGACATGAGCTGGAAGGCGATCGACCGCTACTCGAAGGACTACGAGGAGATGCAGACCAAGGACAAGGTCAAGTTCTACAAGACGCCGGATTCGATCCTGCAGAAGCAGCTCGAGATCTACGACCAAGTGGTTGAGAAGAAGTCGGCCGAGAACCCGCTGTTCAAGGAAATCGTCGAATCCCAGCTCGCCTTCGCCAAGCGCGCGACGCAGTGGGAGAACGACACGGTGGTCAACCGCCGTATGGCCTACAACCACTATTTCGGACCGAACGCCAAGAAGAAGACCTGACAGGCGCTGCGCACGACCGAAGCGTCATCCGGAGACAGCGAACCCGGATGACGCTTCCGCTGTCTCTACACCAACCCGATACTTCCGGAACGGCCGGTAGCGAACGCAGATGAGCGCACAGCGTTTCCTGTACATGATCGACGGCATCAGCACCTGGACCGGCAAGGCCGCGGCGTGGCTGGTTGTCGGGCTGATGGGCCTTGTCTGCGCCGAGGTCTTCAAGCGCTACATCCTCAACATGCCGACGGCGTGGATCTTCGACGCCTCCAATATGCTGTACGGCACCCTGTTCATGATCGCGGGTGCCTACACGCTGGCGCAGAACGCCCATGTCCGCGGCGATTTCCTCTACAGCTCGATGCGGCCGCGCCTGCAGGCCTCGCTCGACCTCGTGCTGTATTTCGCGTTCTTCCTGCCGGGCATCGCGGCGCTGGTCTACGCCGGCTGGGACTACGCGCTCGATTCCTGGCGCATCAACGAGCATTCCAACGTGACCGCCGACGGCCCGCCAGTCTACCACTTCAAGTTCATGATCCCGCTCGCCGGGGCCTTGGTGCTGCTGCAGGGCGCGGCCGAGATCGCGCGCTGCATCATGTGCCTCAGGACCGGCGCCTGGCCCGACCGGCTCCGTGACGTCAGCGAGATCGACGTCGTCGAGGAGCAGCTCGCGCACAGCGAATATGTCGATGAGGAATCGCGCAAGGCCGCGATCGCGCATGCGCAGGACATCGAGGAGAGCGCGCGGCAGCGCGGCATGGGCGGAGACCTGCAGCGATGAGCGATCCGGCACTCGGGCTGTTGATGCTCGTCCTCATCGTGGTCGTCATCATGATGGGCTTCCCGACGGCGTTCACGCTGATGGGGCTCGGCATGTTCTTCGGCTTCTTCGCCTATCACCGCGGCGGCGAGGCCTGGAGCGACAATCACATCTTCGACCTGATGGTCCAGCGCACCTACGGTGCGATGACCAACGACGTCCTGATCTCGATCCCGCTGTTCGTGCTGATGGGCTACGTGATGGAGCGCGGCGCGCTGGTCGACAAGATGTTCTATTCGATCCAGCTCGCGTTCCGCCGCCTGCCCGCTTCGCTCGCGGTGGCGACACTGATCGTCTGCACATTTTGGGGCATCGCCTCGGGCCTGGTCGGCGCGGTCGTTGTGCTGATGGGCGTCATCGCCTTCAACCCGATGCTGAAGGCCGGCTACGACGTCAAGCTCGCCTCCGGCGTCATCACCGCCGGCGGCACGCTCGGCATCCTGATCCCGCCATCGGTGATGATCATCGTCTACGCGGCAGTGGCCGGGCAGTCGGTGGTGAAGCTCTACGCCGCGGCGATGTTTCCCGGCTTCTTCCTCGCCTTCCTCTATCTGGTCTACATCGTCGGCTGGGCGCTCTTGAATCCAAAGATCGCGCCCAAGCTTCCCGAGAACGAAACCAAGGTTCCGGTGCGGCCCTGGATCGCCAAGCTGCAGCAGTCCTATTCGCGCAAGATGCTGCCCGCGCTGCTTGCGGCGGTGCTGATGCCCGCAAGGGCCGTCAACGCCGGCGTGGACGGCACCCGCGTCACCTATTCGATGCTGCTGACGAGCCTCGCCCACGCCCTCGTGCCGCTGATGCTGACGCTGGCGACGCTGTGGGCCGCCTGGTGGTACGTCGTGATTCACCAGCAGCCGGATATTGCGCCGCAGCTCCCGGCCGCCGCGCAGCAGCAGCGAACCCAGGAGACGCTTCAGCCGCTTGGTGCAGGCGCCCAGCCCGCGGAAGAAAGCGCGGAAGAGAAACTCGAGGAGCTCGGCGGGGGCGGCGCGAGCCGGTCGGAGGCCACCACGAAGAACGAGCCGGAGGTGCTGCAGGAGATGGGCAGTGCCGAGCTGCGAGGCAAGACCATCGCGGCGCCGGCGGAGCTCGGACCGCCGCCGGAGTTCTATACCTACTTCGCGTTCGTCGCCGGCATCTGCGGCCTGCTGCTTCTCTACTATTACTGGACCATGGAGGCCGAGCAGTTCGAGGTGCTGCGGCTGCTCATCACCTCGGTGATGCCGCTCGGCATCCTCACGGTGGTGGTGCTGGGCGTGATCCTGTTCGGCATCACGACCGCGACCGAATCGGCAGCAGTCGGCGCTGCCGGCGCCTTCCTGCTCGCCTTCCAGGCGCGGACGCTGGACTGGAAGCGCACCAAGGAAGCGGTGTTCCTGACCGCCAAGACCACCTCGATGGTGTGCTGGCTGTTCGTCGGCTCGGCGCTGTTCTCGGCGGTGTTCGCGATCCTCGGCGGCCAGGCGCTGCTGGAGAGCTGGGTGCTGTCGCTCAACATGTCGCCGGTCCAGTTCATGATCCTGTCGCAGGCGATCATCTTCATTCTGGGCTGGCCGCTGGAATGGACCGAGATCATCGTGATCTTCGTGCCGATCTTCCTGCCGATGCTGAAGCACTTCAACATCGATCCGATTCTGTGGGGTGTCCTGGTCTTCGTGAACCTGCAGGCGGCGTTCCTGTCGCCGCCGGTGGCGATGTCGGCCTTCTATCTGAAGGGCGTGGCGCCAAAGCACGTCACGCTGAACCAGATTTTTGCCGGCATGATGCCCTACATGCTGATCGTCATCATCTGCATGGTGCTGATGTATATCTGGCCCGGCCTGACCTTGTGGCTGCCGAACTATCTCTACGGTAACTGACGGGCGGCAAGGTTCTAATTCACTGCATCGAATTTGTAGGACGTCTGCAGGAACGTGCCGAAGCGTTCGGCGCGGATCGGGAGGGTCGATGTCGGAAACGGACTGCCGAATCCCCTCGTGAAAACATCGGTCGCCCACATCGACCAGAAGCGGCCGCCGACGCCGACACTGAAGCGCTCGGTCACGTCATAGGTCAGCACGGCTTCGAGCTGCATGCCGCGCCCGGTGCCGTTGGCCGGGGAATAGGGCGACGGCTCGTCGGAACGCAAGTAATGCGTATCGAGACCGGAAACGGAAACGTAGGGCAAATAGGCCGCGTCGGCCGTGAGCTTGAGTCCGGGCGCAATCGTGACGATCCCGTTCACACCGATGCGCAGAGAGTGCCAGTCTTCGGACTGCGAGATGGTGATCCCGGTGGTCGGCGAGGGAACGGCGCAAATCACGCCGCCGCCGGGATACGCAATCTGGACGCATCCATAGGAGTCCTTGCGGTCGCGATAGAAATTATAGCCTGCGAACGCCCCGAATTTCGCGCCCGGCGTTTCCAGCAGGGTGTATCCAACGTCCAGCGTGGCATAGGCAATCGTGCCCTCGACCCTGCCCTGGTCTGTGTTCGAATAGGCCATGGCCGTGTTGCGATAGGTTGGTAGCCAATCCTCATCGTTCATGTGGCCAGATGTCAGCCCGCCACCGCCGGCAAAGCCTTTCAGGAACACCCTGGCCGGACTGTCGACCCGGCCGAACACCTCGCCGGAGTGCCCTGTGGTCTCATAGGTGAGCCGTGAAATCAGCGCGTTCTGCAGCGGCTGATCTGTGCTCATACCGAGATCGTTCTGATAGCGACCGCTGCTGTACCAGTAACGCGCGCCGACTTCCGCCGACCACCCGGAGACCGACGGCGTCGCCGTCAGCAAAGCAGCGAGCCGATTGTCCCAGCCGCGCGATGCGTCAACACCAGGGCGATAGTTCACGCCGAGCTTGACGACATGGCTGTCCTGCCGGACTCCCGTCGGCAGACCAGCGGTTTCGACCAGGCCGGCTGGATCGAGCGGCGCCGTCTGAAGACCGCCGAGCGGCGTCGCGATGTCGCGGCTTCCGAAATTGGCATAGTCGTATTCCAGCTTCATCGACCAAGCCGGTGCCAGAGCGTGTTCGACACCGAGCCCGATTGTCCATCCCCACTGCACGGCATTGGCGTCCACCGAAGCTTCCGGCCGCCCGAAGAAATCGAGAGCGTTGGTCGTCATCGAGAAACGGCTCGACAGAAACGCAGCACCGCCTTTCACATAGGCCAGCGAGTGACCGGCCGGCCCAAAGGCCTGGCCGACCCGCCCGGTGATCGTTCCCATCACATCCTGCCGGATACGACAGTTCGCCGAGACGAACAGGCCGGAATAGGCGAGACAGGTGTTGGTGCCGTCGACATCGACGGCGGAGACATCGGCTTCGAGGCCGAACACCCATGGTGATCCGGCCTGCTGCCAGTTGTAGCCAAGCTGGCCACCGATGAGCGCCTTCGGCGTACGGATGTCGTCGCCATAGATCGACGGACCGTAGGGATCACCGACATGGGTGATGCCGGAGCCTCCGCCAAAATGTCCGCCGATATAGAAGCCGTTCCAGGTCCACGGCAGTGGCGGCGCCTTCACGACCGGCCGCACAATGTCGGCAGAAAAAGCATCCGTTCCGTTCAGCGCCATGAGCACGCCGACCGCCACCACGTACCGCATCCGTAACACGAGCCGAGTCCTTGCCTTCGAGGAAACCAACTACGCATTACTGAGCCCGCACTATGGTAGGGGCGAAGATTCGAACACCACTGGAGATAGCACATCAGCCGGGCCCGGCAACACCGACCCGCGCGGAATGGAGCCAAGCGTTACCACGCGAAGCTGTGGTGGAGCAGTCCGTAGGATGGATAGAGCGCAGCGAAACCCATCGCGATGGAGCAAGCCGCCCGAATGATGGCTTTCGCTTCGCTCTACCCGTCCTACGATTCTCGCTGTCGTCCCGCGAAAGCCGTAGGGTGGGCAAAAGCGCACTTGCGTCGTGCCCACCATCCAGTGCTGTGCTCGCGATGGTGGGCACGCTTCGCTTTGCCCACCCTACGGCACCGCCAGGACGACGCCGTCATTGCGAGCGCAGCGAAGCAATCCACCTCTCCACGCGCGGAGGTATGGATTGCTTCGCTGCGCTCGCAATGACGGGGATGGGTTCTGATTCAAATTTCAAACAGCGTGAGGATGTGAGTTCGCGTTCTCGCGGCGCATTGCGTCCGAGCTTTGCGTTACTTTGCACCCTCATCGATAGCAGAGGGCGCAGGGAAAGCCGGGTGCTGGTTGCACCCGTGGGTCCCGTGCAACAAAAAGCACGGGGGTAGGACCACAGGTTCAACCGAAGCATTCCGGCTTTCCCTGCGCGATGGTGTTACGGTTTCCTTCGTGCTCTCCCCGGTGACCGGGCTTTTTTGCCACCGTCACCCGCGGCAGCTCTTTGCTGCTCGCGAGCTTAGCGCCAGCGTCGGGGCGCCAGGACCACACGACTTCGCCGTCCGCTGATGTTGCGTTCGTCTCTCGCAACACCTGCGTCCACCGCATCTCACCGCAACGTTCGTGACGATCGCGACCCGCCCCTCATCCGCTGTGAGACGCGCGGAGTTAAATCACTGATTTGCCCGACGACGGAAGCGGATTGTTTTTCGCGCGAAGGGTGGACAGGGCAAATCACGTTGATTGGCCTAAGGAAAATCGCGCGAATGATACGACGCCGTCACGCCCGGGCAAAAGCGCGAAGCGCGTCTTCGCGCAGATGTCCGGGGCATCCACGTCCTTCGCGCCCGGGACAACGTGGATGGCCGGGTCAAGCCCGGCCATGACGGAGGAGAGGATTGCGCAAATGCGTCCCCTGTCATTCCGGGGCGTCCGAAGGACGAGCCCGGAATCCATTTCTCCACCTGCGCACGCGGCGTGATGGATTCTCTGATGTGCAATTGCACATCATAGTTCGCGCTGCGCGCGCCCCGGAATGACGGAGGCGCAACCGCCGGCGCGCCTCACCGCACTATGGCGCCGTAGATGATGTCCTGGACCTGCTCGCGGTAGTACTTTCGGAGCTCGCCCGGCGCCGCCGTTCCGACGACCACAACCAGGCGCTCCTTCGGGTCGCAGAAGAACTGCGTGCCATAGGCGCCGTTCCAGGTGAACTCGCCGGGGTTGCCGGGGACCGCTGACAGACCTTCGCTCGTTCGCACCGCCACCCCGAGACCGAAACTGAAGCCGCCGCGATGCGGCTCCACGTTCGCGACGTTGTTCTTGATCTCGGGCCCGAGGTGGTTGGAGGTCATGTGATGCACCGTCTTGGGCCCGAGAATGCGTTTTCCCTCGAGCTCCCCACCATTGAGCAGCATCTGGCCGAAGCGGAGATAGTCGCCGACGGTGGCAAACGCGCAGGCGCCGCCGCAGTCGAACTTCGTCGGCGTGTCGAGCAGCCTGATGCTCTGCGGCCTGCCCGTCAGCGGGTCATTCGGAAACGGTCGGGCGAGGCGGTCGCGCTCGCCCTCCGACGGATGGAACGTGGCGTCCTTCATGCCGAGCGGCTGCCATACATTCGCAGCCAGATAATCGCCGAGCCGCTGCGAGGTGACTTTTTCGATCACCGCGCCCAGCACGTCGATCGAGAAGCCATATTCGAATTCCGTCCCCGGCTGGTGCACCAGCGGGAGCTTCGTGATGCGATCGATAAAGGCCTGCGTATCGCCCTCGACTGCCGGCGCCGTGCCGTCAGGATAGAGGCGCGCGAGCGGGCTCGCGCTGTCCGGCCGACCGCCATACATCAGGCCGGAGGTGTGGCGATAGAGGTCATGAATGGTGATCGGCGAAGCCTGCGCTTCCATCTTCAGTGAACCGTCCACCTGCGGAACGCCGACCTTCATGTCGGCAAAGGCCGGATAATAGTTGGCGAGGCTGGCCTGCAGCGGCAGGCGGCCCTGCTCCATCAGTGTCAGCCCGGCGACCGCCGCAAGCGGCTTGGTCATGGACGCCAGCGCGAAGACGGCATCGAGCGACATCGGCGTGCCCTTGGCCGGGTCGAGCTGGCCGTAGGCTTTGTAGAGCACGAGCTTGCCGTCCCGGGCGATCGCGACCACGGCGCCGGGCACCCGTTTCGCCGCAATCTCGCGGGCGAAGAAATCGTCCAGCCGGGCAAGGCCCTGTTCCGAGAATCCGACGTCATCAGGCTTGGCTTCGGGCAATGGCGCAGCATGTGCCATTTCGAGAACGAGGCCAGCAGCCACGGCCGCGGCGATGAGCCTTTTCATGATTTCCTCCCCGGTGCGGATTTCGCCCGATTGTTATGCGATTTATGCGTCCACCCAATTTATGCTTAAATCATGTCTGCCGACCAACGGAGTTCGAGATGACCAGGAAACTTGCAACCGCCGCCCTCATCGCCTTTGCGACGCTGGCGCCTTTCGGCACAAGCGCGAAGGCGGCGCAATGCGGTAACGGTCCCGGCGGTTTCGAGGCCTGGAAGGCGGAATTCGCCCGCGAGGCGAGTGGCAAGGGCATCGGACAAGCCGGTGTCGCCGCCTTGATGCAGACGCACTATGCCAGCGCGACCATCGCCGCCGATCGCGGCCAGCGCAGCTTTGGCCTGTCGCTCGACCAGTTTCTCGCCAAGCGCGGCGCCTCGACCATCGTCGCGCGCGGACGATCGCTCAAGCAATCCCACGCAGCGCTGTTCGCCTCGATCGAGCAGCACTACGGCGTCCCACCCGGGCCGCTGATCGCGATCTGGGGCATGGAGACCGGCTTTGGAAGCCAGCGCGGCAATCAGAACATGCTGTCCTCAATCGCCACTCTTGCCTATGACTGCCGCCGACCCGAGTTCTTCACCGATCAGCTCTACGCGGCGCTGAAGCTGGTCGACCGGGGCGTGCTGTCGGCAAGCACACGCGGATCCATGCATGGCGAGGTCGGCCAGACCCAATTCATGCCGAAGAACATCCTGGCCTATGGCACCGGTAATCTCGACGTGGCCGCCAACGCGCTCAACTCGACCGCCAACTTCCTTAAGGCCCACGGCTGGCGCGCCGGCGCCGGCTACCAGCCCGGCGAACCCAACTTCGCGGCGATCGAAGCCTGGAATGCCGCCGGCGTCTATCAGAAGGCGATCGCGATCATGGGCCGCCAGATCGACGGCGAAGGCCGTGCCTCGGCGGCGAGGTGACAGCTGGTAGGGTGGGTTAGCCGAGCTACGGCCTCCGCTGCTTCAACACACGAAGGTGCAAGGCGTAACCCATCATCCTTGGCGAGAGCGAATGGTGGGTTACGCCTCCACCTTCGCTCTTCGAGCTTCGGCGGACGCTAACCCACCTACAAACCACGAACTGACTATTGAGCCTGCGCGGTCGTGGTGCTGGCATCGGGCACCTTGTCGTTCCAATCCGGCGGTACGCCGATCGCTCCTCCGACCAGGCCCGCGATGCCCGGCTCGCGGCCGAATGCTTCGCACGCCGCATATTTCGGCGCGCCACCCGCCCATGACTGGATGCGATCCATGGAAGGTGGTTTCCCGAGCCCTCCGAAGGGTGTCTTGCCGGTGACCAGCATGCGGCTGAAATCGTCGCCGAACGCACTCGCCAATTCGTAGGCATCGCCCGACGGAGACACACGCGCCGAACCGGAGAGGGCATTCGCGCCGCGCCCCCAGACCATGGCGCCTTCCTGCTTGCCGTCGCGCGCCCTCGCTTCCGCTTCGACCGACAGTGAGCCAAGGCCAATGGGAATGCGCGGAACCGGCACCGGCACGCCGGGCAGCAGCACGGTCTTGGCAACGGATGCCCCTTTCGATGCCGCCACCGCCTTCTCGTCGGTCGGCGTCATCTGCGTGATCCGCGAATGAACCGTGATATCCGCGTCGTCGTTCGCGGCGACCACGGTGAAGCGTTCGCTGAGGCCGGCGCAAAGGGAGCGATCGATCGCATTGGCGACCAATCTTCGCTCCTGATCCGTGATCCCCTCCACCCTTGCCTTCTCGGCAATCGTCGCGGGGACGATCCGCACGGTGCGTGCCGCCAGCACCTCTTGTTCACGCACATAGAGCTTCGACTTCGTGACCACGCCGTCGGAGGGTTGGAGCTGACTATACGATGTCAGCGACCCGCCCTCATCCAGCGCCACCGTGGCGCAGCCAGACATCAGGCAGGCCGCGGCCAACGCCGCCACACCCTGCAACCTGGCGCGACCGGACAAATTCCGCATCCGCCGTCGGAGCAGATTCGGTAGCAGGCGATGAACGACCATCTGACAGTCCTGTTTCTGACGGCAATGCTGACGACCGTCAGATGCACGACCGATTGAGGCGGAGATATGCTCTCCTCAATACAGATAGATGATTGCGAAATCCTGTCGCAATCGCCGCCGGTATCGTGGTGGGATTCGCTCTGCCGCATCACGCTTGGGTCGGGGACAATGTCGTAGGATGGGTAGAGCGCAGCGAAACCCATCATTCGCGCAGCTTGCTCCATCGCGATGGGTTTCGCTGCGCTCTACCCATCCTACGGGGCTCGCTCGCGATGACGCATCGTATTGACTCCCGGGCCAATCGTTATAAGGTATAACTATTCTGGGAAGGAAACAATAAGGCCATGGGAAACGCCGACTCCGCCGCGATCGAGGATCGCGCGGCGCTACTGACAATCGAGAACAACGGCGCGGTCCTGACCGTGGGCCTCAACCGGCCGGCCAAGCGCAATGCGCTGAACGACGGCATCATGCTGGCGATCCAGGATTGCTTTTCCGACATCCCCGATGGCGTCGGCGCCATCGTCGTCCACGGCATCGGCGACCATTTCTCCTCCGGCCTCGATCTCTCCGAACTCTCCGAGCGCGACGCGACCGAAGGCCTGCAGCATTCACAGATGTGGCACCGGGTGTTCGACCGCATCCAGTACAGCCGCGTGCCCGTGATCGCCGCACTGAGGGGCGCCGTGATCGGCGGCGGGCTGGAGCTTGCCTGCGCCGCGCATATCCGCGTCGCCGAACCGTCAGCCTATTTCGCACTGCCCGAAGGCCAACGCGGCATCTTTGTCGGCGGCGGCGGATCGGTGCGGCTGCCGCGCCTGATCGGCGTGCCCCGCATGATCGATATGATGCTGACGGGACGCGTCTATTCCGCGACCGAAGGCGCGGCCTACGGCTTCGCACAATATCTGACGGACGCGGGCGGCGCATTGCCGAAGGCGATCGAGCTTGCCGAGCGTATCGCCGGGAATGCGCCGCTGACCAATTTTGCGGTGCTGCAGGCGCTGCCGATGATCGCCGAAGCCAATCCGCAGACCGGGCTGTTGATGGAATCGCTGATGGCGACGGTGGCGCAGAGCGACAAGGAGGCGAAACGCCGGATCCGCGAATTCCTCGAGCACAAGACCGCGAAAGTGAAGCCGACCTGAGATGAGCGCGAGAGCCGACATGTCAGCGCTAGTTACAGACGTCGCCGCGCATCCGCTGCGCGCGATATCGTTCGGCAATCCCGCTGTTATCATCGAGCGCCGCGACGATGGCACGATCTATCTTCGCCCACGCAGCAAGCTCCTCGATTATCCGCAGCGCATCACCGATCGGCTGCATCATTGGGCCAAGGTCGAGCCCCGCCGCGTGTTCATGGCGGAGCGCGCCGCGGACGGCGCGTGGCGCGAGATCAGCTACGCTGAGCTGCTCGATGCCGCGAGGCACATCGCCTCGGCACTGATCGCGCGCGGCCTGTCGGCGGAAAAGCCGCTCGTGATTCTGTCGGGCAATTCGATTGACCACGCGCTGCTCGCGTTCGGCGCGCTCTATGCCGGCGTGCCGTTCTGCCCGGTGTCGCCGGCCTATTCACTGGTGTCACGCGATTTCGGCAAGCTCGGTTTTGTCATCAAGCTGCTGACGCCCGGCCTTGTCTTCGCCGATGACGCCGGCAAGTTCGCCGCAGCGCTGTCCGCGAATGTAGCGCCAGAGACCGAGATCGTCGCCACGCGCGGCGACCTTCCCGGCCGGGTCGTGACCAGACTTTCCGAGCTGCTGGCCACGCCGGAGCATCCGCTGCTCGACGCTACACACCAAGCCATCACGCCGGACACGATCGCGAAATTCCTGCTGACTTCCGGCTCGACCGGCAACCCCAAGGCCGTCATCAACACCCAGCGCATGCTCTGCGCGAACCAGGTGATGTTGCGCGAGACATTGGCGTTCCTGAAGGACGAGCCGCCTGTCATCGTCGACTGGCTGCCCCGGAATCACACCTTTGGCGGCAACCACAATATCGGGCTGACGCTGTTCAACGGCGGCTCGATGTATCTCGATGAGGGCAAGCCGATGCCCGGCGGCATCGAGGACACCGTGAAGAACCTCCGCGAGATTTCGCCGACGGTCTATTTCAACGTGCCCAAGGGCTATGAATCGCTGCTGCCCTATCTGCGCGACGATGCGAACCTGCGCGCGAAGTTCTTCGGCCGCCTGCACGCGATGTTCTTCTCGGGCGCGGCGCTGTCGCCCTATGTCTGGAACAGCCTCGACGAGCTTGCGGTCCGCGAGACCGGCTTCCGTGTGCCGATGCTGACCGGGCTCGGCGCCACCGAGACCGCGCCGTTCTTCATGTCGGTGCGACCCGACACCAGCCGCTCCGGCCATGTCGGCCTGCCCGTATCAGGCAACGAAGCCAAGCTGTTGCCGAACAACGGCAAGCTCGAAGTGCGCGCCAAGGGGCCGAACGTCACACCGGGCTATTGGCGCCAGCCCGAATTGACCGCCGCCGCCTTCGACGAAGAGGGCTTCTACAAGTTCGGCGATGCGCTGAAGCCGGCCAAAGCGGATGATCTTGATGCCGGCTTCGATTTCGATGGCCGCATCGCCGAGGATTTCAAGCTCGCGAGCGGCACCTGGGTCAGCGTCGGCCCGCTCCGCGCGCGCTTCATCGCGACCTGCGCGCCGCTCGTGCGCGACGTCGTCATCGCCGGCATCAACCGCGACGAGATTTCCGCCATCGTGATCCTGGATCTCGACGGCTGCCGCGTGATCAACCCGGCGCTATCAGCCAACGATATCGCGGCGGCGGCGTCCGATTCCCTGGTCCGCGCCGCTTTCCGCGAGCGCTTCGCCCGCTTCCTCGCCAGCGCCACCGGATCGTCGACCCGGATCACCCGCGCGATCCTGCTCGATGCGCCGCTATCGATCGATCGCGGCGAGGTCACCGACAAGGGTTCGGTCAATCAGCGCGCGGTACTGGAACATCGCGCAGCGCTGATCGAGGCGCTTTATGCCGATGTGCCGCCTGCGCACGTCATCACATTGAGCTGAGTTTTATAAGGGAGAAGATCATGCAGTTGAAGGATCAGGCCGCCATCGTCACCGGTGGCGCATCGGGACTGGGCGCCGCGACCGCGCGCCGGCTCGCCGCGCAGGGTGCCAAGGTTGCAGTGTGCGACCTCAACGCAAAGCTTGCCGAAAGCGTCGCGGCCGAGATCGGCGGCGTTGCCGTGATCTGCGACGTGTCGGATGCAGCCTCAGCCGAAGCCGCGGTCGCGCAGGCTGCGACAGCGCATGGCCCGGCGCGCATCCTGGTCAACTGCGCCGGCATCGGCGTGGCAAAGCGCGTGATCGGGCGTGACGGCCCGATGCCGCTCGGCGATTTCGACAAGGTGATCAAGGTCAACCTGCTCGGCTCCTTCAACATGCTGCGGCTTGCGACCGCGGCGATGACAAAGCTCGAGCCGCTACCAACCGGCGAACGCGGCGTCGTGATCTCGACCGCATCGATCGCCGCCTATGACGGCCAGATCGGCCAGGCCGCCTATTCGGCTTCCAAGGGCGGCATCGTCGGCATGACGCTGCCGATCGCGCGCGAGCTCGCGCAGTTCGGCATCCGCGTGCTGGCGATTGCGCCCGGCCTGTTCCTGACGCCGCTGCTTGCAGGCCTGCCGCAGGAAGCGCAGGATTCGCTCGCCGCCTCGATCCCGTTCCCGCACCGGCTCGGCGATGCGGGCGAGTTCGCTTCGCTGGCGCTGCACATGATCGACAACCCCTACCTCAACGGCGAGGTGGTGCGGCTCGATGCCGCGCTTCGCATGGCGCCGCGCTGAGGTCGGCGCATGTTCGTGCACCGGCGCGATGTGCAGATCCAGTGGGGCGACTGCGACCCCGCCAACATCGTCTATTACCCGCGCTATTTCGCGATGTTCGACGATTCGACCTCGATCATGTTCGAAGCGGCCGGCTTCTCGAAACAGGACCTCGTCCGCAACTACGGCCTGGTCGGCATTCCCATGGTCGACACGCGGGCGAAGTTTTACATCCCGTCGACGCACGGCGACTGGATTACAATCGAAACACGGGTGGAAAGCATCAAGCGCTCGAGTTTCGAAGTGACGCACAAGGTGTTCAAGGGCGAGGCGCTGGCGATCGAAGCTTTCGAAACCCGCGTCCTCGTCGGCCGCGATCCGAACGATCCCGCAAAATTGAAGTCGGCGCCGTTTCCGCAGGAGATCATTGACCGTTTCATGATGGGCTGATTTGAGTGCCCTGCCCTATTGACCTAAAGAAGGGGCTGGATTGGCTCCGCCAGTTGCTTACACCAACAAGAATAATTCAAGGGAGGAATGAATGAGGAAGGCTTATCTCGCCGCGGCTGCGCTGGCTGCAGCGCTGGCGCTGCCGGGCACGCCGGCATCCGCGCAGAATAACGAGATCGTCATCGGTATCTCGATCTCGACCACGGGGCCTGCCGCGGCGCTCGGAATCCCCGAGCGTAACGCGCTGGATTTCGTGCCGAAGGAGATCGGCGGCGTGCCGCTCAAGGTGATCGTGCTCGATGACGGCGGCGATCCGACCGCGGCTACCACCAACGCGCGGCGCTTCGTCACGGAATCGAAGGCCGACATCATCATGGGCTCCTCCACCACTCCGCCCTCGATCGCGGTCTCCACCGTCGCCAACGAGGCTGGCATCCCGCATTTCGGGCTGGCGCCGTTTCCGATCAACGAAGCGCGCGCGAAATGGTCGGTCGACATGCCGCAGTCGATCCCGATCATGGGCAAGGTCTTGTACGAGCACATGAAGGCGCACGGCATCAAGACCGTCGGCTATATCGGCTACTCCGATTCCTACGGCGACCTCTGGTTCAACGACTTCAAGGCCCAGGGCGTGCCGATGGGCCTGCAGATGGTCGACGAAGAGCGATTTGCCCGGCCCGATACCTCGGTCGCGGGCCAGGTGCTGAAGCTCGTCGCAGCCAATCCCGACGCGATCCTTGTCGGTGCCTCCGGCACTGCCGCGGCGCTGCCGCAGACCGCGTTGCGCGAGCGCGGCTACAAGGGCCTGATCTACCAGACCCACGGCGCCGCGAGCATGGACTTCGTCCGCATCGCCGGTCCCGCGGCGGAGGGCGTCATCATGGCATCGGGCCCGGTGATGTCGCCGGAGAGCCAGCCGGACAGCGCGCTGACCAAGAAGCCAGGGCTTACGCTCAACACCGCCTATGAGGCGAAGTATGGCGCCAACAGCCGCAGCCAGTTTGCCGGCCACTCCTACGACGCCTTCGAAGTGTTGAAGCGCGTGATCCCGGTCGCGCTGAAGGCCGGCAAGCCCGGCACGCCGGAGTTCCGCGAAGGCATCCGCCAGGCGCTGATGAGCGAGAAGGAAATCGTCGCTACGCAAGGCGTCTACAACTGGACCGACAAGGACCGCTACGGTCTCGACGATCGCTCGCGGATCCTGCTCACGGTGAAAGACGGCAAATACGTGCCGGCGATGTGACGATGCGGGGCGGGAGCGTGGATCAAACCGCGCTCTCGCCCTCATGCTGGAAGCCGAGATAGCTTGCGGCGACGCGCTGGTTGCTGGCGATGTCGCGAGCCGCTCCGCTGAGCACGAACTCGCCGAGCTCCATCACATAGGCGCGGTCGGCGATCTGTAGCGCGGCCTGGGCGTTCTGCTCCACCAGCAGCACCGACACGCCGGCGGCGCGAAGCTCGCCGATGGTGCGGAAGATGTCGGCGACAATGATCGGCGCGAGGCCCAGGCTCGGCTCGTCCAGCATCAGGAGTTTCGGAGCGCCCATCAGCGCCCGCCCCATCGCGAGCATCTGCTGCTCGCCGCCAGAAAGCGTGCCGGCGAGCTGCTTGCGCCGCTCCCTCAGCCGCGGGAACAGGCTGTAGACGCGCTCGAACGAATTTGCCGCGGTCGCCTTCGGGACCCGGAATGCGCCGAGCTGCAGATTGTCCTCGACATTCATGGTCGCGAACAATTCGCGGTGCTCCGGCACGAGGCTGAGGCCCGCCGCAACACGATCCTCGATGTCGAGCGTGGCCATGTCTCGGCCTGCGAAGGCGGTGCGGCCCTTCAGCGGCAGGATGCCCATGACGGCGTTGAGCAGCGTGGTCTTCCCGGCCCCATTGGCGCCGATGATGGTGACGATCTCGTTCTCGTTAACTTCGAGCGAGACGCCGCGCACGGCTTCGACCTTGCCATAGGCGATATGCACATCGGACACCGACAACAACGCGCTCATGCCGCGGCTCCGAGATAGGCCTTGATGACCTCGGGGTTCTTCTTGATCGCCTCCGGCGTGCCTTCCGCGATCTTGGTGCCGAAATCGAGCACGACGATGCGGTCGGCGAGGTCCATGACAAAACCCATGTCGTGCTCGACCAAGAGCACCGACATGCCGCCGTCGCGCAATTGCCGCAGCAGCGCCGCGAGCCGCTGCTTCTCCATGTGCCGCAGCCCCGCGGCGGGCTCATCGAGCAGCAGCAGCATCGGGTCGACGCAGAGCGCGCGGGCGATCTCCACGATGCGCTGCTGGCCGAGCGAGAGCGAGCCCGCGAGCTGGTCGATCTGGTCGGTGAGCCCGACGCGCTCGATCTGCCGTGCGGCTTCCGCGAGCAGCCGTGCTTCATCCGCGCGGTCGAGGCGGAGCATGCTGGCGACCGCGCCGGAATGTCCCCGCAGATGCGCGCCGATCGCGACGTTCTCCAGCACCGTCATGTCGGGCACCAGCTTGACGTGCTGGAAGGTGCGGGCGACGCCGAGCTTCACCACCTCCTGCGGCGGCGCGTTCTCGACCTTCCTGCCGAGCACGGAGATGGCGCCGCTGGTTGCGGTCAGGACGCCCGTGATCAGGTTGAAGGTCGTGCTCTTGCCGGCGCCATTGGGTCCGATCAGCGCCACGATCTCGCGGGCCCTGACGTCGAAGCTGACATCGTTGACGGCGGTGACGCCGCCGAACTGCTTGCGCGCCTTGTCGAGCTGCAGGAGCACGGCCGCCGTCGTGGGAGCACGCTCCCGGGCCGGCAGCGTCAGCGAATTGTCCACCGTCCTGCGGACCGCCTTGAACGGCAATCGCGCCATCAGCCACGGCCAGACGCCGGATGGCGCGAGCTGCAGCAGCATCACGAGGAGGATGCCGAACACGATGGTCTCGAGCTGGCTCTGGCCGCCGAAGATGTAAGGAAGATAGCTCTGCAACACTTCCTTCAGGATCACGACGATGCCGGCGCCGAGCACCGCGCCCCAGACATAGCCGGCGCCGCCGACGACGGCGATAAAGAGATATTCGATGCCGGCCTGCGGACCGAACGGCGTCGGGTTGGCGGCGCGCTGGAAATGCGCATAGAGCCAGCCGGACAGGCCCGCCAGCACCGCAGCGTAGATGAACACCAGGAGCTTGGCACGCGGCGTCTGCACGCCGAAGGCTTCGGCCGCGATATGGCCGCGGCGCAGCGCGCGGATGGCGCGGCCGGTGCGCGAGTCCAAGAGGTTCAACGTCAGCACCGCCGATATCAAGACCGCGATCCAGATCGCATAGTAGATCGTGCCGGGGCTCAGCATCTTGTAGGAGCCGATCGCAAGCGGCGGGATGCCGGAGATGCCGTCATTGCGGCCGAGGAATTCGAGCTTGCTGAAGAGGTAGAACAGCGCGATGCCCCAGGCGATGGTGCCGAGCGGCAGATAGTGGCCGGACAGCCGCACCGTGACGATGCCGAGCAGCACCGCGGCGATGCCACTGACCAGGAGCGAGACCGGCAGCGTCAGCCACGGCGAGACGCCATAGGCGGTCGTCAACACCGCCGTGGTGTAGGCGCCGAAGCCGCAGAACGCCGCCTGCCCGAACGAGGTGAGCCCGCCGACGCCGGTGAGCAGCACCAATCCCATCGCCACCAGCGCGGCGAGGCCGATATTGTCGAGCAGCACGATCCAGAATGGCGGGATGCCCGGCACCAGCGGGATCAGCGCCATCACGAGGGCGAAGATGATGAGAGGCAATCGCTGCGTCATCGCGCTCAATCCTTCTCTTCTTCGACCGCGGGCGCCGCGAGCGAACGCAGCACCAGGACGGGGAGGATCAGCGTGAAGACGATGACTTCCTTGAAGTTGCTGGCATAGAACGAAGAGAACGCCTCGACGACACCGACGAGAATGGCGGCGACGGCCGTCAAGGGATAGCTGACGAGACCGCCGATGATCGCCGCGATGAAGCCTTTGAGGCCGATCAGGAAGCCGGTGTCGTAATAGAGCGTCGTGATCGGCACGATCAAAATTCCTGAGATCGCGCCGATCAGCGAGGCCAGCAGGAAGGCGATCTGGCCGGACAATGTGGTGCGGATGCCGACGAGGCGGGCGCCGAGGCGATTGACGGCGGTGGCGCGCAACGCCTTGCCGGTCAGCGAGTAGCCGAAGAACAGCCAGAGCGCGACGATGAAACCAATGGTGAGGCCGTAGACCGCAAGGCTCTGGCCGGTGAAGCGGAGCGCGCCCGCCGTCAGAGCGACGTTGGAGAGCGCGGGCCCGCGCAAGCCTTCGGCGCCGAAGAAGACGAGACCCAGGCCCTGCAGCGCGAGATGGCAGCCGACGGAGGCGATCAACAGCACCAGCACGGACGTATGCGCGATCGGCTGGAACGCGATGCGGTAGAGGAACAGCCCGATCGCCGCCACGATCAGAAGCGCAAGCGCGATGTTGACGGCAATCGGCGTCTTCGGCCCGGCCAGCGCATAGGTCAGCAGGCAGACGGCGACTGGAAAGACGATGTCGACCGCGACGGCCCGCGCGATCAGCCGCGCATGCAGCGACTTCCGCGCAAAGAACAGGTCGAGGCCGAACGCCACCAGTCCCATCGCGACCGCGAGCTTCGCGGTGCCCGGCACCTGGCCGGTCGCCAGCATGGCATAGCTCAGCGCGCCATAGGTGACGAATTCGCCCTGCGGGATCAGGATCACGCGCGTGACCGCGAATACCAGGACCAGAGCCAGCCCCAGCAATGCGTAGATGGCACCGTTGGTGATGCCGTCCTGCAGCAGGAACAGCATGATCGTCGTGTTCAAGGCCGAGCGCTCCCCCTCACGCGGCGGGCCGATCGACGCGTCGCCGCGCTCGATCGTCCGGTGTCGGCTGTTGAAAGCTGCCGACGTTTGATATAGTCAATAACAATTATCGAATATAATCTCAAGAGCCCGACTCCCGGGATTGCGAGCCTCCGAGCGATGACTGTTCCCAAGACCGCCGCCGACGCCGCCAAGGTATCCCGCCCCGTCGCCGGGCAGGATCTTGACGCTTCGAGCGACGATGGCCTGCTCCACCTGGGAGAACTGTCGGGGCTATTGGGCTATTCGCTGAAGCGTGCGCAGCTCAAGGTGTTCGAGGATTTTCTGCGCTGCGTCGCGCCCTTGCAACTCACGCCGGCACAATTCTCGGTGCTCTTGCTGCTCGACCAGAATCCCGGCCGCAACCAGACCGAGATCGCGAGTACGCTCGGCATCCTGCGGCCAAATTTCGTGGCGATGCTCGACGCCCTGGAGAGCCGCGAACTCTGCGCGCGCATGCGCTCGGCAAGCGACCGCCGCTCGCACATTCTCGTGCTCACCGACAAGGGCCGCGCGGTGCTGGCACGCGCCAAGAAGCTCGTCGCCAACAAGCACGAGGCGCGGCTGATCGAACTCTTGGGACCTGAGAACCACGCGGCGCTGCTGGAGATGCTGGCGAAGATCGCGCGCGAGTTTTGAGGGTGGAGCTGCCGTAGGATGGGTAGAGCGGAGCGAAACCCATCGCGATGGAGCATGCCGCGCCAATGATGGGTTTCGCTCCGCTCTACCCATCCTACGATTCTGCCAGATCGTCATCCTGAGGAGCGGCGTCTTCGCCGCGTCTTAAAGGATGAGGCCCCGCCGGTGGCCTCGCCCTTCGAGACGACCGCTGCGCGGCCTCCTCAGGGTGAGGGGATGAGCTGGAGTGCGCCGCGCTATCCACGTCATTGCGAGCGCAGCGAAGCAATCCATAGGGCCGCAAGCGGAGACGTGGATTGCTTCGCTTCGCTCGCAATGACGGCAGCGTGGCGTCAGTCCACCAGGATGACGCGGACGTCGTTGACGTTGGTCAGCGTCGGGCCGGTCAAAAGCAGATCGCCGGTTTGAGCGAAGAAGCCGCTGGCGTCGTTGTTCTCGAGATAGGCCCTGGGATCGAGGCCCTGCGATTTCATCTTCGCGAACGTAGAGTGGTCGATGACGGCGCCGGCCGGGTCGCTGGCGCTGCCGGCACCGCCGTCGGCGCCGTCGGTGTCCGCGGCGAGCGCCGAGACATCGGTCATGCCCTTGAGCAGATCGGCGAGCGCGAGCGCGTATTCCTGGTTGGGGCCGCCGCGGCCATTGCCGCGCACGGTCACGGTCAGTTCGCCGCCGGACAGGATCGCGACGCGCCTGCCCTCGCTGCGGGCCGTCAGCGCGAGCTGCGCGTGCGCGGCGGCGACGTCGCGCGCTTCGCCTTCGAGATCGGCGCCGAGATCGATGGTCGCATAGCCGGCCTCGCGGGCAACCTTGACCGCGGCTTCGATCGAGGCCTTCGGCTTTGCGATCAACTCGAACGTCGCGCGCGCAAAGGCGGGATCGCCCGGCTTGCAGCTTTCGTTGCCAGGATCATCGAGCGCGCGGCGAACAGAGTCATCGATGGCCAGATTGTATTTGGCGACGATGGCGCGTGCGTCCGCAAGCGTAGTCGGATCCGCTACCGTGGGGCCGGATGCGATCGCGGAAGGATCGTCATGCGGCACGTCGGATATCGCGAGCGTCACGATCTCGGCGCGCTGGCCGGCCCGCGCCAAGCGGCCGCCCTTGATGCGCGACAGATGTTTCCGCACGATGTTCATCTCGCCGATCGGCGCGCCCGAGCGGAGCAGCGCCCGGTTCACCTGCTGCTTCTGCGCAAAACTGACGCCGTCCACCGGCGCGATCCAATTGGCGGAGCCACCGCCGGAGATCAACACCAGCAAGAGATCATCCGCGGTCGCCGTCGCCGCCAGCCGCAGCGTATCGTCGGCGGCTTTCAGCCCGGCTTCGTCAGGTACGGGATGGCCGGCCTCGACCACCCTGATCCGGCGGGTCGGCACGCCATGGCCGTGGCGGGTAGTTGCAATCCCCGCCAACAGCGCCGGATCCAGTTCGAGCGCGTCGAGATAGTGTCGTTCGGCCGCCGCCGCCATGGCGGCGGCGCCCTTGCCCGCGGCAAGCACGATCACCCTCCCCTTCGGCACCGGACGGAGGTGCGGCGCCAGCACGACGTCCGGATGGGCGGCAGCTACCGCCGCATCGAAGATCGCGCGCAGAAGAGGGCGTCGGTTCGTCATCAGTTGCCAGAGATCTCGCCGCTGAGGACTTCGCCGAACAACTGCCAGCGTTCACCCTTGAACTGCATCAATTGCAACTGCTCGATCGGCATGTAATCAGTCGCGCTCGTGGTCAGCGTCACGCCCGGTAACAGTCCGCCTTGCGCGAATTGCTTCAGGCTTTGCGCCTGCTTCATGACGTTCTCCCGGGTCAGGTTATCGCCGCAGCGACGGAGCACCTCTACCATCGTAGTCGCAATGTTGTAACCGGTCATCGCCGAAGAGTCGATGCGGTTCATCTCGGGAAGATATTTCGCAAGCAGATCGTCGAACGCCTTGATGCCGGCATCGCCTGCCCACTGGGGATCGCTAACGTCCTTGGCATAGGTCGCCGAGATCACGCCCTGCGCGTTCTCAACCCCCGCCGGCTTCATCACGGCCGCGGTCGAGGCGCTGACGTTGGAGATGATCGTGAGCGGCTTCCAGCTCATCTCGCCGAGCTTCTTGATCGCCTGCGCACCGAACTTCGGCGTGGTGTAAAGCACCAGAACGTCGGGATTGGCCGATTTGATCTTCACCACGTGCGAATCGATGGTCGGTTCCGAGACCTCGTAGCTCTCCTCCAGGACGATCCGCGAGGCGTCTGCGCCGAACCCATCCTTCAGGCCCTTCAGATAGTCCTTGCCCATATCGTCGTTCTGGTAGAGCACGGCCACCTTGGCGCCCGGCTTCTCCTTCGTCAGGTATTTCGCGTAGATGCGCGATTCGCTCTGGTAGCTCGGCAGCCAGCCCATGGTCCAGGGAAAGGTCTTCGGCTCGTTCCACTTGGTCGCGCCAGTGGCGACAAAGAGCTGCGGCACTTTCTTGCTGTTCAGGTATTTCTGGATTGCAGTGTTGGGCGCGGTGCCCAGCGTGCCGACCACCAGCAGAACCTCGTCGCTTTCGACCAGCTTGCGTGCCTGCTCGACCGTCTTCGGCGGGCTATAGGCATCGTCATAGGAGATAAAGTTGATCTTGCGGCCGTTGATGCCGCCCTCGTCGTTGACCTTCTTGAACAATGCAGCCATCGCCTTGCCGACGCTGCCGTAAGCCGAAGCCGGCCCGCTATAGGGCACGATGTTGCCGATCTTGATCTCGGTGTCCGTCGCACCGGTGTCATATTGCTTCTGCGCGAGTGCGGCAGAGGCAGTGGTGGCGGTTACGGCAAAGCCGAGGAATGCGGTTGCAAGGCGGCGTCGGGTCAACATAGGCATAGGACTCCTTCGGAGCAGAAGCTCCCATTCTGGTGCATCGCATTGATAGCGCGGAAAATCATGTTGGCAACAAAAAGCCCCTGCGACTGTGTCGCAGGAGCTTTGCGTGCTTAACCTTGGGTAACTGCGGGAGACTTTTACCCGCCGACGTCAGCGCTGATGACGTCGCCGAACAGTTCCCACTTGTCGCCCTTGAACTTCATGAGCTGAAGCGAGCTGATCGGAGCAAAGTCGTTTGGTCCGGTGTTGATCTTGATGCCGGGCAGCAGGACTTCGGTGCGGAAATCCTTCAGGCTCGCCGCCTGCTTCATGACGTTCTCGCGCGTCAGGTTGTCGCCACATTGCTTCAGCACCTGAACCAGCGTCTGCGCCACGCCGTAGCCGACCACGGTACCGCCGTCGAGCTTGTCGCCTTCCGGAAAATCCTTGGCCATGAAGGCATAGAATTCCTTCATGCCGGGATCGTTGTCCCACTGCTTGTCGGAGGCGTCCTTGAGGTAGGCGGCGGAGATGATGTCCTGGGCGTTCTCGAAGCCGGCCGGCTTGAGCACGCTGCCGACGGACGCCGAGACGTTGTTGAGGAAGTGCAGCGGCTTCCAGCCGATCTCGGCGTTCTTCTTGATCGCCTGCGCGGCAAATTTCGGCGTGGTGATATTGATGAAGATGTCGGCGCCGGTGGCCTTGAGCTTGACCAGATGCGAATCGATCGACGGCTCGGAGGTCTCGTAGCTCTCCTCCATCACGATCATGCTCGCGGCCTTCGAGCCGAGCCCGTCCCTCAGGCCCTTTAGATAGTCCTTGCCGTAGTCGTCGTTCTGGAAGAGCACCGCGATCTTGGCGTCGGGATGGTTCTTCAGGATGTACTTGGCGTAGATCTGGGTCTCACTCTGGTAGCTCGGCTGCCAGCCCATGGTCCACGGAAAGTTCTGCGGGTCGTTCCACTTGGTGGCGCCGGTGGCGACGAAGAGCTGCGGCACCTTCTTCGAGTTCATGTATTTCTGGATCGCGGTGTTCGAGGGCGTGCCGAGCGAGTTGAAGATGAGCAGCACCTCGTCGCTCTCGACCAGCTTGCGCGCCTGCTCGACCGCCTTCGGTGGCGAATAGGCGTCGTCATAGGAGACGAAATTGATCTTGCGGCCATTGATGCCGCCGGCGTCGTTGATCTTCTTGAAGTAGGCGGCCTCGGTGCGTCCGATTACGCCATAGGCGGAGGCCGGTCCGCTGTAGGGCATGATGTTGCCGACCTTGATCTCGGTATCTGATGCGCCCGGATCGTATTTCTTCTGCGCCGACGCAGTGCCGGCAGTGGCCGCTAACAAGCCGAACGCTGCCGAAAGAATCGCAAGTTTTTTGATAACGGACATTCCGTCTCTCTCCCTTTGGATGACATTGATGCTGTGTCATGGCTTTCTTGATCCGAAAGCTCTTGGTGTTAAGCGTATGGATTACCATTTTGCCGACATTGCCTCAACAAAAAGCCCCTGCTGCAAAGCCACAGGGGCTGCATCTTTAGTAGCCATGTACACGCAAGCCGCAGCAGCACGATGAGATCGGGTCGAATTGCGTCCGCGACGAACACTGCGCTCCCTTTCCCGCCTGCGGGAGAGGTTGGGGTGAGGGTGTCTCCGCGATGGGACTCTTCGTGGGGAGAGAGCCCCCACCCGCTGCACCAAGGGCGCAGCGACCTCCCCCGCAAGCGGGAGAGGTGAATGAGCTCGCGTATAGACTGATTCAAGCAAATGACATCAGGATCAGCCGCCGACGTCGCCGCTCAGGATGTCGCCGAAGCGCTCCCAGGTGTCGCCCTTGAATTGCATGAGCTGCAGTTGCGACAGCGGCGCGAAATCGGTCCGTGACGTATTCACCTTGATGCCGGGCAACAGCCCGTCGAGCTCGAGGTCGCGGATGCTGGCGGCCTGCTTCATGATGTTCTCGCGGGTCAGGTTGTCGCCGCAGGCCTTCAGCACATGCACCATGCCTTGCGCGACCGTGTAGCCGTACATCACCGAAAGGTCGGAGCGATTGGCCTCAGGATAGTACTTATCGAGGAATTCGTTCCAGGCGATCATGCCGGGATCGTTCTTCCACTGCGGATCGGTCGGATCCTTCAGGTAGTTCGACGAGATGATATCCTGCGCGTTCTCGAAGCCGGCCGGCTTGAGCACGCTGCCCACGGAGGACGAGACGTTGTTGAGGAAGTGCAACGGCTTCCAGCCGATCTCCGCGTTTTTCTTGATCGCCTGCGCCGCGAATTTCGGCGTGGTGATGTCGAAGAACACATCGGCTCCGGACGACCACAGCTTGACGATGTGGGAGTCGATGGAGGGCTCGGAGACTTCGTAGCTTTCCTCGATCACGATCATCGAATCCGCCTTGCTGCCGAGGCCGTCCTTGAAGCCTTTCAGGTAGTCCTTGCCGTAATCATCGTTCTGGTAGAGCACCGCGATCCTGGCATTCGGATGGTTCTTCAGGATGTACCTGGCGTAGATGATCGACTCGCTCTGGTAATTGGGCTGCCAGCCCATGGTCCAGGGAAAATCTTTCGGATCGTTCCACTTGGTGGCGCCGGTGGCGACGAAGAGCTGCGGCACCTTCTTCTGGTTCATGTATTTCTGGATCGCCGAGTTCGGCGGCGTGCCAAGCGAATTGAAGATGAAGAGCACCTCGTCGCTCTCGACCAGCTTGCGCGCCTGCTCCACCGTCTTCGGCGGAGAGTAGGCGTCGTCATAGGAGATGAAGTTGATCTTGCGGCCGTTGATGCCGCCCTCTGCATTGATCTTGTTGAAATAGGCCGCCTCCGTCTTGCCGATCACGCCATAGGCGGAGGCCGGTCCGCTGTAGGGCATGATGTTGCCGATCTTGATCTCGGTGTCGGTGGCGCCGACGTCGTATGCCTTCTGGGCGAGCGCGTGGCCGCTGCTCACGGCCAGCAATGCGACGGCGGCCGCAAGGGCCCCCAGCCGCAAATGGATGGCAGACATTGGGATCTCCTTGGGCTCATGGTGGACGTCTCATGTTTTTTGGATTGGCAGCACTTTTCCGGCTCCTGCCGGTATTGAATACCTTCCACCTGGTCCCAGCAACAAAAAGCCTCCCGCGATGGCGTCGCGGAGGGCTGCAAACGGCGGATGCCGCCGCGGCTCCCTCAATGCCCGAGCGCTCCGCTCATGATGCTGCCGAACAACTCCCACTTGTCTGTCTTGAAGCGCATCATCTGCAGTTGCTTGATGGGCGCGAAGTCGGTCGGCGATGTGTTGATGGTGATGCCGGGCAGCAGCGTGTCGGGCGCAAACTCCCTCAGGCTCGCGGCCTGCTTCATGATATTGGCGCGGGTGAGATCGTCGCCGCACATCTGCAGCACCTTCACCATGGTTTGCGCCGCGCCATAGCCATAGACCGCCGCGTCATCGCGCCGATCGGCTTCCGGATAATATTCCTGCAGGAACGCGAAGAAGCGCTTCATGCCGGGATCGTTGTCCCATTGCGGGTCGGCGCCATCCTTGGCATAGGCCGCCGACAGGACGCCCTGCACATTCTCAAAGCCGGCCGGCTTCATCGCGCCGCCGACGGAAGCGGAGACATTGGACACGATCTGCAGCGGCTTCCAGTTCAATTCCGCGACGTTCTTCATCGCCTGAGCTGCGAATCTCGGCATGGCGACGTTGATAAAGACGTCGACGCCGGCGGCCTTCAGCTTGGCGATGTGGCTCTCCATCGACGGCTCTGAGGTCTCGTAGCTCTCTTCGGCGACGATCATCGCCGCCTTCTCGCCGAATCCGTCCCTCAAGCCTCTGAGGTAGTCCTTGCCGAAATCGTCGTTCTGATAGAGCACGCCGACCTTGGCGTCGGGCCTCTCCTTCATGATGTATTTGGCATAGATGCGCGCCTCGCTCTGGTAGTTCGGCTGCCAGCCCATAGTCCACGGAAACTCTTTCGGCTGGTCCCACTTGCTGGCGCCGGAGGCGACGAAGAGCTGCGGCACTCCCTTGCCGTTCATGTATTTCTGGATCGCGAGGTTGGTGACCGTGCCGAGCGAGTTGAAGATCAGAAGCACTTTATCGCTCTCCACGAGCTTGCGCGCCTGCTCCACCGTCTTCGACGGGTTGTAGCCGTCGTCGTAGCTGAGAAAAACGATCTTGCGACCGTTGATGCCGCCCTCGGCGTTGACCTTGTTGAAATAGGCCGCCTCGGTCTTACCGATCACGCCATAGCCGGAAGCCGGTCCGCTATAGGGCATGATGTTGCCTATTTTGATCTCGGTATCGCTGGCGCCGGTATCGTACTTTTTCTGGGCGAGCGCACCGCCGGTGCTGGCGGTGACCAGGACGAGCACGGCTGAAAGGGCAGTCAATCGCAAGCGGACGGCAGTCATTCGTTTCCTTCATCCTTGAGATCATGATCCGATTAGACGGAATCGGATCATGATCTCATCTCTTGTTTGAGCATGATCTTTTCGGAAAACCGGTTCCCACTTTTCCGGATCATGCTGTGGTGGATGCGTTTCTTGGAACTCCCACGGCGGGCATTGAACGCGGTTCTCGCGCCGTCCGTCAACAAAAAGCCCCGCGGCTTGCACCGCGGGGCTTTGCGCTGGTCTCTTGCACTGCACAAGCTTAGAGCGTTTTCGAGCGAAGTGGATACCGGTTCGCGTGAAGAAAACGCGTCAAAACAAGAATCTAGAGCTTCGGTTCTGATTCAATCAGAACCGAAAATGCTCTAGTCGGCGGGAATGTCGCCGCTGATGATCTCGCCGAACAGTTCCCACTTCTGTCCCTTGAAGCGCATCATCTGAAGCTGGCTGATCGGGGCAAAGTCGGTGGCGCTGGTGTTGATCTTGACGCCGGGCAGCAGCGTGTCCGGCGTAAAATCCTTCAGGCTCGCCGCCTGCTTCATGACGTTGGCGCGGGTGAGATTGTCACCGCACATCTCCAGCACCTTCGCCAGAGTTTGTGCAGCGCCGTAGCCGTAAACCAGGGCGCTCTCGGTCTTGTCGGCGCCCGGCATGTACTTGTCGAGGAATTCATTCCACTTCTTCATGCCGGGATCGTTGTTCCATTGCTGGTCGCTGCCGTCCTTGGCGTACGCGGCCGAGAGCACGCCCTGGGCGTTATCAAATCCCGCCGGCTGCATCACGCTGCCGACCGAGATCGAGACGTTGGCGACGATCTGCAGCGGCTTCCAGCCGAGTTCGGCGGTCTTCTTGATGGTCTGGGCGGCGAATTTCGGCGTGGCATAGATCAGCAGCACGTCCGGGTTGGCGGCCTTGATCTTGACGATGTGGGAATCGATCGTCGGCTCGGCGATCTCGTAGCTTTCCTCGAGGATGATCATCGAGGCGCCCTTGGCGCCGAGGCCGTCCTTGGTGCCCTTGAGGTAATCCTTACCGAAATCGTCGTTCTGATAGAGGATCGCGACCTTGGCGTCCGGCTTCTCCTTCATCAGCCATTTCGCGTAGATCTGCGCTTCGCTCTGGTAGCTCGGCTGCCAGCCTATGGTCCACGGGAAGTTCTTCGGATCGTTCCACTTGGTCGCGCCGGTGGCGACGAACAGTTGCGGGATCTTCTTGGAGTTGAGGTATTTCTGGATCGCGGTGTTCGAGGGCGTGCCGAGCGGGTTGAAGACGACAAGGACTTCGTCGCTCTCGACCAGCTTGCGCACCTGCTCGACCGCCTTCGGCGGCGAGTAGGCGTCGTCATAGGTGATGAAATTGACCTTGCGGCCGTTGATGCCGCCCCGATCGTTGATCATCCGGAAATAGGCGGCCTCGGTCTTGCCGATGCTGCCATAGGCGGACGCAGGTCCGCTATAAGGGATGATGTTTCCGATCTTGATCTCGGTGTCGGAGGCGCCGGTATCGTATGTCTTCTGGGCGAAGGCACTGCCGGAAGCGGCAGCACAAGCGACGACCGCCGCCGAAAGCACGGCGGTCCGTAGTTTGAAGGGCATCGTCTCTCCTAAAGTCTCTTTTTTGGTTCTTCAGTTCTTCTTGAGTTTCGCCGCCAGTTGCTGGGCAATGAGGGCGACCTGCCGGGCGCCATGCGGCACCAGGTAGATGACGAGGAACAGGAGCACGCCGAACACGGCGCCAGAGAGACCCTTGGAAATGCCTTCCGCAATGTTAGGCACAAAGATGATGAAGGCGGAGCCGACGATCGAACCCGGCAGCCAGCCGACGCCACCGACCACCATGCCGACGAACAGAGAGATCGCGAGCGTGATGGTGTAGCCGTCGGGCGCCACGAACTGCACCGCGATCGCGCCCAGGCCGCCGGCGATGCCGGTGATGCCGGCGCTGACGCCGAAGGCCAGCGTCTTGTACAGCGCGACGTTAACGCCCATGGCGGAGGCCGCGATCTCGTTGTCGCGGATCGACATCAGGGCGCGGCCCGAGCGCGAGCGGAGCAGGTTCACCGAGGCGACATAGATCCCGATCGAGACCGCCAGTGTGAAGTAATAGAGCCACATGTCTTGCGACAGCGGCAGGCCGAATGGCGCATCCGGCTTGGTCACCACCAGGCCTTGCACGCCGCCGGTCCAGTGCTCGAGGAAGCCGAGCTTGAGGAGCTGAGGCATGGCGAGCGCCAGAGCAAAGGTCGCGAGCGCGAGGTAGATACCCGACAGCCGCAGCGCCGGCTGGCCGAACAGGAAACCCGCGCCGAAGCAGACGACGCCCGCGACCGGCAGGGTCAGCGCGTAATTGACGTTGAAGTGCTCCATCAGGATCGCCGTGGTATAGGCACCGATGGCGTAGAACGCGCTCTGGCCGAGCGAGAACTGGCCCGAGCCGCCGGTCAGGATGTTGAGCGCCAGCACCGCGAGCCCGTAGATCAGGAGCATCGTCATCTGGAAGATGATGAAGTTCTTGACGAACAGGGGCGTCAGGATCAGGGCCGCCAGCACCACCAGCGAGGTGCCGTAGCCGAGCGTCATGGCGCGCTTCGGAACCGCCTCGACGGCCGGGGCTTCGGTTACAACTTCTTCAGCCGCGCTCATGATCAGACTCGCTTCACGATGGGCCGGCCAAACAGCCCGGCCGGTTTGACGACCAACACGGTGATAATCAGCGCCAGCGCGATCGGCAGCTTGAGCTCGTTGCCGACGCCTGGAATGTAGGTGCCGGCAAGGTTCTCGAACACGCCGACCAGGAAGCCGCCGATCACAGCGCCGAGCGGCGAGCTAAGGCCGCCGAGCACCGCGGAGGCGAAACCGTAGATCAGGACGCCGCCCATCATGTTCGGCTCGAGGAACACCACCGGCGCGATCAGCATGCCGGCGATCGCGCCGATGGCGGCGGCCATGCCCCAGCCGAGCGCGATCATCCAGCTCGTGTTGATGCCGACCAGCCGCGCCGATTCAGGCAGTGAGGCAGCCGCTCGCATCGCAAGGCCAATGCGGGTGAACTGGAAGAAGAAATAGAGGCCGGCGAGCAGCAGCAGGGTGACGCCGACCATGCCGGCCTGGTGGGTCGAGATCAGCTGGCTGCCGAGGAACGGCGAGGAGCCGAACGGCGTCGGATATTGCTTGATGGTGAAATCCCAGATCAGGCCCGCGACCGAGTTGACGATCGCAAACAGCGCGATGAAGCCGGCGACGTTGGTCAGTACCGGCGCCTTCGCCAAGGGCTTGAACAACAGCCGCTCGATCAGGATGCCGCCGGCGAAGGAAAGGATGACGGTGAGGATGAAGGCCCACCAATAAGGCACGCCCCACTGCATCATCTGCCAGGACATGAAGGTCGAGAACATCGCCATTTCGCCCTGCGCGAAATTGAGATGGTCGATCGCCTGGTAGATCATCACGACGGCGAGCGCCATGCAGGCGTAGATCGCGCCGGTGGCGATGCCGGCCAGGACTTGGTTGGCAAAAAGCTCCATGGTCCTCGCTCCCTCAGTAACCCAGATAGGATTTACGGACGTCTTCGTTGTTGGCGACGTCCTTGGCATTGCCGGACATCACGATGCGTCCGGTTTCAATCACATAGGCCTGATCGGCGAGCTCGAGCGCGAGCTGCGCATTCTGCTCGACCACCAGGATGGTGACCTTGTCCTCGCGGTTGATCTTGCCGAGGATGCGAAACAGGTCGCGGACCACCAGCGGCGCCAGGCCGAACGACGGCTCGTCCAGCAGCATCAGCCGCGGCCGCAGCATCAGCGCGCGCGCGACCGCGAGCATCTGCTGCTCGCCGCCCGACAGCGTGCCGGCCTGCTGGGTATGACGCTGCTTGAGCACCGGGAAGTGGTCGTACATGCGCTCGATGTCGGCGACGATGCTCTTCTTGTCGCCGCGCGTGATGGCGCCAAGCTGCAGGTTCTCCTCCACCGTCATGTTGGTGAAGGTGCCGCGGCCCTGCGGCACATGGGCGATGCCGAGGCGGACCACGTTCTCGGTCGAACGATTACCGATCGGCTTGCCCTCGAATTCGATCGCGCCGGTCGAGCGCACCATGTTGCAGATCGCCCGCAGCGTGGTGGTCTTGCCGGCGCCGTTGGCCCCGAGCAGCGTGGTGAGCGAGCCTTCGTTAAGGGAAAAGCTGAGGCCGTGAAGCGCCTGGACCTGACCGTAATAGGCGCGCAGATCCTTGACGTTGAGCATCATCGTCATTGGTCCTTGCTCCCGAGATAGGCCTTGATGACGTCGGGATCGGCCTGGACCTGGCTAGGGGTTCCCTCGGCGAGCTTGCGGCCGAAATTGAGCGCGACGACATGGTCGGCGGTCGACATCACCATACCCATGTGGTGCTCGACCAGGAGCACGGTGATCTTGCGCTCGTCGCGGATCTTGCGGACGAGGTCGCCGAGCACATAGACCTCTTCATGGTTGAGGCCGCCGGCCGGCTCGTCCAGCAAGAGGATCTTCGGATCGGCCGCGAGCGCGCGCGCCAGTTCGACGCGCTTCTGGGTGCCGAACGGCAGGCCCGAAACGATGCTGTGCGCGACGTCCTCGAGGTCGAGATAGGCCAGGATCTCGTGCACCTTCTTGTTGACCGAAGCCTCGCTGCGCCTGATCCAGGCGAGCTTGAGCGAGTCGCTGATGATGTCGCTGGAGGTGCGCGCGTGGGTGCCGACGCGGACATTGTCGAGCACCGAGAGATTGGGAAACAGCGCGACGTTCTGGAAGGTGCGACCGATGCCGATCTCGGCAATCTTGTGCGGCGGGCGGCTGAGGATGCTCGCGCCTTCCATCAGGATGTCGCCGGAGCTCGGCTGATAGAGCCGGGAGAGGCAATTGAAGAGCGTCGTCTTGCCGGCGCCGTTCGGTCCGATCAGTCCCAGGATCTGGCCCTGATGCATGTCGAAGGAGACGCCGTTCAACGCGACGATGCCGCCGAACACGACGCTGACGTCGCGAACCGCCAGCAGTGGCGCATGACCCTGCGCGAGTTGTGCCTGCGTCATCTCGTCTCGCCCGCCCGCTTGAGAGGGCGGAGAGCGCCGCGCGAGCGATCGCGCCGGCGATGAAGAAGGCTGTCAGATGCCCTCGGCCACACGTGCAACTTTCCCTCCTGATCTAGACTTTTTGCTTTCAACTTTTCTGGATTGCGGCGCTACCCCACCAAGCGCCTGCTCGATGTTCCTTACCATCGCGACAAGGCGAGGTCCAATATCGTCGAGCAACCGGTCTTCCGTAAAGCGGAATGCCGGCGCACCGCAGTTGAATGCATACGGACCGGTTCCGTCATTGAGCTGCAATGCCACGCCGACAGCGTGAACATCGTCCTGCCATTCACCAGCAGAAATTGCAAAGCCACGCTTCGCTACCAATTCACCCGAACGCTCGATGCCATCGCGCATCTTCGGCCAGCGGCTGCCATAGTGGTCGCGAAGCTCACGCAGCAGAGCGGTACGCTCATCGTCCGGCAGCGCCCAGATATAGGCGCGTCCCATCGCGGTGGTCGCTATTGGTATCCGCGAACCGACATCGAGCTGAACGCCGAGCGTCAGTCCGTTCCGGCTTTGCCCGAAATAGATCATGCTGAGCCGATCGCGCCCGCCGACCGCGACCGCACCGCCGGTCGCACGCATCACGTCCTCGCGATAGGGTTCGGACAAATGCCGGACACCGAGATTGGCGAGCGCGGCATAACCCAGCGCCATGGCAGAGGGCGTGAGCTGGTACTTCTCGAAACGCGGAACGGGTGTAAGGTAACCAAGCTTGGTCAACGTATAGGTCAGCCGCGAAACGGTTGGCTTCGGCAAATTGGTGCGGGCCGCAATCTCCTGATTGCCGAGAAGCCCGTCATTGGGACGGAATGCGCGCAGGACTTCCAATCCACGGGAAAGCGCGACCACAAAATTGCGGTCGGTCGCCGCCTTCTTTCCTGAACGTTTCATTCCCCGCCACTTTGTCGATCTCGTTGACAAGGGACGTGCTTCAAAATAACCCTCCGTGTCAAGATGTGGAATTTAATTTCGCAGTGCGAAATTAGCTACTAAACGCAAGAACCGCAACAACGCCTTGCAAAAGAACACACCGCAAAAGAACACAGCATCCAAGGAGAGCCTCGTGAGCGAAGTCGTAAAACTCGAGCGGCATGACATCATTGGCATCGTCACGGTTAACAATCCTCCGGTCAACGCGCTGAGTGCCGCAGTACGCGGCGGCATCCTGGAATGCATCAAGAGCGCGATTGCCGATGCCGAAGTGAAGGCGATCGTGCTGACCTGCGCCGGCCGCACCTTCATCGCCGGTGCCGACATCACCGAATTCGGCAAGCCGCCGAAGCCGCCCGGCCTCAACGAGGTGCTGGAGGCGATGGAGAATTCACCGAAGCCGATCGTTGCCGCGATCCACGGCACCGCACTCGGCGGCGGCCTCGAAGTCGCTCTGGCATGCCACTATCGCGTAGCAACCAAGGATGCCCGGCTCGGCTTGCCTGAAGTGAAGCTCGGCCTGCTGCCCGGCGCCGGCGGCACCCAGCGCCTGCCGCGCGCGGTCGGACCGGAGCTTGCGGTCAAGATGATCGTCGGCGGCGACCCGATCGGCGCCGCGGAAGCACTCAAGAGCGGCTTGATCGAAGAGATCGTCGAGGGACCGGCCGCCGGCGGCGAAGCCTTCGCACTCAAGGTGCTGGCGGAGAAGCGCCCATTGCGCAAGTTGCGCGACGACGACTCCAAGCTCGCCGCGGCCAAGGCCGACCGTTCGATCTTCACCAATGCGGTCGCCGCGCTGACCAAGCGCGCACGCGGCCTGGAAGCGCCGTTCGCTGCAGCCGACGCGGTCGGCGCCGCCATCGACCTGCCCTTCGATGAAGGCCTGAAGAAGGAGCGCGAGACCTTCCTGAAGCTGGTCGCGAGCGACCAGTCCAAAGCGCAGCGTTACGCCTTCTTCGCCGAGCGCGAGGCCGCGAAGATCGCAGGCGTGCCTGATGGCACCAAGCCGCGCAACGTCGCGCGCGTCGCCATCATCGGCGCCGGCACCATGGGCGGCGGCATCGCGATGTCGTTTGCCAATGCCGGCATCCCCGTGACGCTGATCGAGACCGGCGAAGAGCAGCTCAAGCGCGGCCTCGGCGTGATGCAGAAGAACTATGAAGCGACCGCTGCCCGCGGCGGCATCCCGGCGGATGCACCCGCCAAGCGGATGGCGCTGATATCAGGCGTGGTCGGCCTGGAAAACGTCAAGGATGCTGACCTCGTCATCGAGGCGGTGTTCGAGACCATGGCGGTCAAGAAGGAGGTGTTCGGCAAGCTCGATCAATATGCCAAGCCGGGCGCCGTGCTGGCCTCCAACACGTCCTACCTGAACATCGACGAGATCGCCAAGGAGACCAAACGGCCGCAGGACGTGCTGGGCATGCACTTCTTCTCGCCGGCCAACGTCATGAAGCTGTGCGAGATCGTGCGCGCCGAGAAGACTGCGCCCGACGCGTTGGTCACGGCGGTTTCGATTGCGCGCAAGATCGCCAAGGTTCCGGCCGTGGTCGGTGTCTGCGACGGCTTCGTCGGCAACCGCATGCTGGCCCAGCGCGGCAAGCAGGCGGAAAAGCTGTTGTTCGAGGGCGCGCTGCCGCAGCAGGTCGACGCTGTCGTTACGAAATTCGGCATGCCGATGGGGCCGTTCGCGATGGGCGACCTCGCCGGCCTCGACATCGGCTGGCGCTCGCGCAAGGACCGCGGCATCAAGTCGGAGATCGCCGACGCGCTGTGCGAAGCCGGCCGCTTCGGCCAGAAGACCGGCAAGGGCTATTACAAATATGAGGCGGGCTCGCGGGCGCCGCTGCCCGATCCGGAAGTCGAGAAGCTGATCGACGAGACGCTGGCGCGCCTCGGCCGCAAGAAGCGTGTCGTCAGCGACGACGAGATCCTCGAGCGCATGATGTACCCGATGATCAATGAGGGCGCGCGCATCCTGGAGGAAGGCATCGCGGCGCGGCCTTCCGACATCGACGTGGTCTGGCTCTATGGCTATGGCTGGCCGATCTACCGCGGCGGCCCGATGTTCTGGGCCGACACCGTGGGTCTGAAGCACATCGCCGATCGCCTCTCCTTCTATGCCAAGGAGACCAACGATCCTTCGCTGGAACCGGCGCCGTTGCTCAAGCGCCTCGCCGACGAAGGCAAGACGTTTGCCTCGCTCGCCGCGCCGTCGAAGGCGGCTTGATGATCGGCTTCCGCTACGTGTCATTCCGGGATGCGCCGCAAGGCGCAGGCCCGGAATCCATTTCTCCGCCCGAGTATGTGGCCCAATGGATTCCGGGTTCGCGCTTCGCGCGCCCCGGAATGACAGCCCAGTGAGCATCATGACTCATCCCGGCGAACAGTTTTATCCGAAGGGCGTGCGTTGGGACGATCCGATCGCGCGCGGCACGTTGCCTGATTTGCTCTCCACGGCCGCGGCGGCCTACGGCCCGCGGACGGTGATCGAATTCCGCGACCGGCCGATCAGCTATGCGGAGCTGGAAGCGCTGGTCGAAACCGCGGCTTCCGCGTTCCTGCGGGCCGGCTACGGCAGGGACACCTCGGTGGCGTTGTTCCTCGGCAACACGCCCGACCATCCCATCAACTTCTTCGGCGCGCTGAAGGCGGGTGCCCGCGTCGTACATCTCTCGCCGCTCGACGGCGAGATCGCGCTCTCGCACAAGCTCTCGGATTCCGGTGCGCGCATCCTCATCACCAGCAACCTCTCGGCGCTGCTGCCGACCGCGCTGAAGTTCCTCGACAAGGGCCTGCTCGACCGGCTGATCGTCTGCGAGGACGATCATTGGGGCAAGGTCGGCACGCCCCAGACCGCGTTGCCCGGCCATCCCGCCATCATCACCTATCGCCAGTTCGTCGACGGCGCGACCAAACCCGCCAGATGGCCTGAGGTCAGCGCCGACGACGTCGCGCTGCTGCAATATACCGGCGGCACCACCGGCCTGCCGAAAGGCGCGATGCTGAGCCACGGCAATCTGACCGCCGCGGTGTCGATCTATGAGGTCTGGGGCAAGGCTGCCCGCGCGGAGCGCGATGCGATCGAGCGCGTGATCTGCGTGCTGCCGCTGTTCCACATCTACGCGCTGACGGTCGTGCTGCTGTCCTCGATCCGGCATGGCCATCTGATCTCGCTGCACCAGCGCTTCGACGTCCAGGCCGTGATGCGCGACATCGAGGTCAAGCGCGCCACCGTGTTCCCGGGCGTGCCCACGATGTGGATTGCAATCGCCGCCCTGCCCGATCTCGACAAGCGCGACCTGTCCTCGCTGGTGAGCTGTGGTTCCGGCGGCGCGCCGCTGCCGGTGGAAGTCGCCAAGATCTTCGAGCGCCGGGTCGGCATGAAGCTGCGCAGCGGCTGGGGCATGACCGAGACCTGCTCGCCGGGCACCGGCCACGTCAAGGAAGGGCCGGACAAGCCCGGCTCGATCGGCCTGATGCTGCCGGGCATCGAGCTCGACGTGGTCTCGCTGGATGACCCCAAACAGGTCCTGCCCGTCGGCGAAGTCGGCGAAATCCGCATTCGCGGCCCGAATGTGACAAAGGGTTACTGGAACCGGCCCAAGGAAACCGCCGAAGCGTTTGTCGGCGACCGCTTCCTCACCGGCGACATCGGCTACATGGACGCGGACGGCTATTTCTATCTGGTCGACCGCAAGAAGGACATGATCATCTCCGGCGGCTTCAACGTCTATCCGCAGATGATCGAGCAGGCGATCTATACGCATCCGTCAGTGCACGAAGTGATCGTGATCGGCATCCCCGACGACTACCGTGGCGAGGCTGCGAAAGCCTTCATCAAGCTGCGCGATGGCGCGGCGCCGTTCACGATCGACGATCTGCGCGTCTTTCTCACCGGCAAGCTCGGCAAGCATGAACTGCCGGCCGCACTCGAATTCGTCGAGGAATTGCCGCGAACGTCGGTCGGAAAACTTTCCCGCCACGAATTGCGCCAGCAGCGGGCCGCCCCGGCTGGCGCTGCGAAACAACAACCAGAAAACGCAACAGGAGGTCGTTCATGACCGACGCCGTTATCGTCTCTACCGCCCGCACGCCGATCGGCAAGGCCTATCGCGGTGCGCTCAACGTCACCGAAGGCGCGACCCTGCTCGGACACGCCATCGGCGAAGCGGTCGCCCGCGCCAAGGTCGATCCAAAGGAGATCGAGGACGTCGTGATGGGCGCCGCCCTGCAGCAGGGCTCAACCGGCGGCAACATCGCGCGCAAGGCGCTGCTCCGCGCCGGCCTTCCCGTGACCGTCGCCGGCACCACCATCGACCGGCAATGCGCCTCGGGCCTGCAGGCGATTGCGCTTGCCGCGCGCTCGGTGCTGTTCGACGGCGTCGAGATCGCGGTCGGCGGCGGCGGTGAATCGATCAGCCTGGTGCAGAACGACAAGATCAATACGTTTCACGCCCAGGACCCGGCGCTGTTGAAGATCAAGGGCGAGGTCTACATGCCCATGATCGACACCGCCGAAGTGGTCGCCAAGCGCTACAACATCTCACGCGAAAAGCAGGACGAATATTCGCTCGAGAGCCAGCGCCGCACCGCGGCCGCCCAGCAGGGCGGCAAGTTCAAGGACGAGCTGGCGCCGATCACCACCCAGATGGCGGTGACCGACAAGGCGACCGGCGCGGTCTCGTTCAAGGAGGTGACGCTGTCGCAGGATGAGGGCCCGCGGCCCGACACCACGGCCGAAGGCCTTGCCGGCCTGAAGCCGGTGCGCGGCGAAGGTTTTACCATCACCGCCGGCAATGCCAGCCAGCTTTCCGATGGCGCCAGCGCGACGGTTATCATGAGCGACAAGGAAGCGGCCAAGCGTGGCTTGAAACCGCTCGGCATCTTCCGCGGTTTCGTTTCCGCCGGCTGCGAGCCCGACGAGATGGGAATCGGGCCGGTCTTCGCCGTGCCGCGCCTGCTCAAGCGCCATGGCCTGAAGGTCGAGGACATCGACCTCTGGGAGCTCAACGAGGCCTTCGCGGTGCAGGTGCTCTATTGCCGCGACAAGCTCGGCATCGATCCCGATAAGCTCAACGTCAATGGCGGCGCGATCGCGGTCGGCCATCCCTACGGCATGTCGGGCGCACGGCTCACCGGCCACGCCCTGATCGAAGGCCGCCGCCGCAAGGCAAAATATGCGGTCGTCACCATGTGCGTCGGCGGCGGCATGGGGGCGGCCGGTTTGTTCGAGGTGGTGCACTAGTCCTGTCGTCCCGGCGAAGGCCGGGACCCATACCGCGTGATCTCGCTTTGGGGCCTCGCTGGTAGATAGCTTAAGTCCACTACGAAGGCCGGGGGTTATGGGTCCCCGCCTTCGCGGGGACGACGAACGAGAAACACAAAGCAGAAATAGTTCATTTGCTCACAAGGAGGATCCGATGGATCTCGCTTTCACCAAGGAAGAAGTGGCGTTTCGCGAGGAAGTGCGGGCGTTCTTCAGGGACAATGTGCCGCCGGACACGCGGAGGAAGATGCAGGAGGGCCGCCATCTCTCCAAGGATGAGATGGTCACCTGGTGGCGCATCCTGAACAAGAAGGGCTGGGGCGTGTCGCACTGGCCGAAGGAATATGGCGGCACCGGCTGGACGTCCGTGCAGCACTACATCTTCAACGAGGAACTGCAGTCCTATCCGGCGCCGCAGCCGCTCGCCTTCGGGGTCAGCATGGTCGGCCCGGTCATCTACACCTTCGGCAACGAGGCGCAGAAGAAGCAGTATTTGCCGCGCATCGCCAATGTCGACGACTGGTGGTGCCAGGGCTTCTCGGAGCCGGGCTCGGGTTCGGACCTCGCCTCGCTCCGCACCAAGGCCGAGCGCAAGGGCGACAAGTGGATCATCAACGGCCAGAAGACCTGGACCACGCTGGCGCAGCATGCCGACATGATCTTCTGCCTGTGCCGCACCGATCCCAGTGCCAAGAAGCAGATGGGCATCTCCTTCATCGTGTTCAGCATGAAGTCGAAGGGGGTCACCGTTCGGCCGATCCAGACCATCGACGGCGGCCGTGAGGTCAACGAAGTGTTCTTCGACAATGTCGAGGTCCCGATCGAGAACCTGATCGGCGAGGAGAACAAGGGCTGGGACTACGCCAAGTTCCTGCTCGGCAACGAGCGCACCGGCATTGCGCGGGTCGGCGTCTCCAAGGAGCGGCTGCGCCGCATCAAGGAGCTCGCCTCCAAGGTCGAATCCGGCGGCCGGCCGGTGATCCAGGATCCCGCGTTCCGCGAGAGACTGTCAGCCTGCGAGATCGAGCTGAAGGCCCTGGAACTGACGCAGCTTCGCGTCGTCGCCGACGAAGGCAAGCATGGCAAGGGCAAGCCCAACCCGGCTTCGTCGGTGCTCAAGATCAAGGGCTCGGAGATCCAGCAAACCACGACGGAACTTCTGATGGAAGTGATCGGCCCGTTTGCCGCGCCCTATGACGTGCATGGCGACGACGGCTCGAACGAGGCCATGGATTGGACCGCCCAGATCGCGCCGAGCTACTTCAACAATCGCAAGGTCTCGATCTACGGCGGCTCCAACGAGATCCAGCGCAACATCATCGCCAAGGCGGTGCTGGGGCTTTGAGTTGACGGCTCTTGCCGTCACACACACTGGCGTCATGGCCGGGCTTGACCCGGCCATCCACGTGGTGGTGCAGACAGAGCAAGGGCGTGGATGCCCGGGACAAGCCCGGGCATGACGAAGAGTTTCCGATAATCCTGAGAGAGCAAGAACATGGATTTTGATTTGTCCGAGGAGCAGCGGCTTCTCAAGGAAAGCATCGACGGCCTGCTGACGGATTCCTACGATTTCGAGCAGCGCAAGAAATACATGCAGGAGAAGGGCGGCTGGAGCAAAGCCGTCTGGAGCAAGCTCGCCGAGCAGGGCCTGCTCGGCCTGCCCTTCACTGAGGCCGACGGCGGGTTCGGCGCCGGCGGGGTCGAGACCATGATCGTGATGGAAGCGCTCGGCAAAGCGCTCGTGCTCGAGCCTTATCTGGCGACCGTGGTGATCGGCGGCGGCTTCCTGCGCCATGGCGGCTCGGCCGAGCAGAAGGCCGCGCACATTCCCGGCATCATCGACGGCAGCAAGACGCTCGCATTCGCGCAGCTCGAGAAGAACTCGCGTTACGACCTGTTCGACGTCACCACGACCGCGAAGAAGAAGGGCGCCGGCTGGGTCATCGACGGCGAGAAGTTCGTCGTCCTCAATGGCGAGAACGCCGACACGCTGATCGTGACCGCGCGCACCAAGGGCGAGCGGCGCGACAGAAACGGCATCGGCGTGTTCCTGGTGCCCTCCAATGCCAAGGGCATCAGCAAGAAGGGCTATCCGACCCAGGACGGCCTGCACGCCGCCGACATCAGCTTCACCGGCGTCGAAGTCGGCAGCGATGCCGCGATCGGCAATCCCGAGGATGCGCTTGATCTGATCGAGCGCGTGGTCGACGAAGCCCGCATCGCGCTGTGCGCAGAGGCGGTCGGCGCGATGGATGAATCGCTCAAGGAGACCGTCGAGTACATCAAGACGCGCAAGCAGTTCGGCGTCGCGATCGGTTCGTTCCAGAGCCTGCAGCACCGCGCCTCCGACATGTTCGTCGCGGCCGAGCAGGCCCGCTCGATGTCGATGTTCGCGACCATGGCTGGCGACTTCGAGGATGCCAAGGAGCGCGCGAGCGCGATCGCGGCGGCCAAGGTGCAGATCGGCAAGTCGCTGAAGTTCGTCGGCCAGCAGTCGATCCAGCTCCATGGCGGCATCGGCATGACGATGGAGGCCAAGATCGGCCACTACTTCAAGCGCCTGACCATGATCGAGAACACCTTTGGCGACACCGAGTATCACCTGCGCCGCGTCGCAGACGCGGGCGGGTTGATCTAGCTGCTCGCCATTGCGAGCCCGTAAGCCGCATAATGGTCGTCATGCCCGGGCTTGTCCCGGGCATCCACGTCTTGGCGGCGAAGGAAGAGCGTGGATGGCCGGGTCAAGCCCGGCCATGACGGTGTGGAAAAATGCGAACAAGAGGAGGGAATAGCATAACAATGAAGAACACCCCATTCGATCTCACTGGAAAGGTCGCAGTCATCACGGGCTCGAGCCGCGGCATCGGCCGCGCCTCCGCCGAACTGCTGGCAAAGCTCGGCGCCAAGGTGGTGATCTCCTCGCGCAAGGCCGACGCCTGCCAGGAAGTGGCCGACGGCATCAACAGTAACGGCGGCGATGCGCATGTGATCCCCTGCAACATCTCGCGCCGCGAGGAAGTGGAAGCGCTGATCTCCGGCGCAACCAAACATTACGGCAAGATCGACATCCTGGTCTGCAACGCCGCGGTGAACCCGTATTACGGACCGCTGCTCGACATCAAGGACGAGGCGTTCGACAAGATCATGGGCTCCAACGTCAAGAGCAACATCTGGCTCTGCGCGCTGGCAATCCCGCAGATGGCCGAGCGCGGCAATGGCTCGGTCGTAATCATCTCGTCCATTGGCGGATTGCGCGGCTCGACCGTGATCGGCGCCTACGGCATCTCGAAGGCGGCCGACTTCGCGCTCTGCCGCAGCCTCGCCGGCGAATGGGGACCGAAAGGCGTGCGCGTCAATTGCGTCGCGCCGGGGCTGGTCAAGACCGATTTCGCCCGCGCGCTCTGGGAAGACGCCGAGCTTTTGAAACGGCGCACCGCCACCACCCCGCTCCGTCGCATCGGCGAGCCCGACGAGATCGCCGGCGCGGTCGCCTACCTCGCCTCCGACGCCTCCACCTTCATGACCGGCCAGACCATTGTCATCGACGGCGGCGTCACCACGGCAGCGGTGTAGCTTCGTCTCCCTCTCCCCGTTCTTCACGGGGAGAGGGTTGGGGTGAGGGGCTGCCTCCACAAATTCTGAACACCGTGAATGCGGCGCGTCCCCCTCACCCGGCGCTGCGCGCCGACCTCTCCCCGCGAGAGCGGGGCGAGGTCGAGCCGGCGGCATATTGACCTTCCCGCGCCAATCCGCTCCCTTGGCGCAAACCATCACCTCTGGGAAGGAGCGCCATGTCCTTTGTGCTGGCCATCGATCAGGGCACCACGTCCTCGCGCGCCATTGTCTTCCGCAGCGATATTTCCATCGCGTCAGTGGCGCAGCAGGAGTTCCCGCAGCATTTCCCGGCCTCCGGCTGGGTCGAGCATGAGCCGGAGGACATCTGGACCTCGACCATCGCCACCTGCCGCAATGCGCTGGAGAAGGCCGGTCTCAAAGCGAGAGACATCGCCGCGATCGGCATTACCAACCAGCGCGAGACCACTGTCGTATGGGACCGCGCGACAGGCCAGGCCGTGCACCGCGCCATCGTCTGGCAGGACCGTCGCACCGCGGATTTCTGCGCCCGATTGAAAGCAGATGGCCATGAGCCGGTGATCTCGGCCAAGACCGGATTGATCATCGACCCTTATTTCTCGGGGACAAAAGTCGCCTGGATCCTCGACGGCGTGCCCGGCGCGCGAGAGCGTGCCGAGCGCGGCGAGCTGCTGTTCGGCACCGTCGATTGCTATCTGCTCTGGCGGCTCACCGGCGGCAAGGTGCACGCAACCGACGCCACCAACGCCTCGCGCACCCTGCTGTTCAACATCCACACCGGCGAATGGGACGACGAGCTCTTGAAAATCCTCGGCGTGCCCCGCTCGATGCTGCCAGAGGTGAAGGACTCGTCGGCGAAATTCGGCGACAGCGTGCCCGACCTGTTCGGCGGCAGCATCGCCATCGCAGGCATCGCCGGCGACCAGCAAGCTGCGACCATCGGGCAGGCCTGTTTCGAACCCGGCATGATCAAGTCGACCTATGGCACCGGCTGCTTTGCGCTGCTCAACACCGGCACCACGCCGGTCAAATCGAAGAACAAGCTGCTGACCACGATCGCCTACCAGCTCGGCGGAAAGCGCACCTACGCGCTGGAAGGCTCGATCTTCGTCGCCGGAAGCGCAGTGCAATGGCTGCGCGACGGGCTCGGTATCATCAAGCAGGCCGCCGAGACCGGGCCGCTCGCCGACAAATCCGACTCGATGCAGAGCGTCTATCTGGTGCCGGCCTTTGTCGGCATGGGCGCGCCCTACTGGAATCCACGCGTGCGCGGCGCGCTGTTCGGCCTCACCCGGAACACCGGCCCGGCGGAGCTCGCCCACGCCGCGCTGGAGAGCGTCTGCTACCAGACCTACGATCTCTGGGCGGCGATGCGCGCCGACTGGCCGGATTCGACGGCGGCCAACATCGTGCTCCGCGTCGACGGCGGCATGACCGCGTCCGACTGGACCATGCAGCGATTGGCCGATCTGCTCGACGCCCCGGTCGACCGCCCGATGATCCAGGAGACCACGGCGTTAGGGGCCGCCTATCTCGCGGGCCTGCAGGCTGGCGTCTATCCCGAGCCGACGAAATTCGCCGACAACTGGCGGCTAGAGCACCGCTTCAAGCCCGCGATGAGCCAGGCCACGCGCGAGCGGAAGCTGGCGGGTTGGGCGAGGGCGGTGAAGGGTGTGCTGGCGAGTGATGAGGAGGAGTGATGGGTCGTTCACCGCCAGCGCCACATTCTCCGTCATGCCCGGGCAAAAGCGCGAAGCGCGTCTTCGCGCAGATGTCCCGGGCATCCACGTTTGGCGACAACGAAGAACGTGGATGGCCGGGACAAGCCCGGCCATGACGAATGGAGAGATCGCTAATTCGCCATCATCCGCTGCGGCAACCACGTGGCGAGCAGCGGGAAGGCGATCAGGATCACGAGCCGGATCAGGTCGGTGACGACGAAGGGGATCACGCCCTTGAAGATCGTGGAGAAAGACACGTCCTTCACCACGCTCTTGATCACGAACACGTTCATGCCGACAGGCGGATGGATCAGGCCGAGCTCGACGGTCATCACGATGATGACGCCGAACCAGATCGGATCGAAGCCGAGATGCATGATCACCGGGAAGATGATCGGCACGGTCAGGATGATCATCGCCATGGCGTCCATCAGGCAGCCGAGCACGAGATACATCACCATGATGACGGCGAGGATGCCGTAGCTGCCGAGCCCGAGGCCGGTGAGGAATTCGGTGACCTTTTGCGGGGTCTGCGTCACCGTCAGGAAATAGCCGAAGATCAGCGCGCCGATCAGCACGGTGAACACGGCGGCCGCGGTGCGCGTCGCCTGCAGCAGCGAATTGAGGATCTTCTCCTTGTCCAACCGTCCGGTGAGAATGCCGATCAGGAATGCGCCGGTGGCGCCGACCCCACCGGCTTCCGTCGGCGTGAAGCGCGGCAGGAATAGCAGGCCGTAGAGGCCGCCGATGACAAAGATGAAGAGCAGCACCGGCGCCCAGATGTCGCGCAGGCCGGCAAAGCGCTCGCGCCAGGAAATCCGCTTCCCCGTCGGCAGGAAGCCGGGCCTGATGTAGCCGATCAACGCGATGGTAATCATATACATGGTCATCGCGAGCAGGCCCGGGATAATGCCGGCGATGAAGAGTTTACCGATGTCCTGCTCAGTGATGATGCCGTAGACCGCGAGCACGGTCGACGGCGGCAGCATCGCACCGAGCGTGCCGCCCGCCGCGATCACGCCGGTGGCAAAGGATTGCGGATAGCCGAAGCGGCGCATCTCCGGATAGGCCACGGCCGAGAACGTCGCGGCGGTCGCGACCGAGGAGCCGCAGATCGCGGCGAAGCCGCCGCAAGCGGCGACGGTGGCGATGCCGAGCCCGCCGCGAAGATGGCCGACAAAGCCATTGGCGGCTCGGAACAATTCGCGGCTCATGCCGGAATTGCTGACGAAGGTCCCCATCAGGAGGAACATCGGGATCACGCCGAAAGTGTAGTCGGTCACCGTGCGCATCGAGGTCTGGCCGACCAGTTTCAGCGCCGGCGTGGCGCCGACCAGATAGCTGAAACCGCAGACGCCGACGAGGCCCATCGCCATGCCCACGGGCACGCGGAGCAGCATCAGCGCGAACAGCGCGACAAAGCCGATGATGGCGACGGCGTCGGTACTCATCGGCGCTTACTCCGTCGCCTTGATCTTGGGATCGTGCATCTCCTCGGGGTGGAAGATCAATCTGTAAGTGCGGATCGCGATCAGGAGCACGGCAGAGACGTCGCCGATCCAGGCGAGCGCAAAGAACGGCCAAGTCGGCATGTGCAGGTCGAAGGTCAGGACATTGTCGTTGTAGGTGCCGCGCACCTTGTCGAACAACGTCCAGGTCTGCACGGAGACCACGAACAGCAGCACCAGCGTCGCGAACACGTCGATGACGCGCTGGTATCTCGGCCCGACATTGGCCCAGACCAGGTCGACGGTGATGTGGGTGCCGCGATAGGACGTCGCGGCGATGCCCCAGAAAATGAGGATGCCGAGCAGCATCCGCCCGATGTCGAAGGAATCCGGAATCGAGTAGTTCAGCGTATTTCGCAGGAGCACCGCAAGGAAGATATTGGCGGCGACGATGCCGACGAATCCGGCCGCGATCCATTCGATCGTGTCGATGAAACGGTCCATGTAAGCGCGTTTCATGTGCTCGGTGTCCTATTGCGTACGATCACTTGATCGAGGCCGTCTCGCAGCATGGTTCACCTCTCCCCATCGGGGAGAGGTCGGCGCGAAGCGCCGGGTGAGGGGATCAGGTCCCACGAGGGAGCGGAACCCCTCACCCGGATCGCATCTGCGATGCGATCCCACCTCTCCCAGGGGAGAGGTGGGCACCGCCGATGCAGCACCAGCACAATCCGATCTCATCGGATTCATGAGGCACTACTGCGCGAGCGCGTTGTACTTCGCGAGTGACGCCTTCAGGTCGGCCATCGCAGCGTCCGCATCGACGCCGGCCTTCTTGACGCCGTCGGCCCAGGTCTTGACCAGTGGCTCGGCCGCCTTCTTCCACAGCGCGGTCTGTTCCGGCGTCAGCTTGTAGACCTCGTGGCCGGACTCGGCCTTTACCTTGTCGATGCCAGCGTCCTCGAACTTACCCCAGTGCTCGCCGACCATGCCCGCCATCTCGGTCGAGCAATTCTTGTCGATGGCGGCCTTCTGGCGGTCGGACATCGCGTTGTACTTGTCCTTGTTGATGACGAAGACGAAGGTCGTGACATAGAGCGGCGCCTCCATGTCGTACTTCGTCACCTTGTCGATGCCGAACAACACCAGCGAGCCCCAGGGAAAGGTGACGCCGTCGGCAACGCCGCGCTCGATGATGTCGCGCACTTCAGGCGCTGAGGACTGCACATTGGTGCCACCGAGCGAGGTGACGAAATTGGCCATGGTGGCGTGCGCAGGCCGGATCTTCAGGCCTTTGACGTCCTCGGGCACGACGATCTTCTTGGTGCGAGAATGGAACGAAGACGGCGAATGGACGAAGGCCAGACAATATTTGACGTCCTTCATCTCCTTCTCGGCATATTTGCGGTACCAGGCATCCAGTCCCATCGAGCCGCCCTTGGCGTCCGAGATCAGGAACGGCAATTCGCCGGCGCCGACGATCGGGAAGCGGCCGGGCTGGTAGCCTGGATTGACATAGGTGACATCGGCGATGCCGTCGCGCGCCATGTCGTAATGGTCGAAGGCCTTGCCGAGCTGCTGGGCCGGGAACACCTTGCCCTTGATGGTGCCGCCGGAATCCTTTTCCACCGCCGCGGCCCAGTCCTCCAGCGACTTTTGCAGCGGATGGGAGGCTGGCACCCAATGCGAGATCTTCAGGTCGAACGTCTTCTCCTGCCCGAACGCAGGCGTCACGCTGGCGGCCAGCAGCAACGCCAGAACCGTCTTCCTCATCGGCATCCTCTCCCTCTTTGCGGGCCTTTGGTGGCCCTTTGCGATTATTGTTATATGATATAATCACCATTGCAAGCTGACGACAGCGGCCGGCCAGCGGGTATAAGCTGTGGCCTACGGTATCGGGAGGAGCAAAAATTGCGGTCAAAGGTAGCAATTATAGGCGCAGGTCCGGCAGGATTGTTGCTTGGGCAACTACTTCACGCCCATGGCATCGACAATGTGATCCTGGAACGGCAGACGCCGGACTATGTGCTGGGACGGATCCGCGCCGGCTTGCTGGAAGAGGGCACGGTCGGCCTGCTCGACCAAGTCGGCGCAGGCGAGCGCGCCCATCGCGAGGGGCTGATTCATCACGGATTGGAACTCGCCTTCGGCGGCGACCGGCATCGCATCGACATGCACGCGGCGACCGGCAAGACGGTCATGATCTACGGACAGACCGAGGTGACGCTCGACCTGATGAACGCGCGGCAGAAGGCCGGGCTCACCACCATCTATCAGGCCGCCGATGTCCAGCCGCATGATTTCGACACCGACCATCCGCGCGTCTCTTACGTGAAGGATGGCAAAGCAGGCGAGATCATCTGCGACTTCATCGCGGGCTGCGACGGTTTCCACGGCGTCAGCCGCGCCAGCGTGCCGGCTTCCGCCATCAAGACCTATGAGCGGGTGTATCCGTTCGGCTGGCTCGGCATCCTCTCGGAGACTCCTCCGGTCTCGCATGAGCTGATCTACAACAACCATGACCGCGGCTTTGCGCTGTGCACGATGCGCTCGATGCACCGCAGCCGCTATTACGTGCAGTGTCCGCTCGACGACCATATCGACCAATGGTCCGACGAGCGGTTCTGGGACGAGCTGAAGCGGCGGCTCGACCAGAAGGCGGCGGACGAACTCGTCACCGGCCCCTCGATCGAAAAGAGCATCGCGCCGCTGCGCAGCTTCGTCGCCGAGCCGATGCGCTTCGGCCGGATGTTCCTGGCCGGCGACGCCTCGCATATCGTGCCGCCGACCGGCGCCAAGGGACTGAACCTCGCCGCCAGCGACGTGCACTACCTGTCGCAAGGCTTACGTGAATATTACGACGAGAGATCTTCCGCTGGCATCGATGGCTATTCCGCCAGAGCGCTGGCGCGGGTCTGGAAAGCGGTGCGCTTCTCCTGGTGGATGACCTCGATGCTGCACAAATTCCCCGATCAGGGCGAATTCGGTGCACGTATCCAGCTCGCCGAGCTGGACTATCTCGTCAGCTCCAAGGCGGCGTCGACGTCGCTGTCGGAGAATTACGTCGGCCTGCCGCTATAAAATTGTAGGGTGGGCAAAGCGAAGCGTGCCCACCATCAGCACTCCGCTCGCGATGGTGGGCACGCTTCGCTTTGCCCACCCTACGGGCTACGCCGTCATTGCGAGGAGCGTAGCGACGAAGCAATCCATGCGCCCACGCGGGGAGAAATGGATTGCTTCGCTTCGCTCGCAATGACGACGGAGCATTTCAAACATCCGCGCAGATGCCGTTTAAAACTTTGTATGCGGTGAAGCTGTCATCGACATCGCGTTCAATGGCGCCGAGATCACCAGACATACGGGCCGACCATGAGCACCGATACTTCCGTCATTGCCGACATTCCGGAAGGCTTTGAGCCTCACTTCCGCAAGAGCCCGCTCACCGATCCCTGGGAGCCGCTTTATTCGAAGCGCACCGACAGGGCAGTGATCATGGGGCTCAGGCTCGCAAGGGCGCACACCAACTCGCGCGGTCTGATCCATGGTGGATTGATCGCTGCACTCGCCGACAACGCGATGGGCTATAGCTGCGCCCAAGTGATGGGCTGGACATCTTCGCTGGTGACGGTCTCGCTTGCGGTGGATTTCATTGGCACTGCCGAGATCGGGCAATGGCTCGCGGTCGAGACCGACGTGATCAAGACCGGGAGCACGATCTGCTTCACGCAGAGCCTGGTGAAGGCGGACGACGTCATCATTGCGCGCGCGAATGGGACGTTCCGGGTGATGCCGAGGAAAGACAATGTCAGATGACGCGGGTCGCCATTGCACCTTGCACCGTCATGCCCGGGCTTGACCCGGGCATCCACGATCTTCTGCGCGGCGACAAAGACGTGGATGGCCGGGACAAGCCCGGCCATGACGGAGAATGGTGAGACGAGCGCTAGCCAAATCGCCAGTCCGCGGTCTCAGTCACCAGATCGACGAAGGTGCGCACCTTGGCCGAGAGTAGGCGCGAGGTCGGATAGACGATGTGGATCGGCAGCGGCGGCTGCTCGAATTTCGCCAGCACGATCCTGAGCCGCCCTGCCTTCAGCGAGGCAGCCGCCTGATAGGCGAGCACCCGCGTCAACCCGCCGCCGGCTTCGGCGTATTGAATCGCGGCATCGGCGTTGTTCGATGAGAAGCGCGGACTCGGCGCGACGCGGACCTCCTGCCCTTCCTCGACGAAGCGCCAATCCGGCGCCGCCGACATGGCGCCGAACTGAATGGTGTCATGCGCAGCGATATCCGCGGGCCGCTTCGGCTCGCCGCGGGCGCTCAGATATTGCTTCGACGCCACCACGATGCGCCGCATCTCGCCGACATGGCGAGCAACGAGTGTCGAATCCGGCAGGTGTCCAATCCTGACCGCAAGATCGACGCCCTCCTCCACCAGGTTGATCATGCGGTCGGAGAGCCTGAGGTCCGCGCCGACGTCGGGATAACGCTTCAGGTAGGCCGTCACCATGGGACTGACATGCAGGCGGCCGAAACCGACCGGCGCCGAGATCACCAATCGCCCGGCCGGGCGCGTGCGCTCGCCCTCGACGGCCTCCTCGGCCTCTTCGAGATCGGCAAGGATGCCGCGGGCGCGTTCCAGATAGCGCGAGCCGGCATCGGTCAGGGTCACGGATCGCGTGGTCCGCTGCAACAGCCGCGCACCAAGCCGCTCCTCCAGCGCCGCGATCAGCCGGGTCACGGCCGACGGCGACAGCCGGAGCTTTCGAGCCGCAGGCGCAAACCCCTGCAGATCGGCCACGGCGACGAAGGCCTGCATGGCATCAATGCGGTCCATCGCATTATTGCATAAGCCGCAACAGTGAAGTGTCAATCTCCTTGATTGTTCAATTCGTAGAAAGATCCCATCTCGGACGGTGAACGATGCTTTGGCGCTACACCCAGGAGGCTCGAATGTCAGACACTCAGGTCTATCCGAGCGACGTCGCCTTCACGCCGGCGGTGAAGGCGATCCAGGCGCGCAAAGGCTCGCGCGAGGCCTATGCTCAGGCCGAACGGCGCGGCTGGCGCACCGAGATCGACGAGAATTTGGCAGCCTTGCTGGCCAACACCAACAGCTTTTATTTCGCGACCGCGTCTGCCGGCGGCCAGCCCTATATCCAGCACCGCGGCGGACCGAAGGGATTCATCAAGATCCTGGACGCAAGCACCATCGCGTTCGCCGACTTCAGCGGCAACCGGCAGTACATCACCCAAGGCAATTTGTCGGAAAATCCGAAGGCGTATATTTTCGTGATGGATTACGCACATCGCAGACGCGTCAAGCTCTGGGGAGAAGCGCGCGTGGTCGACGACGACCCGGCGCTGACGCAATCGCTGATGCCCAAGGGTTACAGAGCGCGTCCCGAGCAGGTGATCCTGTTCAAGATATCGGCCTGGGACACCAACTGTCCGCAACACATCCCGCAGAAATTCGATGCCGCCGATGTCGCTGCGGTGCTGGCCGCACGCGACGCACGCATCGTCGAACTCGAGACGGAGCTGGCTGCATTGAAGCGCCAGCCGCAGCCTGTGACATCATCTTAGGCGAACTGATCTTAGGCCGCTTCGCGCACGGGCGACCAAGCGAACTCTGGATAATATTGCCCCATCATCCGGTCGACATAGTCGGTGAGATTGCTGAACTTCTCGGTCCGCGCGCGTAGCGGTGAATCGAAGAACGGGGTCAGGATTCCCGCAAGCGCCCCGAACGCGGTGGCATCCGTGCCGCACGGCGTATCGCCCATCAAATACGGCTTGTCGCCGAGCTGCACGGAAAGCGCGAACAGCGATCGGATGGCGAGGTCGATGTCGTCGTCGGGCGCATGGCGGCCAAGGCCAGACAGAAGATAATTCTCGGCGACACGAAATTGAGCATCCTCGCGTAGTTTCTCGCGCATGTGTTCCGGCGCGCCATCGAAGAAATGCGACGGCCCCTTGGCAAAATTAGTTTCATCGACCCAGCGTGCGCCGACCAGGGCCCAATAGACATGGTGCTCGATCATCCGTTCGAAGGCCCAGGCCTGCGCGCGCGCCTGCAAGCTCAAGGGCGCATCGAAGTCGAAGCCGTATTTGCCTTCGATATGCGCGCGGATGAAAGTGGAATCGGCGATGGTCTCCGCTTCGTCACGGATATAGGGCAACTGCCCCTTGGGCGAACTCGGCGGCATCGCCTTCTCCTTGCAATAGGCAAGCCCGGCCATTTTCAATTGGACCTCGGTCTTGGTCACGAACGGGCTGATTTCCGGCAAGCCGAACCCCGGACCGAAGCCATGGAGAATGATCATATGAAGCCTCCCAATTTCCAAAAAACGATGCCGAGCCTAGCGGCCCCCTGCTGCCACCATGGTGTCAGCAGGGGTAAAATGGGTCGCCAAACGAACCCGTTTCACGAGGCGGCGGCCCCGGAAAACCAGATGCTTTCCGATGGCCGTGAACAGGGCCGCGATCGAACGCAGGGCCAGTTCGATCAGCGCCCAACGGAGATCGGAGGAGACGGTGTGGATCGTGACGAGCTGTTCCAACGCAAAGGTTTGGGCTCGCCTGAACCTTTCAAGACGGCTATCGAGGCCACCCGCATCAAGACGATTCAGCATGGACAAATTCCCTTCAGTTGAGATGTTGTCCCGTTATAACCACCCCCTGCTGCCAACATCCTGTCAGCAGCGGCGAGGCCGACATCGGGAAAATCGACGGCCTGGAACTGACTAGCCAAGAGACCAGCCAAAGAGACCGACCAAAGAGAGCTGCCATGAGACGCGCCGACCGGCTGTTTCAGATCATCCAGGTGCTTCGGCGCACCCGCAAACCGCTGACCGCGGATGCGATCGCCGCCGAGCTCGAGACATCCAAGCGCACGATCTATCGCGACATCGCGACCCTGATCGAGCAGCGCGTGCCGATTCGCGGCGAAGCCGGCATGGGCTATATCCTGGAAAAGGGATTTGACCTGCCGCCCTTGATGCTGACACCCGACGAGATCGAGGCCTGCGTGCTCGGCGCGAGCTGGGTCACGGGCCACGCCGATCCGGCGCTGGCGCGCGCCGCGCAGGATTTGATGGCCAAGATCGCCGATACGGTGCCGGAACGGTTGCGGCCGTTCGTACTCGAACCCGCAAGCCGCGCCCGCTGGGCGCGGAACCAGGAACCCGACCGCATCGACATGGTGCGGACACGCTCGCAGATCCACGACGGCAAGAAGATCACGCTCAATTATCGCGACGAACATGGCCGCGATACCGAACGCACGATCTGGCCGATCGCGGTCGGCTATCATGAAGCGGTGCGCATCCTGGCGGCATGGTGCGAGCTGAGGAAGGATTTCCGCAGTTTCCGCACCGACCGCGTGCAGGGCGCGGTCTATCATGACGAGAAATACCCTGAAAGGCGCGACCTGTTGCGAGCGCGCTGGCGCCGCAGCCTGGTCTGGGAAGCGCCGAAGGACATCTGATGGCGATCGAAAATGCGACCGAGAATCCCTGCCAGGGTTGCGGCGCGTGCTGCTTCTACTCGGAGAACTGGCCCCGCTTCACCACCGAGGACGACGCGGAGCTCGACCTGATCCCGCAGCAATACGTCAATGCAAGGCAATCCGGCATGCGCTGCGACGGCGACCGCTGCTCGGCGCTGTCGGGCAAGATCGGCGTGGCCACGAGCTGCGCGATCTATGCGATACGGCCCGAGGTCTGCCGCACCTGCATGCCCGGCGATGCCGAATGCGCGATGGCGCGACGCCGGCACGGACTTCCGGTGTTGGCAGTTGAATCGTAGCCCGGATGGGGCAGGAGTCCCTCACGGTGAGGAGCGCGTCTTCGCGCGTCTCGAACCATGAGGCCTCGATCTCGCCCGCGGCCCATCCCTCGAGACGCCGCTTTGCGGCTCCCCGGGATGAGGGAGAGTTCGTGGTCCCGTATAGGGCCTAGGCAGTCACACTCTGCGCAACCTCTTCCTCGTCGAGATCGTCGACGATCGGCGCGAAGGTCGCGAGCGGCTTGGTCGACAGCGTGATCGGCTTGCGGCCGCCATGCGAGGGCGCTGCCGAGCGGGCCGGCTGGCGGGACAGTTTATAAAGGTTGTTGCCGACGTGGCCGCCGAAATAAGCGAGCTCGCGTTCGCTGCAGCTTGCGGCGATCGCCACTGCCAGCGAATGCAGATGATGGCGGCGATAGCAGAACAGCGCCAGCATGGCCCGGACATCGGACGAGACGCTTTCGACGAGGGCCTGGAGGCCGGCAGGATTGGCGCGGTACATCTGTCCGAGCAGCTCCTCGCGGACCGGGCAAACGTCGTTCTCGAAGGCGTTGCGGCTTGAAAACATTGCAGTTCTCCCTGGTCCGGAAGATGCCGTGCAATTCTCTAACGAAGGGTTAACCACGGGTGCCAGTAGTCATCCGGGGCGATTGCGATTTTTGAGCGACTCAGAAACGCGCCTGTCATTCCGGGGCGATGCGAAGCATCGAGCCCGGAATCCATTTCTCGGCCTGCGCGTGCGGCGTAGTGGATTCTCGCGCAGAGCCCGCCCCGGAATGACGGAGAGAATTGGGCTCAGTTCGCGGCCATAAAGATCGCAAGGCCGAAGCCGGTCAGGTGATGCAGCGCCTGATCGACGCCGATCAGTGACCAGAACCAGGGGTGCTCGGTCGTGACGCCGAAGGTCGAGGTGGTGATTCCCTTGGCGCGATCCACCGCGAGGTGGATGAAGAAATCGATGAAGGCGACGAACCAGAATCTCGGCGCGATCACCAGGATCACGAGCAGCGAGGTCGCGAGGTGCACGAGACAATGCGCAAACAAGGGCAGCGCCCAGCCGGTCTTCTGATCCTTGCCGATCGCCATCCAGGAAGTCTGCAGAAAGAAGTCCGCCACGATGTGCTTGGCGGTCAGCAGCAGCATCCATCCTACCAGTGCAGCAACCGGGACCGACGACGACATGGATGGAAACGACAAAGCTGACGCCCTTCGCTGCGACTGATGGAAAATGATGGAGAGAAACCGGACCTGGGCGTCAGCGCAACTTTTTCTTAAACCCGCAATATTCAAAACTTGCGGCCATTTATGGCATCTCCCGCGCCCGAATGCACCTCTCGGTCCTCCGAAATTCATATGGTGTGGCCCTACGGCGATAGTGCTGCGGCATCGTCGCGCAGGCCATAAAGGTTAACAGTCGACGGCGATCCGCAGTCGGGACAAAGCCGGACATCGTTCAGCCGCGCGGCATCGCCCGCCCAATACGATCGCAACCTCCTGAACGCGATGGAGTTACGTTGGAACAAAAAATATAGCAAAATCAAACAGATATATGTTCGCAAACAGAGCAGGTGAAACGGGCATTTCAAGAAGATTGCGAACCGCGCCTCGCGTCGCGGCGCGACGATCGGCTGCCGGGCCAGAGCGTCACCACTCCCGCTCCAGGCGTCGGTAATACCAAGCGTCAAGCGATCACCGACCGGGCGGCATCACTCGGTGGCATCGAGCTGACGGCCTTCGCGCTCCATATGCAGATAGTTGGCGTTGAACAGGCCGGCATTCATCAGGCGCCGAAGATCCGGCACGACAAGCGTCCTGCCTTTCAATACGATCAGATTCGCCGAACGCAATTCCTGCAGGGTGCGGTTGACATGCACCTTGGACAGCCCGCTGGCGTCGGCGAGATCGGCCTGCGTCAGGGGGAAGTCGCAACCGTCGCCGTTGGTGAGACCGGCAAGGCGTAGGCGGAAGAAGAGCTCGCACAAAAGATGCGCCATGCGCTCCAGCGCCGTGCGCTGACCCAGGTTCAACGTCCATTCGCGCTGGATCGCGGCATCAACCAGGCTTTCCCACCAGAGCGCCGTCACGATGCGCGGATATCCGACGCTGATCTCCTCGAAGAAATCGCGCGACAGGTCGGCGATGGTGCAGTCCGTGATCGAGCCGATCGAATGGTCCATCTCGCGCAGGATGAAGACGTTGAGATCGCAGCTATCGCCCGGCAGGAAAAAGGACACCACCTGCCGTCGCCCATCCTCCAACTGCTTGTAGCGGCATGCCCAGCCGGCAACGACCAATTGCACGTCCTTGGGCCTCTCGCCCTCGCGCACGATATCGACCCTGGGACCGAACTTGCGCAGCCGTTCCGATGCCGCGCGGGTGAGGTACGCGCGATCGGCCGACGACAGCCGCACAAACTGCTCAAGCTTACGAACGAGTGGACTCAAAGGAACAGTCTCCCCGCTAATAAGTCGAGTAAAGGATAGGACCGTTTTCAATAACCTATGTTATTCCCCCTCAAGTAGCTAATTATATATTATACTCTATCAGGTTGCAGATAGTGACGCCTAAAATGCGAGTTTCTTCAACGACCCCAGCACATGTTAATGCGCGAGCGGAACCCTGTCTGTGACAATCGCTGTTGGTGCAGTCGGGGAAATGTGATGCAGGAATACCGGGCCTATCTGTTGGGAAGCGACGGCCACATTCGGAAGCAAATGGAGCTGGAAAGCGAGACCGACGACGAGGCTGTCGCCAGGGCACGCCAGCACTTCAATGGCGGGACGGTCGAGGTCTGGCAGGGGGTGCGCATCGTCGCCAAACTTGACGATGGCTCCCGAGATGGCTCCGGATAAGTGGACCCCTTCGTGTCAGGCCGTCGCCACGCGCAGCCCCGCAAGAAAGCCACGCGCGTCCTTCTATCCCGTCGGCGCGTCGCCGCTATCGTCGGGGCCCATGCCCGACCCCGGCGTCTTGTTGTCGTCGGTGAGCTTGGGATCGCGGGTCGCCTCCTTCGAAACCGAATGCTTCGGATCCGTCTTGTGAACGGTCTGAGCCCGACGCTTGTCGGCAGGCTGCTCCTCGCCCTTGTTGTCCCTGACGATACCCTGATCCGAACGCGTCATCGGCTGCTTCCCTGATATCTCGACGGCCCCGACGATCTCTTTCGCCGGGGCCTGTCATCGGAGTGCTTCCGCCATCCTCCGGGGACGGATAGCGGAAGCAACAGGCTTACGCTCGACTGCTGCAAACGTTCCAGTCGCCGGAGATTTGCATCTTTGGTTTGATCGGCTTTCATAGGTTAAGGACGCTGTCCAGGCGTCAGACTAGCTTCGCTTCCAGATCGGAGGCGGCATGAAGAAGAAGCGAAACAGATCGCGGCCGACCGAGCCATTCGAGGTCCGTTTACAGAAATTCGCCCGCGATGCCCGCGCCGCTGCGCGCCGGTTGCCGCTTGGCCGCGAGCGCGATGCGTTAATGAAGAAAGCCCGGCAGACCGAGAATGTACTCGATGTCAGCGCCATGCTGAGCGTCCGCCATGTCGATGCGACCAATGAGAGATGAGATCAGGGAGGGGCAAATGATCGAGAGCAAATTTGATTCGAAGACCTTGGCAATCATGAACGCCGCCTTGGATCGGATATGTGAGCAAACGCAGCATGGCGAACGGCACTCGGTTCGCAAGAGAATCGCGAGACGAATCATCAGATCCGCCGAGGGCGGCAAGACCACGCTGACGGAACTGATCGCCGCGGGCAAGCGGTCGCTCAGCAATCTGGCTCCCGCCGCGAAATAACGGCTTTCGCAGGAACACAACCCGCCTGCCGGCTCTTGTTACCCAAACAGGAAAGGCAGCAGCCATGCGAGTGGCGATCATCCTTGCCTTGCTCGCGATTCTGGCGGCCGTTGGCGTCTTCGCCTATGAGGGACTCACAATGCCGGGTGCCGCGATGCCCGGCCAAGGCTATGCAGCCATGGCAATCGGCATCGTGTTCTCTGTTGTCATCGGCGGCGGCCTGATGGCACTCCTGTTCTACTCGAGCCGCCGCGGCTATGACGAACCGCCGAAACTGTCCTCGCGCGAGGACGGCCCGCGATAAAGCATGATCCGGAAAAGTGGGCACCGGTTTTCCGAAAGAGATCATGCTCAGATAAATCGAACGATCACCCGGCTGCTGCGCTGGCTTCGGCAGGCAGACGGGCCCGGATCTCCGCGATCTTGCGCTTCAGCGCCGCCTGCCGCGGATCGGGCATCGCTGCCGCGCGTGCCTCCGCAATGGCCCCGGCGAGATCAGGCAAGGCGAGCACGCCATCGAAGGCCGGCTTGGCGAGGTCGTCGATGATCGTGTGCCAGTCGGCGAGCCCGTGGCGGTAGCTCGCGCCATAGCCTTCGATCATCGTCGCCGTCCGGATGACAGCGAGGGCTGCCGCGGGCTGTTTGGCCAGGCTGCGGTTGATCATATGCAGCCAGCGCTCCACCCAGACCCGCTCCTTGGCGTAGCGAATCGAGAACAGGCGCCAGCGCTTCAGGCCGGCCTCAAGCTTCAGGCGGCGGATGCTGAAGCGGTTCTTGGTGGAGAAGCGGACTTTGACCGTCCTTCGTGCCCAGCCCAGCCGCTCCAGGATATCGAGCACCGGCTCGGCGATCGCCGCGGGCAGAGCATCAACCAGTTCGTCGAACCGGAATCTCCTGATATCCACCGATCCGGCCTGCGCACCCTTGTCGCCGAGCTCGAGCAGTTTCAATTGCGCGATCCGGATCGGATCCTCATAGGCCATGCGCTGCATCATCAACTGCACGATCTCGGCAAGCATCGCTTCGTCGACGTCGCGCCTGCCGACGAAGCGCCGCAAGCGGTCGACATAGAGCTGCGCATAGCCGGCGCTCTGATAGTCGATCAGCAGGTGGATGGCATCGCTCGCGACGGCTGCGACGCTCTCCGGCAATCCCTCGGGGAGCACTGGCTGTGTGTCGTCATCGTCGCCGAGGAAATCGGCGAACAGATAACGCAACGAGGACAGGATGCCATCGTCCGCCACGGTTGCACTCTCGCTCGTCATGCCGGCTTCGGCTCTACCGCCGCCACCTGCTGGGCCAGCCGCTGCTCCAGCGTATCGATATTCTGGAACAGCCGCGCGCTGGCAAGCCTGAGGAAGTAGAAGCCGAAGGCCGGGTTCTGCACATAGAGCTGCTCGACCTGGTCGTAGCTCACCGAAAGGATGACGCCGCCCTGGACGCATTCCAGCGTCTGCGTGCGGACGTTGGACGGCGACAGCATGCCAAGCTCGCCGACAATGGCGCCGACCGGCAGCTCGATGCCGGACTCGACCAGGCGGAAGCGGCCGCTGACGATGTAGAACATGCTGTCGGCCTTCTCGTCCTTGTAGAACAGGACTTCGCCGGCGCTGCATTTGCGCTCGGTCATGAACGGCTTCAGCCATTCCATCGAGAGATCGCTGTTGACGGACTTCCTGACGTCGCGGACGAGCTGCAGCATCTGGTGCAGGCGATAGGTATTGACCAGCAGCATGACCACCTGGACCAGAATGACCAGATAATTATGGATCGGAATGGCTGTGATGATCAGGACAATGTTTGCGAGAATGCCGAAAACGCGCAAGGGAATCATTGTCCGCATCGTGGTGGTCGCGATCACGAAGATCGACGCGAACAACGTGCCGGCAGTCCCTGCGTGCTGAACAAGATGTGAGGTATCCATAGGAAACCAACCAATTTCTAAGCAGTGAATGTCGCCGCGATTTCTTAAATCCGGGGCCGCCCCGCACGGCAGCCTCTCCCTGATATACGGGAAATGTCGCTCTTTTGTTCGCGAATCTCACGACTTTGTCAGGCAAATCAGGCGCCGGCCAGGGCGGCCTGGCATGCCCAGACGGGTGAGACCGAGGCGGAATGCAGCCATTTGCCAGTCGTCGTTGACGGGCTGGGCAAGGAAAGGCACCTTCCGGCAACCGGTGTGGATTACCACGTCCGCGAAGCAGCCGACAGGCCCGGCCTTGCCGAGACGACCGACGCCAAACCGGCGCGAGCTGGAGAACCAACAATGGAGCAAACCATGTCTGACGCGGCCGAGACCGCAACCCCGCCGCAGCTCGAGATTTCGGGCCCTCGCGCCACCATCCGCCTCAACCGTCCCAAGCACATGAACCGGCTGCAGGCGGAAGATCTGGTCGAGCTGGTGCGACTGTTCGACCGCGTCGAGGCCGATCCCGCCGTCCGCGTGCTGGTGCTGACCGGCACCGGCCGGGCCTTTTCCGCCGGCTACGATCTCAATTCGGTGGCGGCCCGCGCCGGTGCTGGCAGCGACGAGCCGAGCTCCGGTTCCGCGTTCGAGGGCGTGGCCAACCGGCTCGAAGATCTGCGGGTGCCCACGATCTGCCGGCTCAACGGCGGCGTCTATGGCGGCTCGACCGATCTGGCGCTTGCCTGCGACTTCCGCATCGGCGTCGACACCGCGGAGATGTTCATGCCGGCCGCAAAGCTCGGCCTGCACTATTACCCGAGCGGTATCAGGCGTTATGTGTCGCGGCTCGGCGTCAACAATGCCAAGATGCTGTTTCTGACCGGGCAGAAGATCAGCGCGGTGGAGATGCTGCGGATCGGCTATCTCACCGCCATGGTGCCCGAGGGCGAGCTGGACCAGGAGGTCGACCGGCTCGCGAGCCTGCTCGCCGCCAACGCGCCTCGCGCGATGGCCGGCATGAAGCGCGCTATCAATGAATTCGCTCACGGCGAGTTCGACAAGGAAGCCGCCGACACCCGTCATCGCGAGAGCCTGCGCGGGACCGAGATCAAGGAAGGCATCAAGGCGCGCGCGGAGAAACGGCCGGCGAAGTTCTGACCGTGGGCGCGCTGCTGCCGGCAAACGTCAGTGGCACGGAATGCGCAACCAGCCGGTCGAGGTCGGCGACTGGGGCGGCTGCACTTGGGTCCGCTGCACTTGGATCCGCTGCGCAGCTCTTCACCGGATTCGCCCGGAGAAGGAGGTTAACCAAGTTTTAGCGCTAGCCATGTCGATGATCCGGCTGGGGCATCTGTGAACACCGACCGAGAAGGTTCCTCCATGCTCAGAAACGGTACCTATGCAGCGTGGTTCAAGACCTCGCTGGGCCAAGGCACCGGCATCGCCCATGTCGAAGACGGCAGGATCTGGGGTCATGACAGCATCACGACCTATAGCGGCTCCTGCGAAATCGACGGGGACCGCTTCACCGCCATCCTATCGATCAGAAGGCACACCGAAGGACATGCAACCGTCTTCGGCGCCGATGACCTTACGCTTCGGCTTGAAGGAACGTGCGCCGACAAATTGGGTCGTTACATAGCGACCGCCGAGCAGGTGCCGGGAGTGATCCTTGAAGGGACTCTGATTCTCAGCGAACCACAGCTGCCTGCACCGGAGCCGATCGGGCCGACACCAAAATTCGACCCTGACAAGCTACCGAAACCACCGACGCGCACCCGCTGATCGGTCGCGGGTTAAACGAGCCTCGTCGAGATCACGGACTACTCGTCCAGGAAGGTCACGGCATCTGCGACGGTCGCCCTTGAGGTCCGATAGCTGTTCACCTTGTGGCTGTGATCGGCGTAGCCGAAGGAGATGCCGCAGACGACGCGGCGGTCGTCGGGCAGGTTGAAGTGACGGCGGATCAGGCCGGAATGGCGGGCGAGCGCCGCCTGCGGGATGGTGCCGAGCCCCAGCGCCTGGGCCGCCAGCATGAAATTGCTGACATAGGCGCCGCAATCGATCGCGCCGTAAATGCCGAGCGGCTCGTTGGTGTGGATAACAGCGACATGCGGCGCGCCGAAGAAATTGTAGTTCTCCAGCGCCTGTTTTGCGTAGGCCGCCTTGTCGCCGCGGGCGATACCCAGCGTGTTGTAAAGCTGGAAGCCGCTTTCGCGGCGGCGCTCCAGATAAACCCCGACATATTCGCGCGGCGGCGCGAAGTCATGGTCGTCCTTGGTGCCGGAAGCGGCCTCGGCATAGATCGATTTGCGGAACCGTTCCTTGGCCTCGCCGCTCGCGATCAGGACCTGCCAAGGCTGGCTGTTGCACCAGGACGCGGTGCGCTGCGCTACGTTGAGCACATGCTCGATGATCTCCCGCGGCACTTCGCGCGGCAGGAAGGCGCGAACGGAGTAGCGCTCGTTGAGGAGCTCTTCGAGCACGCCGATGCGATCTTCCGTCGTGTAACGCGGGCTTGGCGTTTTCGCATCCATGGTCAGCGTCCTTTGGTTGGGATCTTGTTGAACGGCACGTCCTTGTCGACGCGGATATCACCGGGCAGACCGAGCACGCGTTCGGCGATGATGTTGCGCAAAATTTCATCGGTGCCGCCGGCGATCCGCATCGATGGCGAGGTGAGCAGCATCTGCTGAAACTGGCCGCTTGCCACTTCCTCCGAAGCGCCCGTGAGCGCGCCGGCGGCGCCTTCGAGGTCCATCGCGTAAGTCGCGATGTCCTGCAGCATGGTGCCCGCGACGAGCTTGCCGATCGAGTTCTCCGGTCCCGGCCGCTCCCCCTTGGAGAGCGAAGAGATCGCGCGGTAGCTGGTGTATTTCAGTCCGCTTGCCTTCACGGCCCAGCTCGCGAGCTTCGAGCGCACGGCGGGATCGTCGATCGCAAGCCCGTCCTCCGTCATCAAATTCGAGCAGAACTCGAACATTTCCGGAAAGCCGGTCGCAAGCCGCGCGCCGATCGACATACGCTCGTTCATCAAGGTGGTCAGCGAGACGTTCCAGCCGTCGCCGACCGCGCCAAGCCGCTGGCTGTCCGGGATCACGACGTCGGTGAAATAGACCTCGTTGAACTCCTGCATGCTATTGGCCTGCTTGATCGGGCGGACTTCGACGCCTTTGCTCTTCATGTCCAGGAAGAACATGGTGAGGCCCTTGTGCTTTGGCACGTTGGGATCGGTGCGCGTGATCAAAAGCCCGTAATCGGAATAGTGCGCGCCCGAGGTCCAGATCTTCTGGCCGTTGATGATCCAGTTGTCGCCCTGCTTTTCCGCGCGCGTGCGCAGCCCTGCGACGTCAGAGCCGCCGGCCGGCTCGGAGAAGAGCTGGCACCAGATCTCTTCGCCCGAAGCGAGCTTCGGCAGATAGCGGCGCTTATGCTCCTCGCTGCCATAGGCCATCACGGTTGGGCCGCACATGCCCTCGCCGATCTGGAACGGCTGGGTCAATTTGCCGTAGATGCCCTCTTCCTGCTGCCAGATCACCTTCTCGATCGGCGAAGCACCGCGGCCGCCATATGCCTTCGGCCAGTGCAGGCAGGCCCAGCCGGCCTCTGCCTTCTTCTTCTGCCAGGCCTTGCCGACGTCGACGATCTCGGCCTTCTCCAGCCGGATACGGCCGAGCGACGACCTTGACAGCTCCGCCTCATACTCCTTGGGCGCGTTGGCCTCGACCCATTTGCGCGCCTCGGCGCGGAAGGCGGCTTCCTCCGGGGTATCGTCGAAGTTCATGGCGGACCTCTCAATCTCTATTCTTGTTCTCTATCAACCCTCATGGTGAGGAGGCGCGCAGCGCCGTCTCGAACCATGAGGCCCCAGGCGGGCCTGCATCCTTCGAGACGCCCGCTCCGCGGGCTCCTCAGGATGAGGGTCTAGGACCTTCCCTTCGTCGGTATCTGGTTGAACGGCACGTCCTTGTCGACCCTGATATCACCTGGCAATCCCAGCACCCGTTCGGCGATGATGTTGCGCATGATCTCGTCGGTGCCGCCCTCGACGCGGGTGCCGGGCGCCCGCAGCAGCATCGCCTGGAACTTGCCGGCGAGTTCCGCATCCGTCCCGGTCAGCACGCCGGCGGCGCCCTGCAGGTCGAGCGCGTACATCGCGACTTCCTGGATCATCGATCCCGCCACCAATTTACCGATGGAATTCTCCGGGCCCGGCCGCTCGCCCTTCGACAGGGCCGAGATCGCGCGCATGCTGGTGTATTTCAACCCGCTCGCCTTGACCGCATAGTTTGCAAGCCTTGAACGAACACTGCGATCTTCGATCGCGGGGCCGTCCTCCAGCCTCAAGCTGTTGCAGAACTCGAACAGTTCCGGGAAACCGGTCGAGACGCCGGCGCCGATGGACATGCGCTCATTCATCAGCGTGGTCAGCGAGACATTCCAGCCGTCATTAACCTCACCGAGCCGCTGATGATCCGGAATCCTGACGTCGGTGAAGTAGACCTCGTTGAAGTCGGACTGCCCGCTCGCCTGCTTGATCGGCCTGACTTCGACGCCTGGGCTCTTCATGTCCAGGAAGAACATCGTCAGGCCCTTGTGCTTGGGCACGGTCGGATCGGTGCGGGTCAGCAGGATGCCGTAGTCGGAATAATGCGCGCCCGACGTCCAGATCTTCTGGCCGTTGATGATCCACTCGTCGCCCTTCTTCTCCGCACGGGTACGAAGCCCCGCGACGTCGGACCCGCCTGCGGGCTCGGAGAAGAGCTGGCACCAGATCTTTTCGCCCGCGGCCAGCGGCGGCAGATAGTGGCGCTTATGCTCCTCGCGGGCGAACGCCATCATGGTCGGGCCGCACATGCCGTGGCCGATGATGAACATCGCGCTGAGCCTGCCGAACGGACCCTCCTCCTGCTGCCAGATCACGCGCTCGATCGGCGAGGCGCCACGGCCGCCATATTCCTTCGGCCAGTGCAGACAGGCCCAGCCGGCATCCGCCTTCTTCTTCTGCCAGGCCTTTGCGACCTCGAGGATGTTGGCATTCTTGAGCTGGACGCGGCCGAGCGAGGATTTGCGCAGCTCTTCCTCATATTGCTTCGGCGCGTTCGCCGCGATCCAGGCTCTCGCCTCGGCGCGGAACGCGGCTTCCTGCGGGGTGTCGTCGAAATTCATGTTCTAAAATCCTCGGCCGTGTTTCGTGGCGTCGTAGGATGGGTAGAGCGCAGCGAAACCCATCATTTGCCGCCACTGGTTTGATGGGTTTCGCTTCGCTCTACCCATCCTACGGTCATTACGACTTACGCCGCGTTCTTCTTGCGCATGCGGTCGATCAGGGCGTCCTCCCAATAAGAGAGGCTGCCAAGGCCGAGCGCGGTGGCATTGGCGCGGCGGTAGTACATGTGGCAGTCGAACTCCCAGGTGAAACCCATGCCGCCATGGACCTGGATGTTGTTCTTGGCGCAGTGCTGGAACGCCTGCGTCGCGCTGATCCGCGCCGCGGCGGCCGCTTCCGGCAACTCCGCGGCGTTAGTCGAGAGCGCCCAGGCGCCGTAGTAGCAATTGGAACGCGCCAGCGTCGCCGAGACATACATGTCGGCCAGGATGTGCTTCACCGCCTGGAACGAGCCGATCGGGCGGCCGAAGGCGATGCGGTCGAGCGCGTAGTCACGCCCCATCTCCAGCGCGCGGTCGGCGCCGCCGACCTGCTCGAAGGCCAGCAGCACCGCGGCGCGGTCGAGCACTTGCGTGATGATGCCCCAGCCTTCGCCGGTGGCGCCGAGCGGCTCGGCCTTGGCGTTGGTGAAAGTGAGCTCCGCCTGGCCGCGGGTCGGATCGAGATTGGTCAATTCCTTGACCTCGACGCCGCTCCCCTTGAGATCGACGAGGAACAGCGAGATATCGGCATCACGTCCGGTCGAGCCGGTGCGCGCGGCCACCACGGCGAAATCGGCGATGGCGCCGTCCGGCACCGGCTTCTTGGTGCCGTTGAGCGCTGCGCCCGCCGCAGTGAGCTTGATCGCCTTCGGCGACGGATTGCCCTTGCCCTCGAACAGCGCCAGCGTGCCGATGGCTTCGCCTGCGGCGATCTTCGGCAGCCATTTCTGCTTCTGCGCATCGCTGCCGGCGAGCATCAAGGCTTCGGCCGCCAGATACACGGTCGAAGAGAACGGCACCGGCGCCAGCGCCCGGCCCATCTCCTCCGCGATCACGCAGAGCTCAAGATGGCCCGCGCCAGCGCCGCCGAACTGTTCGGGGATCGCGACGCCGAGGAAACCCATCTCGGCGAGGCCCTTCCAGAGCTCCTTGTCGTAGGCTGCCTTGCCGTCGAGCACCGTGCGCACCGCTTTCGGCGGGCATTGCTCGCTAAGGAATTTCCGCGCCTCGTCGCGCATCTGCTTCTGTTCGTCGGAGAAATCGAAATTCATGGCGTTTCACTCGGGTTGATGATGCGTGACAAGAGACTGTCATTCCGGGGCGCGCGAAGCGCGAACCCGGAATCCATCGCGCCGCGTGCGCAAGCGGAGAAATGGATTCCGGGTTCGGCGCTGCGCGCCACCCCGGAATGACGAGTGGAAAGAGCGTCGTGTTCATTGCAGCACGATCACATCTGTATCGGGCCCGTCGGCATAGAGTTTCTCCACCAGCGCCGCGCGACGCTCGAGGCCGGCGCGCTGGTTGATGTAGCCCTTGTCGGTGAGTTCGTTGCCGTCGATCGAGGGCGGCTCGACCATCAGCATCGCGCGCGAGATACGCCGGCTGCTGGCGCCGGCGACGGACGCGTTGTGCGCCTCCAGCCCGCGCCTGAAACAGGCGATCACCTCGGGATGCTTCACAGCGTCTTCGAAGGTAGCGTTGGGATCGCCGATGAGCTGCCGGCAGGCATGAAGATTGGGCCAGGCGAGCAGGCCGATGAAGGGGCGATCCTGCCCGGCCACCAGCGCGTCGTGCACGACAGGCGTTGCCGCCGCGATCGCATCGGTGCGGAGCGAGCCGACATGCACGAAGGTGCCGGTCGTGAGCTTGAAATCCTCGACCACGCGGCCGGCGAAGATGATGCCCTGCACGGGATCCTCGGGGTCGACGAACACGCCGGCATCGCCGATGCAGTAGAAGCCTTCTTCGTCGAACACCGATCTGGTGAGTTCGGGTTGGCCGAAATAGCCGGGCGTGACGTTGACGCCGCGCAGACGCAACTCATATTTCGCGCCGCACGGCACCATCTTCAGCTCGACGCCGGGGAATGGCAGCCCGATCAGGCCGACGCGCTCGGTGTCCCAATAGGTGCCGGTCGAGGTCGGCGCGGTCTCGGTCGAGCCCCAGCCGGTATAGAACACGATGCGCTCGCCAGTGGTGCGGACCGCAAGCGCCTGCATCCGATCGTAGAGATCATCCGGCAGCCGCGCGCCGCCATAAGCCATCACGGAAAGATTCCTGAAGAAGCTGCGGCAGAGCACATCGTCCTTTTCCATCGCCGCCGCCAGTGCGGCGTAGCCGGCGGGGACGTTGGCGTAATAGGTCGGCGAGATCTCGCGCAGGTTCCGGATGGTCTCGTCGAACTGGCCCGGCATCGGCCGGCCGTCGTCGATATAGAGCGTGCCGCCATCGATCAGCACCGGGTTGAACAGCGCATTACCGCCCATGGTGTGATTCCAGGGCATCCAGTCCAGAAAAGTCGCGAGCGGACCATTGGGATCGCGTGGCCGCACCTGCATCATCATCGCGGCATTGGCGCACATCATCTCCTGGGTGTTGATGACGGCCTTGGGCATGCCGGTCGAGCCCGAGGTGAACAATAGCTTTCCGACCGTTTGCGGCGTGATCTGCGCGATCGACGCTTCGACATCGTCCGTCACCGGCGTTGCCGCCAGCTCGGCGAAATTGACGCTCTTGATGCCATCGCAACGGCGAGCGACGTGAACGACGGTGACGCCATCAAGATCAAGCGTGCGCAGCGCCCTCTCGAAGGTCGGGCCGTCCTGCACCATGATCACGGCCGGCTTGACCAGGTCGAACAAATATTTGAGCTTGAGATGATCCTGGCTCATCAGCGAATAGGCCGGCGACACTGGCGCCGCCGGCAGCCGCGCCTGCATCGCCGCCTGTGTCATCAGCGCGTGCTCGATCGAATTCCCTGATAGGATCGTGACCGGACGGCCGGCATCGAGCTTCAGATTGAGCAGGCCTTGCGTGAGCCCATCCACCGTGCGCTTGGCTTCGGCGTAGGACAGGTTGCGCCATTGCCGCTCGGGGCCGGTGCGCTGGGCGAGCCAGGTCCGCTCCGGTGCCTGCTTCGCCCATTTCGCGAGCGAAGCTGGAATATGCTTCTCGTAGGGGCTGAGCGGAATGCGCGACTTCAGGACGATCGCGCCGTCGTCTCGACGCTCGATCGCGATGTCGCGCGGCAGCCATTCGATCTTGCGAAAGCCCGGCTTTTCCAGCACCGCGGCTGCACTCCCACTCATTTTGCGTCTCCCGGAATTTCTTGTCCTTTGCGGATCTTTGTTGCTATCGCCTGATATACACAGGCTTTCGTTTTTCGAGAAAGGCCCTGATACCTTCCGCAAAATCTTCTGAACGGCTGCACAGGACCTGGTTGCGGTCCTCCATCGCGATGACAGCTTCCAGCGATCCGGCATCGACGCTCATGTTGAGGCATTCCTTCGAGAGCCGCAGGCCCACGGGCGACGCCGTCAGCATCGCCTCGATATAAGGCTCGTCGGCCGCATCAAGCCTGCCCTCTTCCACCACCTCGGAGACAAGGCCGACCGCGAGCGCGCGCTCCGCACCAATGAAGCGGCCGGTGAGGATCAGTTCGGACGCAACAGAGACGCCGACGAGACGCGGCAGGAAATAGCTGGTGCCGATATCGCAGCCACCAAGGCCGAGCTTGATGAAAGCGCAATTCATTCGCGCCGATCTGGTCGCGATGCGGATATCGGAAGCGAGCGCCAGTGCGAAGCCGCCGCCGGCGGCCGCGCCCTGGATCAGCGCAATGATCGGCTGCGGACAGCGCCGCATCAGCATCACGATGTCAGCGATGCGCCGCTGCGAGTCCAGCGACTCGGTGACCCCAGGCGGCTCCTGCTGCCCGGCGCGACGCTGCATCGCGTGCTTGAGGTCAAGGCCGGCGCAGAAATTCTCACCCGCGCCTTTCAGCACCACGACACGCCTGTCGCGGTTGCGCTGCAGGCCCTGGAAGTAGACATTCAGCGCATCGATCAGCGAGGGATCGAGCGCGTTCAGGCTCTCGGGGCGATTGAGCGTCACCCGATCGACGCCGTCGTGATGTTCGATCAGAAGCGGTTGCGACACGCTTAACTCCTGCTTCACCCGAACGCGATGCCAGTTACTGCGCCCTCTCCCCTTGTGGGAGAGGGCTACGCCGGCACCAGCCCTGCATTCGATACGGTGAGGGGTTGCCAGCGGGAGAGAACCCTTCATCCGTCGCGGATTTCATCCGCGCCACCTTCTCCCACAAGGGGAGAAGGGAAGCCTACCGCGGGGCCATGCGGATGGCGCCGTCGAGACGGATGGTTTCGCCGTTGAGCATTGCGTTCTCGACGATATGCACCGCCAGCGCACCATATTCGTCGGGCTCGCCGAGGCGGGCCGGATGCGGCACCTGGGCGCCGAGGCTCTTGCGCGCCTCCTCGTTCAGACCCATCAAAAGCGGGGTGAAGAAGATGCCGGGTGCAATCGTGTTGACGCGGATCTTCAGGCTGGCGAGGTCGCGGGCCGCCGGCAAGGTGAGGCCGACGATGCCGCCCTTCGAGGCGGAATAGGCGATCTGGCCGATCTGGCCTTCATAGGCTGCGACCGAGGCGGTGTTGACGACGACGCCGCGCTCTTCGCCGATCGGCTGCGCCGTGGCGAGCCGCTCCGCGAACAGGCGCAGCACGTTGAAGGTGCCGATCAGGTTGACATTTATGATGCGCGTGAACTTCTCCAGCGGATAGACGCCGTCCTTGCCGACGATGCGCTGCGAGCCGCCGATGCCGGCGCAGTTCATCAGCACGCGCGCGATGCCGTGCGCGGCTTCCGCCTTGGCGATCGCGGCCTTCACCTGCTCCTCGCTGGTGACGTCGGCATGAAGCGCGACGCCCTTCACCTCCGCCGCGACCTTCTCGGCGTTCTCCTTGTTCTGGTCGAGCACGCCGATCTTGGCGCCTTTGGCGGCCATGGCGCGCGCGGTGGCGGCACCAAGGCCGGAGCCACCGCCGGTGATGAGAACAGCAACGTCTTTCAACTGCATGGGTACAACCTTTCCTTGGGCGTTTCTTTCTCTAGACTTGGGACTTCCAGAACTCGAAGGTCACTCGGCTGCAGCACCTTGCTTTGAAGGGTTGAGCATGCCGCCGAAGATCAGCGCTTCCATATGCTTGATGTATTCGCGGCAAACGTCGTCGGTGACCGGGCCGACGCCGGTCGCGCGCGACATCGCGTGGCGGCCGAAGAACAGGTGATCGCAGGCGCCGATCAGGCTGGTGTAGAACAGCACCGGATCGACCTCGCGAAATTCCCCGGCTCGCACGCCTTCGTCGAGCAGGCGGCGATGGAAATCCAGCAGCGGCGCGATGAAGAATTTTGACACTTCGTCGGCGGCCTCCGGGCTGCTCTCGTGCAGGAGATAATGGATCAGCCGGTTCATATAGGGGAACTGGTGATAGGCGCGGATGATGCCAGCGATGTGCAGCCGCAGCTTGGCCGTCGGCGCGATCGGCTGCGCGACCAGATATTCGAGCTGCGACATCTCGGTTGCGGCATCGCGCGCGAGCAGCGCCAGCAATAGCCCGTCCTTGTTCCCGAAATGATATTTCACCAGCGCGGCGTTGACGCCGGACTTCTGGGCAATGTCGGACAGCGACACGTCGATCGAAGCGCGCTCGATCATCAATTCGCTCGCGGCGACCAATAGCTTTTCCGCCGTGGCGTTTCTGCCCGCCGGAAGGCGCGTTGGTATACTGGTATTTAGCTGTGCTGCCATCTTCCCTGCCGGAACGTCCGCCTGGCAGATAACCCGATGCCGCGCCTGACCTCAAGAGTTAATTGATTGATTGACTAAAACCGTAGCCGCCCTTTTAATCCCGCCATCTTTGAAACGCCCATCCAGAACACTTAAGGGAGACTAAGCATGGCCGAGGCCTATATCGTCGCCGCTGCTCGCACCGCCGGCGGCCGCAAGGGGGGACTTCTTGCCGGCTGGCATCCGGCCGACCTGGCCGCGACCGTTCTGGACGCGCTGGTCGAACGTTCCGGCGCCGATCCCGCCCTGGTCGAGGACGTGATCATGGGCTGTGTGATGCAGGCCGGCGAGCAATCCAACAATATCGCGCGCAACGCGGTGATGGCCTCGAAGCTGCCGGAAAGCGTGCCCGGCACCTCGATCGACCGTCAGTGCGGTTCCTCGCAGCAGGCGCTGCATTTCGCGGCACAGGCCGTGATGTCCGGCTCGATGGACATCGTGATCGCCGCCGGCGTGGAATCGATGACACGGGTGCCGATGGGCCTTGCCTCGTCGCTGCCGCAGAAGAACGGTTTCGGCTACTACAAGAGCCCGAACATCGAGAAGCGCTATCCCAACATCATGTTCAGCCAGTTCACCGGCGCGGAGATGATGGCGGAGAAATACGGCCTCTCCAAAGACGAGCTGGATGAGTATTCCTATAACAGCCACCAGCGCGCGATTGCGGCAACCCAGGCCGGCCACTTCAAGGACGAGATCGTGCCGGTGCAGATCACCCGCGCCGACGGCACCACCGACACCCATCACATCGACGAAGGCATCCGCTTCGATGCCAGCCGCGAGGGCATCAAGGGCGTCAAGCTGATCGCCGAGAACGGCAAGCTGACGGCGGCGAGCTCGAGCCAGATCTGCGACGGCGCCTCCGGCGTGCTCGTCGTCAACGAAAAGGGGCTGAAGCAGCTCGGCGTCAAGCCGCTGGCGCGCATCCACCACATGAGCATGCTGGGCCATGACCCCGTGATCATGCTTGAGGCGCCGCTGCCCGCTACCGAACGCGCGCTGAAGAAGGCCGGCATGACAATCGACGACATCGACCTGTTCGAGGTCAACGAAGCCTTTGCCTCGGTGCCGACAGCGTGGCTGAAAACCACCGGCGCCGATCCCACCAGGCTCAACGTCAATGGCGGCGCGATCGCGCTCGGCCATCCGCTCGGCGGCTCCGGCACCAAGTTGATGACGACGCTCATCAATGCGCTCAAGCAGCGCAACAAGCGCTACGGCCTGCAGACCATGTGCGAAGGCGGCGGCATGGCGAATGTGACGATCGTGGAGCGGCTGTAAGCCGCGCCCGTTTGGTCGCTATAGCAACCACGCAAAAGGTGTCGTCCCGGGCTTGACCCGGGGCTCATAACCACAGGGTTTCGTGGTTATGCCCGGCTGGGGCTCCAGCCCAACTTTAAAACCACGATCAGTGGTTATGGGTCCCCGCTTTCGCGGGGACGACAGAAACGATCCCCAAGGAAACGTTCGTGACCCACCCCACCATCCACGCTCGCACGCATCCGGACAAGATCGCCTATCGGATGGCTGCTACCAGCAAGGCGATCACCTATCGCGAGCTCGACGAGCTCTCGAACCAGTGCGCACATCTGTTCCGTTCGCTCGGACTGAAGGCCGGCGACCACATCGCCTTTCTGATGGAGAACCGGCTCGCCTTCATGGAGATCTGCTGGGCGGCGCAGCGCGCGGGCCTCTACTACACCGCGATCAGCCGCTACCTGAAGCAGGACGAGATCGCCTACATCATCAAGGACTGCGGCGCCAAGGTCTTCATCACCTCGCCGAAATGCGCCGAGCAGGTGAAGGGCCTCATCAAGGGCGAGCCGGGCGAACCATTGTGGTTCATGCTGGACGAGCCGCTGCCGGGCTTCCGCTCCTTCGACAAGGAAGCGATCGTGCAGCCGACCACACCGATTGCGGACGAAATCGCCGGCTACGACATGCTCTATTCCTCCGGCACCACCGGCCGGCCCAAGGGCATCAAGAAGCAGTTCGAGGGTAACCCGATCGACGTCCCGAACCCGTTCCTGCGGGTGCTGTGCGCCGACATGTGCGGCATAAACGCGGACACCGTCTATCTGTCGCCGGCGCCGCTCTATCACGCCGCTCCGCTGCGCTTCAACATGATGGCGATCGTGCTCGGCGGCACCTCTGTTATCATGGAATCCTTCGACGCCGAGGAATTCCTGAAGCTGGTCGAGAAGCACAAGGTGACGCAGTCGCAGCTCGTGCCGACCATGTTCGTGCGCATGCTCAAGCTGCCGGACGAGGTGCGCACGCGTTACGACGTCTCCTCGCTGAAGGGCGCGATCCATGCCGCCGCGCCCTGCCCGGTCGACGTCAAGGCCAAGATGATCGAGTGGTGGGGGCCGATCCTGATCGAATATTACGCAGGCTCCGAGGGCAATGGCGTCACGGTGTCAACCTCGCAGCAATGGCTGGAGCACCGCGGCACAGTTGGCCGCGCTGTGGTCGGCAAGGTGAAGATCCTGGACGAGAAAGACGAGGAATTGCCGCCCGGCGAGATCGGCACGGTCTATTTCGCCGATGCGCCAGCATTCACCTATCACAACGATCCCGAGAAGACGAAGCGCGCCTATAACGCCAAGGGCTGGTCGACGCTCGGCGACGTCGGCTATCTCGACAAGGAAGATTTCCTCTATCTCACCGACCGCAAGAGCTACATGATCATCTCCGGCGGCGTGAACATCTATCCGCAGGAGACCGAGGATGTGCTGATCACGCATCCTGCGGTTTCCGACGTTGCGGTGTTCGGCGTGCCTAACGATGAGATGGGCGAGGAGGTCAAGGCCGTGGTGCAGCCGCACGACATGGCTGCGGCCGGCAAGGAGCTGGAGGCCGAACTGATCGCCTTCTGCAAATCACGGCTGTCTGCAATCAAATGCCCGCGCTCGATCGATTTCGAAGCCGAGCTGCCGCGCACGCCGACCGGCAAGCTGGTCAAGCGCCACCTCCGCGACCGCTACTGGCCGAAGCCGGCGAAGGCATAAGAGTGTAGTTGTAGTGTTGTCGTAGGGTGGGCAAAGCGCAGCGTGCCCACCTTTCTTGCACCGAATGTGGATGGTGGGCACGCTTTGCTTTGCCCACCCTACGGCAGTCCAGGCTTGTCCTGCGCATCCACGTCTTTACAGTCGCGCACATGACAAGACGTGGATGGAAACGCCATGAGCACTCTCCCCGACATTCCGCTCCCCTCAGGCATACGCTCCCGCTATGTCGAGGACATCAACGGCCTGCGCATGCATGTGCTCGAGGCCGGTTTCGAAACCAAAGGCCGGCCCTGTCTCCTGCTGCTGCACGGCTTTCCTGAACTGGCTTTTTCCTGGCGCAAGGTGATGCCTGTTCTGGCGGAGGCCGGCTACCACGTGATCGCGCCGGACCAGCGCGGCTACGGCCGCACCACCGGCTGGGATGGCGACTATGACGGCGATCTCGCCTCGTTCCGCCTGACCAATCTGGTGCGCGATTCGTTGGGGCTGGTGTCGGCGTTCGGCTACAAAAGCGTCGATGCCGTGATCGGGCATGATTTCGGCTCATCGGTCGCGGCGTGGTGCGCGCTGATCCGGCCGGACGTGTTCCGGGCGGTGACGATGATGAGCGCGCCATTCGGCGGCCCGCCGTCGCTGCCGTTCAACACCGCGGATGCGCCGGCGAAGCCGGCTGTGGAGGACCCGGTGCATCGTGAGCTCGCGGCATTGCCGCGGCCGCGCAAGAATTACCAATGGTATTACTCGACCCGCGAGGCCAATCCCGACATGCACCGCGCGCCGCAGGGCGTGCATGACTTCCTGCGCGCCTACTACCACCACAAGAGCGCGGACTGGAAAGGCAACAAGCCCTATCCGCTAGCGTCCTGGTCCGCGGGCGAGCTGGCGAAACTGCCAACCTATTACATCATGGATCTTGCCGAAGGGATGGCCGCCACTGTGGCGAAAGAGATGCCGTCGGCCGCCGAGATCGCCGCCAATCAATGGCTGCCGGATCACGAGCTTGCGTTCTACAGCGCCGAGTACGAGCGCAACGGCTTCCAGGGCGGACTGCAGTGGTATCGCTGCGGCACCTCCGGCGCCTTCGTTCCGGAGCTGCAGACATGGTCGGGCCGCACCATCGACGTGCCCTCCTGCTTCATCTCCGGAAAGCAGGACTGGGGCACCTACCAGCGGCCCGGCGTGTTCGAGGCGATGCAGTCGAAGGCCTGCAGCAAGATGATCGGCTGCCATCTGGTCGATGGCGCCGGCCATTGGGTGCAGCAGGAGCAGCCGGCGGAGGTCAGCCGGCTGCTGCTCGCATTTCTGCGCAACGCGCACGGCGGAAGGTGATTGACGCGGTAGCCAAGGCCGCCTAATTTAGAATAATTCTAAATTGAGTGAGAAGGCGGCTCCGTGAAGAACTTTGCCGATCTGACCGAGCGCGAAGTGCTGGCGGTCGCGATCGCCTCCGAGGAGGAGGACAGCCGCATCTACATGACCTTCGCGGAGGATCTCGCCGAACGCTATCCAGATACCGCAAAGGTCTTCGAGCAGATGGCTGAGGAGGAACGCGGCCACCGGCACCGGCTGCTCGAACTCTACGAGCAGCGTTTCGGCCCGCATCTGCCGCCGATCCGCCGCGAGAACGTAAAGGGCTTTCTGCGCCGCCGCCCGATCTGGCTGACCAAGAACTTGCCGCTCGACACCATCCGGAAGGAAGTCGAGACCATGGAGCTTGAGGCCGAGCGCTTCTATGCCAAGGCCGCCGAACAGGCCCAGGATGTCGGCGTGCGCCGCCTGCTCGGCGATCTCGCCGAAGAAGAGCGACACCACGAGAACCTCGCCGTCCGGCTCACTGACGATATCCTGAAGCCCGACGTGCGCGCCGAGGAAGACCGGACGCGGCGGCGCATGTTCGTCTTGCAATATGTGCAGCCCGGGCTTGCCGGACTGATGGATGGCTCGGTTTCGACCTTGGCGCCGCTGTTCGCCGCCGCCTTCGCCACCCACCAGAACTGGCAGACCTTCCTGGTCGGCCTCGCCGCCTCGATCGGCGCCGGCATCAGCATGGGATTTGCCGAGGCGCTGTCCGACGATGGCTCGCTGACCGGACGCGGCTCGCCGTGGCTGCGCGGCATCACCTGCGGATTGATGACGACGCTCGGCGGCCTCGGCCACACCCTGCCCTATCTCGTTCCCGATGCGTGGCCCAACGCGTTCTGGATTGCGACCGCAATCGCCAGCATCATCGTGTTCTTCGAATTATGGGCGATCGCCTTCATCCGCTCGCGCTACATGGATACGCCGTTCCTACAGGCAGTATTCCAGATCGTGCTCGGCGGCGCGATCGTGCTCGGTGTCGGCATTTTGATCGGCGCAGCCTAGAGCGCGATGACTTTTCTTCGAATCGTCATCCCGCTCTAGCTCTTTGTTTGAGCATGATCTTTTTCGGAGAACCGGTGTCCACTTTTCCGGATCATGCTCTAGCAATTCCTGTCAAGCATCGGTGCTGTCAGATCGGCGATGATCGCGCGTCGCGATGATGTGTGATGCCTCACGCTTGCGGGCCTCAGGCAAAGCAATCATCATCCCTGCCGGACCAGTCATCACATCGGGAGTCTGCCTTGGCCAAATCGCAATGGAGTTTCAAGACTGCGGTCGAGATATCGGCGGCGCTCGCCGCAAAGCAGGTGTCCGCGGTCGAACTGACGCAGGATGCGATCGGCCGGATCGAGCGTCACGATGCGAAGATCAATGCGGTCTGCGTGCGCGATTTCGATCGCGCGCTATCAGCGGCGCGCGCCGCCGACGCAGCTCTTGCCCGCGGCGAACAAAAGCCGCTGCTCGGCATCCCCATTACGGTGAAGGAGTCCTATAACATCGCCGGCCTGCCGACGACCTGGGGCATTCCCGAACAGAAGAATTTCACGCCGACCGAGGACGCACTCTCGGTTGCGCGAGTCAAGGATGCCGGCGCGGTGATCCTCGGCAAGACCAACGTGCCGCTCGTCCTCGGCGACTGGCAGAGCTACAACGACATCTACGGCACCACCAACAACCCTTACGACCTCGGCCGCACGCCGGGCGGCTCGTCCGGCGGATCGTCGGCCGCGCTCGCCGCAGGTTACGGCCCGCTCTCGCTCGGCTCCGACATCGGCGGCTCATTGCGCGTACCGGCATTTCATTGCGGCGTCTATGCGCACAAGCCGACCTATGCACTGGCGCCGTCGCGCGGTCACACGCCCCCTCCCCTGCCGCCGCTGCCATTCAATCGCGATCTCTCGGTGATCGGCCCGATGGCGCGTAGCGCGGCCGATCTGACGTTGCTGCTCGATGCGATCGCTGGCCCCGATCCGCTCGACTCCAGCGCCTACCGGCTCGAACTGCCGGCGCCGCGACATGCCGCGCTGAAAGACTTCCGCGTGCTGCTGATCGATACTGACCCGGTGATGCCAACGGATTCGGTGGTACGCGGCTCGATCGAAAAGCTCGCCGCCAACCTCGCCAAGGCAGGCGTCAAGGTCGAGCGCCAGAGCAAGCTGTTGCCGGACTTCGCTGCATCGAGCCGGCTCTATATGCGGATACTGATGTCGTTCCTCGCCGCTTCTTTCGCGCCCGACCTCTATGAGGGGGCCAAGCAGGCCGCCGCGGCTCTACCGGAGAGCGATACCAGCCTCGCCGCCGAACGGCTGCGCGGCATCGCGCTCAATCATCGCGACTGGGTGATGGCCGACGGCGGCCGCACCCGGCTCCGCGCGCAATGGCGCGAACTGTTCAAGACCTTCGACGCCGTGATCTGCCCGATCATGCCGACGCCGGCCTATCCGCACGACCATTCACCCGAGCAGGAGAAGCGCCGCATCATGATTGACGGCAAAGGATATGCCTATCCCGACCAGCTCGCCTGGCCCGGAATCGCGACGCTGCCTGGGCTTCCATCAACGGCGATTCCGACCGGCTTCGCGCCGGACGGATTGCCGGTCGGCGTGCAGATCGTGGGGCCTTGGCTGGAAGACCGCACGCCGCTGAAGCTGGCGGAATTGATCGAGCGCGAATTCGGCGGCTTCGTGCCGCCGAAGATGTTTGACGACTAGCGTCATGCGAGCCAACGGGTCGCGCGTACGCGCGCCCGATGACAGGCTCCGCGAAGCAATCCATCCACGCTCGCGGATGGATGGATTGCTTCGTCGCTTCGCTCCTCGCAATGGCGGGCGGAAAACTCGGTGCATGTAACGCCGTGACGTACAGCCGTCATTGCCGGGCTTGACCCGGCAATCCATCGCCAACAAGGACTTCTTTGCGGGAGATTGATGGATGCCCGGGTCAAGCCCGGGCATGACGTACAGAGAGTGCCTCAACTATCGAACATGATGACGCTGCGGAGCGTCTTGCCGGCTTTCATGTTGGCGAAGCCGTCGTTGATCTCGGACAGTTTCAGCTTGGCCGAGATCCAGTCCTCCAGGTGCAATTTGCCCCGCATGTAGAACTCGACCAGGCGCGGCATGTCGACGCGGAAATGGTTGGAGCCCATCGACGAGCCCTGGATGCGGCGCTCGCGCAGGAAATCGAAGCCGTGCAGTTCGATCTTCTGGCCGTACGGGATCATGCCGACGATGGTCGCGGTGCCGCCGGCTGCGAGCATGCCGAAGGCCTGCTCGGCGGTCTCCTTGCGGCCCAGCACCTCGAAAGAATGATGCACGCCGCCGCCGGTGAGCTCACGCACCTGCTGCACCACGTCGCCATTCCTGGGATCGATGATGTCGGTGGCGCCGAGCTTGGTTGCGAGCTGCAGTTTCGCGGGATTGGTGTCGATCGCGATGATGCGGCCGGCGCCCGCGATCTCGGCGCCGTTGATCGCGGCCATGCCGACTCCGCCGCAGCCGATCACCGCCACCGTCTCGCCGGCTTGCACCCTCGCGGTGTTCACGACCGCACCATAGCCGGTGATGACGCCGCAGCCGATGAGGGCTGCGAGCTCGAGCGGCATGTCCTTGCGGATCTTCACGATCGCATTCTCGTGCACCAGCATCTGCTCGGCAAAGGACGAGAGATTGAGGAACTGGTTCAATTTCTCCGGCCTGTTCCATTGCAGGCGATTGGAAGCACCCGGCAGCATCTTCACGGTGGTATCAGTGCAGAGCACGGTACGGCCGGTGGTGCAGTTGTCGCACGTGCCGCAGAACACCGAGAGGCAGGTCACGACATGATCGCCCGGCTTCACATAGTTCACGTCGGAGCCGACCTTCTCCACCACGCCGGCGGATTCATGGCCGAGCACGGCGGGCAGCGGATGCGGGTAGAGTCCCTCCATGAAGTGCAGATCGGAATGACAGAGACCGGCGACGGAAGTGCGGATCAAGACTTCGCGCGGTCCGGGATTTGGCAGGCTGACGTCCTCGATCACGAGCGGCTTGTTGACTTCGTACAGGACGGCGGCCTTCATCGGTATTTCCCCTCTGTTGTTTTATTATGACGCGCTCTCTGCACCTCTCCCTTTGGGAGAGGTGCAGAGACAGCCTACGCCGCGAGAAGCAATTCGCCAACCTCGGCCATGCCGACGGCACGCTCGCCGAGCAGGTGATCGGTGATGGCGCGCGATGCGGTATTTTCCGTTAGCCGGAACGGATCGTGGGTCGCCACGCGATGATCGATCACCAGGCGCGATAGCAACAGCCGCCGTGCATCGCCGCGCATCTCATGGATGCGCCCGCCTTCCCAGGCGAGAGTCACCGCGCTTGCCACGTGGTAAAGCAGGCTGGTCGCACGACGTGCTTCCGCTTCGTTGTCGATGCGGCTGGCAACCTCGCGTGCAAAGCCGATGGCGCGGTCGGTGAGTTCATGCAGACGGCTGCGCCAGGCCTGCGGCACATTGGCGCTGTCATCGAGCCGCGCGTGGAGATCCGCGGCAAGCGCCGCGTCGGCGCCATGGCGGCCGACGGCGCGCTTCAAGGCATCGATCGCGACGATGTTGCCGGTGCCTTCCCAGATCGAGCCGAGATGCGCGTCGCGCAACAGCCGCGCGGTGGCGAATTCCTCAATGTAGCCGATGCCGCCGCGCATCTCCATCGCATCGCCACAGACTTTTCGCGCATCGCGGGTGGCGCGGAATTTCAAGGTCGGCGTCAGGATGCGAAGCAGCGCCGCGGCGTCCTGGCTGCCGGCCTCGGCGCGGTCGAGCGCATCGGCGGTCAGGAAGCTCATCGACAGCGCCTGCTCGGTTGCGAGCATGATCTTCATCAATTGCCGCCGCGCCAGCGGCAGGTCGATGATGCGGCTGCCGAACACGACGCGGCCCTTCGCCACCGTCATCGCATCATGATACGCGCGTCGCATCAGCGCCGTCGACTTGACGCCGTTGGACAGCCGTGACGAGTTGACCATCTCGGCCATCTGCACGAAGCCGCGATCGAGCTTGCCGACCGCATAGGCGATCGCGCCTTCGAGCTTGATCTCGCCTGACGCCATCGAGCGCGTGCCGAGCTTGTCCTTGAGCCGCACGATCCGGTAGCGGTTCTGCGAGCCGTCATCGAGGAAGCGCGGCATCAGGAACAACCCGACGCCACGCGTGCCGGGGCCGGCGCCTTCCGGCCGCGCCAGCAGCATCACGACCTTGGCGTCCGCATTCGAGCAGAACCATTTCTCGCCATAGAGGCGCCAGTGATCGCCCTCCTGCACCGCAGTCGTCGTCAGCGTGCCGACGTCGGAGCCGCCTTCCTTCTCGGTCATGAACTGACCGCCTTGGGTCAGCTTTTCCATATCGGTCTGGGTCAGGCCATCGAGGTATTTTGCCTTCAGCGTCTCACTGCCGAAATTCGCCAGCAGCTTTGCGCAGCCGTCGGTGACGTTGATCGGACAGCCCATGCCGAATTCGGTCTGGTTGAACAGGAACGTGAAGGCGTGTTTTGCCACCACAGGATATTTATCCGGCCAACCCAAAATGCCCTTGCGGATCGACATCGCGTGAATACCGAACTCGCCGAACGCGGCCTTCTCCAATTCGCGATAGGCCGGGTGATATTCGATCCACTGCACGTCGCGACCGAACTTGTCGCGCTGGTGCAGCACCGGCACATGGCGGTCGGCAAGCCGCGCGCATTCATCGAGCGGGCCGCCGGCGAGCGCGCCGAGCCGATCGAGATGCGGCTCGATATGACGAAACAGCGCATCCGGCAGGTGCAGTTGCAGCAGGTCCTGAAACGCCGGATCAGCCTGGTAGAAATTCATGCCCGAGGTGTCGGGCGCGAGCAGGCCCGGCTGGTTGGCGATATCGGCGTTTGGACGTTGTTTCAGCGGCTGCATTGAAATCTCTGGTTCGTTTCCTCATCTGTTGGAGGAGACTATCGCACATCGAATGCCGGGATGTCGCCCTGCCAAGCAAAATCTTCTCCGGCAGTTCAAGGAAAGCTCATGGAAACCCCAAAATACAAGACCGCCCTGATCGTCGGTGTCGGCGAAGGCCTGAGCGCTTCGCTGGCGCGGCTATTTTCGCGCGAAGGAATTCGCGTGGCGCTGGCCGCACGGCAGATCGAAAAGCTCGGCGCACTCTGCACCGAGACCAGCGCGCGGGCCTTTACCTGCAACGCAACGGACGCCGACGAAGTCGAACGTCTGTTCGGCCTGGTCGAGCGCGAGATCGGAACGCCCGACCTCGTGGTCTATAACGCAAGCGCGCGGGCGCGCGGCCCGCTGGTCGACCTCGTGCCGGCCGATGTCGCCAACGCGATCGCAGTCTCGGCCTTCGGCGGCTTCCTGGTGGCGCAGCAGGCCGCAAAGCGCATGCTGCCGAACAAGCATGGCGCGATCCTGTTCACGGGCGCTTCGGCCAGCGTCAAAGGGTATGCGCAATCATCGTCGTTCGCGATGGGGAAGTTCGCGCTGCGCGGACTGGCGCAGAGCATGGCGCGCGAACTTTCGCCGCAGGGCATCCATGTCGCGCATTTTGTCATCGACGGCGGCATCCGCAGCAAGACGCGCCCTGATCCGGAAGGTCATCCGGATTCGATGCTCGATCCCGACGCGATTGCTCTCAGCTACTGGAACGTGCTGCAGCAACCGCGCAGTGCCTGGACCTGGGAAGTGGAGCTGCGCCCCTGGGTGGAGAAGTTCTAGCGCGGTGCGTAGCCCGGATGGAGCGAAGCGTAATCCGGGGATCTCGCGCGCGGCAGCTACAATCCCGGATTGCGCTTCGCTCCATCCGGGCTACGCGCTAAACAACAAAAAGAAAAAAGCCCGGTTCTGGGGCGGCCAGAACCGGGCCAGTGATCAAACCGCAAGCGAGGAGAAAGCGGCCTTGTCGGCAGCAGCGAGCCGCCAAGTGGCACATGGGATATCCCGCGGTTCGATAGCGATGTGTTTCGCGAAGCGCACCAGCTTCCAGTCGCCCGGGCTGTTGGCGAAGGTGTAACCGCCTTTTTTTGCCAGCCCGAGCATGGCGTCATTGGAACGCAAGGTGTCGCCGAACAGCCGTGCAGCGCCGAGCGCGGCGGCACGGCATTCGAGATTCTTCAACAGCGCCCGGCCGATGCCCTGGCCCTGCCAGCGGTCGTCGATCGAGACGCCGAACTCGATGCTCGCATCCTCCGCATGGAAGGCATAGCGCGCTTCGCCGACGATGATTTCGAAGCCGTCGACCGTCACGGTGGCGACGACGCTGAACTGCTCGCGCTCGCCGACATGGACAAAGTTTTCCAGCACGTTCTTCGGCAGCTCGCGCATGGCGCCAAAGAAGCGATTGTAGCGGGAGCGGGTCGAGAGCGAGCGGAAGTAATTCTGCAGTCCCTCCGCATCGCGCGGCTCGACGAAACGCACGGTGATCTTGTCGCCGCTGCGCGAACGCAGGACGTCCGAATACTGCTTGAGATCGTCGAGACGCAGGCTGGCCATGACACGCTCTCCGGAAAAAATGAGCCGGCGTCCCTCCACAGAGGCGACGCCGGCATTGGCGTCACCTCATGCCCGCCAGAAGGGTTTCTCGGCTTCATAAGCGACATCGCTCCAGGACTTGCCGATGTCGTGGAGATCGCGCTCCGACCATTGGGCCAGTTCGCGGCGCATCTCATAGCGCTGACGCCAGACGTGAAGGGTCTCGCTCAATTGGGTCAAAGCCTGTGCGAACAGGCCCTGTCCATGATGATTTATCATCGATTCATGGGTGCAACTGGACATGCTCAGCTCCTATAGCTAATCTCTTACCCGAAATATCTGCGCTGTTGTGGCCTTGCACAAACGACACTTTGTGCCGCATCACATGAGATAAACTCATACATAAGGAGAGATGCGGGAGATGACCGCCAGGCTGCCTTCGCTGAACGGATTGCGGGCCTTCGAGGCCGCGGCGCGGCACCTGAGCTTCACCCAGGCTGCCGCCGAGCTGAACGTGACACAGACCGCGATCAGCCATCAGATCAAGCGGCTCGAGCAGGAGCTCGGCGTCCGGCTGTTCGTGCGGCAGAACCGAGCGCTGACGTTGACGCCAAAAGCGGCCGAATATCTCCCCGGCGTCCGCGCCGCCTTCAACGACCTGAAGCTTGCCACCGACCGGCTGCTGCGGCGCGAGGACGACCACGTGCTGACGGTCTCGACGCTGGCCTCGCTCGCCGCAAAATGGCTGCTGCCGCGGCTTTCCACGTTCCAGGAGGCGCATCCCGGCATTGACGTCCGCATCACCACCTCGACCAGCCTGGTCGACTTCCAGCGCGACAATGTCGACGCCGCGATCCGCTACGGCCGCGGCCAGTGGCAGGGATTGCGCGCCGACTGGCTGATGGCGGACGAGCTGTTTCCGGTCTGCAGCCCGTCCCTGCTTAAAGGTGAGAAGCCGCTGAAATGCCCTGAAGACCTCCGCGGCCACGTGCTCTTGCACACCAGCAACGCCAACAGCGACGACTGGCGGCTGTGGCTGACGGCGGCCGGGCTGCCGGCCGACCTCTCAAAGCAGCCGGGCATCACCTTCGACCTGATCTTCATGACCATCCAGGCCGCGATCGACGGCATCGGCGTCGCCATGGGCCGGACATCTTATGTGCAGGACGACATCGCCAAGGGGCGGCTGGTGGTCCCCTTCAAGATCACGCTCCCCGCCGATGCCGGCTTCTACCTGGTCTCGCCGCAGGCGCGCGCTGATTCGCCGAAGCTCGCGGCATTCCGGCAGTGGATGGTGGCCTCGGCCCAAGGCAAGGCCTGAAGTCCTGAAAAACCAGCAGATTTCCGGGTGACCGACGCGTTTGCGGGTTGGTCGCGCCGCATAGCTGTGCCAAATTGCCGCGCAGACGAGGCTTTTCGTCGCAGCCCGGGGAGAAAACGCGCATGGCGCCAACGAGTACGGCAGAGATACCGCAGATCAAATCGCGCATCGGCGCCATCCTGCGCGCGACCAGCGGCAATTTCCTCGAGCAGTTCGATTTCTTCCTGTTCGGCTTCTATGCGAGCGCGATCGGCAAGGCGTTCTTCCCGTCCGACAACGAGACCGCCTCGCTGCTCAACACGTTCGGCGTGTTCTGGCTCGGCGCGCTGATGCGCCCGGTCGGCGCGATCGTGCTGGGGGCCTATATCGACCGCATCGGACGCCGCAAGGGCTTGATCGTCACGCTCGCGATCATGGCTGTGGGCACAGTGGTGATCGCGATCTGCCCGACCTATGCGACGATCGGCATTGCCGCGCCGGTCATCGTGCTGATCGGCCGCTTGCTGCAGGGCTTTTCCGCGGGCGTCGAGCTCGGCGGCGTCTCGGTCTATTTGTCGGAGATCGCTACTCCCGGCAACCGCGGCTTCTACACCTCATTCCAGTCGGCGAGCCAGCAGGTCGCGATCTTCGTCGCCGCGATCGTCGGCTATGTCCTGAGCGAGATAATCCCGCCGGCGACGGTGGCAGCCTGGGGCTGGCGCATTCCGTTCTTCATCGGCTGCCTGATCATCCCCTTCATCTTCGTGCTGCGGCGGACGCTGGAGGAAACGCCGGCGTTCCTCGCCATGAAGCGGCATCCGACCGCATCCGAGGTGTTCGCGTCGGCGCTCGCGAACTGGCGCATCGTGATCCTCGGCATGATGATCGCGATCCTGACCACCACGACCTTCTATTTCGTCACCGTCTATACGCCGACCTTCGGCAAGAACGTGCTGAAACTGTCGACGCAGGACGCGCTGCTGGTCACGCTGCTGGTGGCCGTGACCAACTTCATCTGGAACCCGGTCGGCGGCGCGGTCTCCGATCGGCTCGGCCGCAAGCCGGTGCTGCTGACGATCGCCGGGCTTTCCTTGGTAACCGCCTACCCGGCGCTGTACTGGCTGGTGGCCGCGCCCAGCTTCGGCAAGATGCTGGCGGTCGAGATGATGTTCTCGTTCTATTTCGGCGTCTACAGCGGCACCATGCTCGGCTGCCTGGTCGAGATCGTGCCGTCACATGTGCGTACCACCTGCTTCTCGCTGGCTTTTGCACTGGCGGCAGCGCTGTTCGGCACCTTTACGCCGTTTGCCTCGACCTGGCTGATCGACCACACCGGCGACAAGGCTTCACCGGGCTTCTGGCTGATGTTGGCGGCAACGCTCGGCATCATCGCGACCTTGACGGTCTATCGCCGCGGCGAGAAGGTCGAGGCACGCGAAGCGGTCGCGGCCTGATGGAAGATTGCCGGCCCGCGGCCTCCGTTGTCATTCCGGGGCGCCGCGAAGCGGCGAGCCCGGAATCCATCGGGCCGCCAGTACAAGCGGTGAAATGGATTCCGGGCTCGCGCGGAGCCTGTCATCGGACCGCGCTTTGCGCGGACCCGGTGGCGCGCCCCGGAATGACAGCGAGCTATAAATCCACCACGACGTAGTCGCTTTCCACCGAGACCGCGATCGTCTCCGCAACGTACGGCCCTTTCACCAGATTCGTGCCCGGCTCGACCTTGACTGGATAGGCCCGCGCGCGGAAGCGCTTGGGGTCGCAGTAGGACTGGCCGGTGCGGATGTCGAATTCCCAGCCGTGCCAGGGACAGCGGATGATCTCGCCGAGCTTCGTGTATTCGATCTCGCCGGGATCGGACGATTGCGCGAGCCCGATCAGCGGTCCCTCGCACAGCGAGGCACCCTGATGCGGGCAGCGGTTCAGAAGGCCGAAGAACTCGCCCTTGACGTTGAAGACCGCGATGGGCCGGCCGTCGATCTCCAGGAACTTCCTCGTGCCCGGCGGCAGTTCATTCACCGGGGCAACCACATGCCTCGCCATCAAGAAAGTCCGTACAGCTTGCGCGCATTGTCGAGATAGAACGCCTGCTTGTTGGCGTCGCTGACGCCGGCCGGCAGCACGCGCGAGGGCTCGTCATAGTCCCAATGCGGATAATCGGTCGCGAACAACAGCCTGTCCCAGCCGATCCATTCGATGGTCTGGAACAGATGCTCGCGCCGCTCCGGATCCTCCATCGGCTGCGTGGTCCACCAGATGTGGTCGCGGATATAGTCCGACGGCTTGCGCCGCAGATGCGGCACCTCGGCATGCAGGCGCTCGAACACCTTGTCGAGCCGCCAGGCCAGCGACGGCGCCCAGCCGAAGCCGGCCTCGACCATCACCATCTTCAGTTTCGGGAAGCGCTCGAACACGCCTTCCAGCACGAGGCTCGCCAGCGCGGTCTGCTGGCACTGCGAATGGCCGACCATCTCCTCGATGTAGAAGCTCGGCCAGCCCGAGGCAGTGATCGGATTGCCGCCGAAGCCGAAGGCGTGCACGCCGACCGGAAGCCCGGCTTCCTCCGCCGCCTCATAGATCGGCCAATAGCGGCGCTGGCCGAGCGGCTCGACATTGCGGCTGAGCAGCAGCACCTGCACGAAGTTCTTGTCCCCCGCGCGCTTGCGGATCTCCGCGGCCGCAGCCTGCCCGTCCTCATTGGCAACGACGACCGAGCCCTTGAGGCGCTGGTCCTTGCTGGTCCATTTCTCGATTTGCCAGTCGTTGATCGCGGAACAGATCGCCGCCGCCAGATCCTGATTGCGGATGCCCTGCCCGGTGTTGAGCGGATTGAGCACGCCGAGCACAACATTGTTCGGATCAAGATGCTGTTGCTGCATGAAGGAAAGCGAAGAGCCCTGTGGACCGCCCTCCGGCGGATAGGCGTCGCGACGCGACGCATTCGGCTGCGCCTTGGGATAGGGCGGACCACCCATCATGCCCTGATAGGCGTGGACGCCGAAGGTTTCGAGATGTGCGTGCCAGCGCTTGGCGAGGAATGGATAGAGCTCGGTCTGGGTGGCGCGCGCCGGATGGATGTCGCAATCGGCGATCGCGGTCTTGATGCTGGCAGACCCAGCCTCCGGACGTTCACGAATCTGGATATTCATGGCGCCACCTCTTTCACCGATTGCTTCAAGCGCGTGTAGGTTGCGAGCGGATTGTCGATCATGATCTTGCGGACCAGGTCGGGCGAAATCCCTTTCGGCAGCGCCTCGTCGCCGTCGAATTGCCAGTGCGGATAGTCAGTCGAGAATAGGAGCAATTCGTCCGACTGCATATGATCGAACAGGCGGTTCAGCGTCTCGCCGTCCGGCGGTGCGTCGACCGGCTGCAGCGAGAAGCGGATGTTGCTGCGCACAATCTCCAATGGCAAGCGGTCGACCCACGGCGTCTCCATGCGGACGCCGCGCCAGAACTTGTGCAAGCGCCAGAGATAGGGCGGCAACCAGGTGAAGCCGCTTTCCAGCATCACCATTTTCAAATTCGGGTGGCGGGCGAACACGCCCTCGATGATCAGGCTGGTGAGTTGCGTCTGAAACGCCTGCGCCTGCGCGACATAGTCCTCGATGTGGTAGGAGCCCCAGCCGACCGAGGTCGGCGGGTTGTGATAGGCGCTTCCGGCATGCACGCCGATCGGCAGGCCCAACCGCTCCGCCGCGGCATAGATCGGCCAGTAGTGCCGCTTGCCGAGCGGCATGTCGCCCATGACCAGCATCAGCACCTGGACGAAGCGCGGATCTTGCGCGCAGCGCTCGATCTCCTTCACGGATTTCTCGATGCTCTGCACGGGGATTACGATCGAGCCGCGCAGCCGCTCGTCCTTGTCGAGCCATTCCTTGGCGAGCCAATCGTTCAGCGCGCGGCAGAAGGCATCAGCCATGTCCTCGCTGAACACCATCTGCACGCCATAGAGCGGATTGCAGATGCCATAGGCGACAGCGAATTTGTCGAGCGCCTGGCGCTGCATGTCGGCAAGATCGGAGCCCGGCTTGCCCTGCGCCGGCCGCCAATCCGGCCGCGCCGAGATCGGCGAATTGACCGGATAGGATTGCGACAGCAGATCCGTCATGCCGCGCGTCGTCACCTGGTCGCGCCAGTAGTCGTTCATGTACGGCAGCAGGCTGGTCAGATGGGGCACGGCGGGATGCAGATCGCAATCCACGCCATCCGCGATCGGCGACGTCATGACGTTTCCTCGTTTAAGCGCGTGCGCCGCGCCCGTTGATTGCTCTGCATTCAAGCAGGCCTGCCTTTGGCCCGCAACTCGGCAGGAGCCGAAGTGGTGTGCTAGGAAGGCAGGACGCCCCGGAGAATTTTCATGGCAAACAACAAGAGAGGCGGCCGATGAACGAACTGGTGTCCATTGCGGAAAAGATCGCCGCGAAACTGATCGAGCGGAAGCAGACGATTGCAGTGGCGGAATCTTCGACCGGCGGCTTGATCTCCGCCGCGCTGCTCGCCGTGCCCGGCGCCTCCGCCTATTTCATCGGCGGCGGCGTGATCTACACCCGCGATGCGCGGCGCGCGCTGATGGACATTCCCAACGAGACGATGAAGGGCATCCGCTCGGCATCGGAACCTTACGCAAAGCTGCTCGCGAGCCAGATCCGCACGCGCCTTGCGACCGACTGGGGCCTGTCTGAGACCGGCGCAGCGGGACCAGCCGGCAACCGCTATGGCGACGCGGCAGGCCATAGCTGCATGGCGGTGGCGGGACCTGTGGAGACGGTGATCACGATCGAGACCGCGAGCGGCGACCGGCAAGCCAACATGCAGGCGTTTGCGAAGGCGGCGCTGAGTTTGCTGTTGGAGAATTTACACTAGCTGTCGCCCGAACGCGGGCGCGACGACGTGAAGTGTTCCCGTCATTGCGAGGAGCGATAGCGACGAAGCAATCCATGTCACCGCTTGCGGAGGCATGGATTGCTTCGCTCCGCTCGCAATGACGGAGGGCTACGGGAGTCACTTCTCCCGGAACGAGCGCATGAACTGGTCGCTCAGGGGCTTCATCAAATAGGACAGCATGGTGCGGTCTCCGGTCTGAACAAAAGCTTCGACGGGCATGCCCGGGATGATCTTGACGTCGCCGAGGCGCTTGATCTCGTCCGACGGCATCGAGACGCGGATGGTGTAGAAGCTCTGCCCCGTGCGCTGGTCGGTGGTGACGTCGGCCGAGACGCGGGTGACGACGCCGCTGATCTCCGGCGTAGTGCGCTGATTGAAGGCCGACAGTCGCAAGAGCGTCTTCTGGCCGATCTGCAGCTTGTCGATATCCTGTGGATTGACCTTGGCCTCCGCCGAGAGAGCATCAGCCTGCGGCACGATCATCATGATGGCATCGCCCGCGGTGATCACGCCGCCGACGGTGTGCACCGTCGACTGCAGCACCATCCCGTCCTGCGGTGCGCGGATATCGATGCGGCGGAGCTGGTCTTCGGCGGTCACCTTGCGCTCCACGAATTCGCCGATCTTGTCGTTGGTCTCGCGCAGATCCTTGGAGACCTCGGCCAGCATGTCCTTGTCGACCTGGATGATCTGCAGCTCGGTCTCGGTGATCTTGCCTTTGGCCTGCGCGCGGGCGGCGATGTATTGTGCGCGCTCGCCGGCGAGCCGCGCGGCGTCGCGCTCGAGCATGGTCAGCCGCGTGAGCTGCACGAGATGCTGGTCAAACAGCTGCCGGACGCCGACCAGCTCCTTCTGCACCAGCTCGATCTCCTTGTCCTTGGCAGCCTCCTGCGCCTTCAGACCCTCGATCTCCTCGTTGAGCTGGGTGACGCGCTCGCGCAGTTGCGCCTTCTGGCCGATGCGGCCGTTGACGCGGACCTCGAACAGCTTGGTTTCGCTCGCCAGGACGTCGCGGACGTCGGGATCCTCGGCGCGGTCGGCCAGGGCTTTCGGAAAGGCGATCTTGTCGCGGCCCTGTTGCTCGGCCTCCAGACGCGCCGCGCGCGCATAGAGCCCGTTGAGCGTCTTGACCACGATCGCAAGGCTCGCTTTCACCACCGTCTCGTCCAGCCGCACCACGATATCGCCGGTCTTGACGAGATCGCCGTCGCGCACACGGACTTCGCCGACCACGCCACCGGTCGGGTGCTGCACCTTCTTGACGTTGGAATCGACCACCACCGAACCCGGCGCAATCAAGGCACCCGAGATCGGCACAGTAGAGGCCCAGCCGCCGAAGCCGCCCGCCACCACCAGCACGACGACGAGGCCCACGATCAGATGCAGCCGGATCGAGCGTCGCGCCCCGCGCAATTCTTCGCTCATGATTTGGCTCCCGCGTCGGAGACGATCTTGATCGGCGGCGCCGGCGCGACGCGCGGCTGCAGCACCTGCGCCAGCACGGTTTCCTTCGGGCCAAAGGCCTGCATGCGGCCTTCCTTCAGCACCAGGATCTGGTCGACACCCTCGATCCCGATCGGCCGGTGCGCCACCACCACCACAATGGCGCCGCGCTCGCGCGCCGAGCGCACCGCCCGCGTCAGCGCCTCGTCGCCTTCGCTATCGAGATTGGAGTTCGGCTCGTCCAGCACGATCAGGAACGGATCGCCATAGAGCGCGCGCGCCAGCGCGATCCGCTGCGCCTGGCCGGCCGACAGCGCCGTGCCGTGCTCGCCGACTTGCGTGTCGTAGCCCTCGCGCATCTTGATGATCATCTCGTGCACGCCGGCCTCCTTGGCGGCGGCGATGATGTCGTCCGACTTCGCCTCGGAATCGAAGCGACAGATGTTCTGCGCCACCGTGCCCGCGAACAGTTCGACGTCCTGCGGCAGATAGCCGACGTAGCGGCCCAGCACGTCCGGCGACCATTGGTCGAGCGCGGCGCCATCGAGCCGCACCTTGCCGCGAAACGGCATCCAGACGCCGACCAGCGCGCGCACCAGCGATGACTTGCCTGAGCCGCTGGGACCGATGATGCCGACGCCGCTGCCGGCTTCGAGCGCGAACGCCACTTCGGCCACGATCACCCGCTGGTCGCCCGGTGCCGCAAGCGAGACGGCCTCGACCGACAGCCGTTTGGTCGGCGCCTGCAGCAAGGTCTGAGTGCCGGCCGGCGGCATCTGCTGCAGCAGGCGGCTGAGACGCTGCCAGCTCTGCCGCGCGGCGACAAACGCCTTCCAATGCGCGATCGCGAGATCGATCGGCGCCAGCGCGCGGGCGCTGAGGATGGAACCCGCGATGATGATGCCGCCAGTCGCCTCCTGGAAGATGACGAGATAAGCGCCGACCGCGAGCACCGCGGACTGCAGCATCATGCGCAACACCTTGGCGACCGCGCCGAGGCCGCCGGCGACGTCGCTCGCGCGCTGGTTGCCCGCGAGATAATTCTCATTGGCCTCGCTCCAGCGCCGCTGCAGCCGGCCGGACATGCCCATGGCAACCAGCACTTCGGCATTGCGGCGGCTCGACGCGGCGAGATCATTGCGACGGGCGGCGAGCGTCATCGCCTCCTTGGCAGGTCTGCGCGACATGAATTCGGTGACCAGCGTCAGCGTGATCAGGATGATCGCGCCGACCAGCGCGGTGACGCCGAGCAGCCAGTGGAAGGCGAAGCAGATCGCCATATAGAGCGGCAGCCACGGCAGGTCGAAGAACGCGCCCGGCCCCTGGCTGCCGAGAAACGATCTGACATTGTCGAGATCGCGCAATGGCTGCAGGCCTTCGGTGCGATTGCCCATGACGAGCGGCAGGCGCACGATGGTGTCGAACACACGCGCGTTGATCGCCTCGTCCAGCGAGGTGCCGATCCGCCCCAGGATCCGTCCGCGCAGGAGATCAAGCATCCCCTGCGCGATGTAAAGCCCGGCAGCGAGCACGACCAGGCCGACCAGGGTCGGCACGCTCCGGCTCGGCAGCACGCGGTCGTAGACCTCCAGCATGAAGATCGAGCCGGTCAGATAGAGGACGTTGATCACGCAGCTCATCAGGCCGACGCCGATGAAGGCGGCGCGGCACGCGCGCAGCGCATCGCCGAGTTCGGAACGCCGGACGCCGGGAGCGGCTGCCATGAATGCTTATCTCTGCAAAAAGGGTCAAGTATTGACCACGTTTTACCGATGTTTGTGGCCAGCGTCTATTTATGTCGCGGCAGGCGCATTCTGGTTGCGTTAATTTCGGCACAGTTCCGCACAGCGCAACCGTCCAGGAAGGTTAATGACGGCCCGACTTCGTAGCCCGGGTGGAGCGGAACGCGCAACCCGGGACAACTGCGTCGGCGTTGGCGAGTGGTCCCCGGGTTACGCTAGCGCTTCACCCGGGCTACGGAGAGAGACTTCGGCGAGCACGCAGCGCGCGATACGGTCCGGCGCCACCTGAACGGCGGCCGGCAACTGCTCGGAGCAGCGCGGCTGGGCCAGGCTGCAGCGCGGCGCGAAGGAGCAATTGGTCGGCGCGCGGTCGAGCGAGGGCGGCGTGCCCGGGATCGTCTCCAGCCGCTCGCCGCGCTTGGCGCCATGGATGGTCGAGGCCAACAGGCCCTTGGCGTAGGGGTGGACCGGGGAACGCACGATGCCGCGGAGACTGCCCTGCTCGACGATCTGCCCGGCATACATGACCGCGACGCGGTCGCAGATCTCGATCGCGACCCCGATGTCGTGGGTCACGAAGATCACGGACATGCCGAATTCGCGCTGCAATTCGCGCAGCAGCAGCAGGATCTGGATCTGCACGGTGGCATCGAGCGCGGTGGTCGGCTCGTCCGCGAGCAGGATCTTCGGCTTGCAGGCGAGCGCGAGCGCGATCATCGCGCGCTGGCGCATGCCGCCCGACATCTCGTGCGGATAGGAGTCGAGCCGGCGCTTGGCGGAGGGAATGCGCACCACCTCCAGCATCTCGAGCGCACGCGCCGTCGCCTCGCGCTCGCTCTTGCCCTCGTGCCGCATCACGGTTTCCGCGATCTGGCGGCCGATGGTGTAGACCGGATCAAGCGCAAGCGCCGGCTCCTGGAAGATCATCGAGACGGTCTGGCCGCGAAAATTCGACAGCGCCTCGTCGTCCATCCCGAGCACGTCCTGTCCCAGCACCTTGACGCTGCCCGAAATCTGCGTCCGCTTCTTCGGCAACAGCCGCATCAGCGCCCGCAGCGTGACGCTCTTGCCGGAGCCGGACTCGCCGAGCAGGCCGAGCACCTCGCCCTCACGAAGCGACAGGCTGAGGTCATTGACGGCGTGCACCGTGCGTTCGCCGGTGAAGCGGATGTTGAGATTCCGGACTTCGACAAGATTGGTCATGCGAGCTTCGGCACCTTGGCGTGGAAATCGGTGGCCCGCTGGAACGCCGCGCCGATGCGAAGCAGCGTGGCTTCCTCGAAGGAGCGGCCGATCAGTTGCATGCCGACCGGGAGCCCCGTGCGGGTGAAGCCCGAGGGGATCGCCAGCGACGGCAGGCCGAGATAGTTGACCGGGCGGGTGAAGCGCGTCAGCCGCTGGATCACCGCCTCGGCGCCAGGACCGTTGCCGACATCGCTCTCGGCGATCGTCGGCGCAGGCACCGGCGCTGCCGGCGCGATCACGGCGTCCACGCCGGCAACCGCGGCATTGTAGGCCGCAAGTGCGGGGCCGCGCCAGCGCATCGCTTCGAGATAGCTGACGGCGGGAACTGCGAGCCCGTTCTGCAGCCGCATCAACACCTGCGCGCCGTAATCCTGCGGACGCTCGATCATCCAGCGCTTGTGGAAGGCGGCCGCCTCGGCGGCAAGCACGAGCTGGGATGCCGAACTGAGCTGGCGCTGGTCGGGCAACTCGACCTTCATGACTTCCGCGCCCTCCCGCTTGAGAACGGCGATGGTCTCGTCGAGGATGCGCGCCACCTCGGAATCGAGATCGTCGACGTAGAATGCGGTGGGCAGGCCGATCTTGAGGCCTTTCAGCGAGCCCTTGGTCGCTTCCAGATAGTCCGGCACCGGCAAGGTCGAGGCGGTCGGATCCTCGGGGTCGCTGCCCGCCATCAGGCCGAGCAGCAGCGCGCAATCCTCAGCCGTTTGCGCCAAGGGGCCGACGGTGTCGAGCGATTGCGACAGCGGCATTGCGCCGGCGCGGCTGACGCGCCCGACGGTCGTCTTCAGTCCGGTGACGCCGCAGAAATGCGCGGGCATCCGGACCGAGCCGCCGGTGTCCGATCCCAGCGCCGCGGAGGTCAACCTTGCTGCGACCGCCGAGCCGGAGCCGGAGGAGGAGCCGCCGGTGATGTGATCGATGTTCCAGGGATTACGGACGGGGCCGTAATGCACATTGTGGCCGGTCGGGCCGTAGGCGAACTCGACCATCTGCAGCGAGCCGAGCCGGATGCTGCCGGCATCCTTCAATCGCTGCAGCGCGGTCGCCGTGGTCTTGGCGACAAAGTCACGGCGGATCAGCGAGCCGCAGGTCACGACCTTGCCGGCCTCGTAATACATGTCCTTGTGCGCGAGCGGCACGCCGTGCAGCACACCGCGGCTCTTGCCCTTCGCGAGTTCCGCATCCGCTTGGTCGGCGGCGGCGAGCGCCTGTTCGGATTCGATCGCCATAAAGGCGTTGAGCTTGGGCTGCCACTCCGCGATGCGGTGCAGCAAGGCTCGGGTCACCTCGCGCGAGGAGACTTTCTTGTCGGCGATCGCTTTCGCGACCGCGGTCAGCGACATCAAGGCAAGCTCGCTGCTCATTTCGACACCTTCGCGGTCTGCGCGAGTAGGAAGCTCGCGGGCTCGAGATCGAACGGCAGCGTGCCGGCGACCGGCGCGAAGCCGGCGAAGGCCGGGCTGATCGAATTCGAAATGCGTGCGGCAGCTTCGCCGTCGATGGGCACGCCCGCGACGTCGGCCATCGCCGTAGCTTCCTTGGGACTGGGTTTCGTCATGCCGCCTCTTCCTCCCTTGCCGGTGCGCGGCTGTGCCCCGAGCCGGGAATAGCCATGTAGCACGCCGCCTGATGACCCGTACTATCGAGCGTGGTCAGTTGTGGAGTAGCTTTTGCGCAGAGCGGCTCCGCAAACGGGCAGCGAGTATGAAACCGGCAGCCCGGCGGCGGATCGATCGGGTTCGGCGGATCGCCCGAGATCGGCGGCACCTCGGTCCGCTTGTCCGGATCGGAGGATGGCATCGCGGCCAGCAGTGCGCGCGTATAAGGATGCGCGGGCTGGTCCCAGACCTTGTCGACCGGGCCGAGCTCGACGACTTCGCCGAGATACATCACCAGCACACGGTCGGAGATGTAGCGGACGACGTTGAGGTCGTGGCTGATGAAGAGATAGGTCAGGCCGAACTCGCGCTTCAAATCCGCGAGCAGGTTGAGCACCTGCGCCTCGACCGATTTGTCGAGTGCGGAAACGGCTTCATCCAGGATCACGAGCCGTGGCGACAGCGCCAATGCACGCGCGATGTTGACGCGCTGGCGTTGGCCGCCGGAGATTTCGTGCGGATAGCGGTTGGCGAAGTTTTCGGGCCGCAAGCCCACCTTGCCAAGCAGCTCGCGCGCCAGCGCACGTGCGGCGCTATCTGCCATGCCGTGCACCTTCGGACCGAAGGCGATGGATTCCTCGATGGTGAGACGCGGATTGAGCGAGGCGTAGCTGTCCTGGAACACCATCTGCATGCCCCGGCGCAATTCGCGCAGCGACAGCGCGCGGCCGACCTGCATGCCGTCATAGATGATCTCGCCGGAATCGCGCTTCATCAGGTGCATCAGGAGGCGTGCGGTGGTCGACTTGCCGCAACCGGACTCGCCGACGATGCCGACGGTCTCGCCCTTGGCGATTGCGAAGGAAACGTTATCGACGGCCCGCACGGTCTTGCGCGCGCTGAACAATTCGCCGCGCACAGGGAAGTGCTTGGTCAGGCCTTTCACCTGAAGCAATGGCTGCGCGGCGCCACCGACGTCCTCGATCGGAGTGAGCATGTCGACTGGGTTACTCATGCGGGGCCTCCAGGTTCACCTCTCCCCACTGGGGGGAGGTCGGCGCGCAGCGCCGGGTGAGGGGGTGCCGGTCCCTCGATGGAGCGTAACCCCTCACCCGGATCGCATCTCGCGATGCGATCCGACCTCTCCCTTTGGGAGAGGTGGGGACCGCTACGGAGATAGCTGTAGTCGATCTCATCGCTTTAGTTCCTGATGTCCATGGCGCTGCGCATGCCGTCGCTCAGCAGGTTGAAGCAGATCGAGACGGCGAAGATCATCACGCCCGGCAGCGCCGCGACCCACGGATTGACGTAGATCGCGGTGCGCAGCGTGTTCAGCATCAGGCCCCATTCCGGCTCCGGCGGCTTGGTGCCGAGGCCAAGGAACGACAAGCCTGCGGCGAGGATCATCGATACCGAGATCAGGCCGGTGGCGTAGACGAAGATCGGGCCCAGCACGTTGCCGAGCATGTGCACGCGCATGATGGTGAGCGGACCGGCACCGGAGGCGCGCGCGGCCTCGACGAAATCCATGTTGCGCACGCCGGTGGTGACGCTTTCGGCAACGCGGGTGATCTGCGGCACGAACACGACGGTGAGCGACACGATGGAGTTGACGATGCCGGCGCCGAGCGCGCCGGAGATCGCGATCGCCAGCAGCACCGAGGGGAAGGCGTAGAACACGTCGATGGTGCGCATGATCGCGGTATTGAGCTTGCCGCCGACGTAACCCGCGACCAGCCCGAGGCCGGTGCCGATCACGAAGGCCAAGATCACCGGCAGGATGCCGATGATCAGCGACAAACGCCCGCCATAGACGAGGCGTGACAGCATATCGCGGCCGAGCTCGTCGGTGCCGAGCAGATAGCCTGGCGTACCGATATGGCGCAGGCGGCGGATCATCGAGCCCTGGTAGGGATCGGCGAGCCCGAGCCATGGCGCGAACAGTGCCGCTGCAAAGATCAGGATCAGAATGAGCGCGCAGGCCATGCTGACCTTGTCGCGCATGATGCGGCGGCCGACGGTGGCCCAATAGCCGCGCGCCTTCGTCGCGGGGGCTGCTTGCAGTGCGAGATCGGTGATCGTGCTCATCGCGCTAGCCTCGCTTGATCCGCGGGTCGATCGCGGCCTGCGCGATGTCGACCAGGAGGTTGAGCAGCACGAAGAACAGCGCCAGCACCAGGATCGTGCCCTGCAGCAGCGGCAGATCGCGCTGGAAGATCGCGGAGTTGAGCAGCAGTCCCGAGCCCGGCCAGGAGAACACGGTCTCGATCAGGATCGAGCCCCCGAGCATGTAGCCGAGTTGCAATCCCATCACCGCGAGCGCGGTGGGGGCCGCGTTCTTGATGACGTGGCGGAACACGTTGGTCTCGCGCAGGCCCTTGGCGCGCAAGGCCTCGACGAAATCCTGCGACAGGATATCACCGGTCAGCGCGCGCACCGTGCGGGTGACGATGCCCATCGGGATCACCGAGCTCGTGACCGCAGGCAGGATCAGGTAGCGCAAATGATCCCAGTCCCACGCCCACGCACCGGAGCCGCCAGGACCAGCGCCGACCGCGGGCAGCCAGTTGAGCTGCACCGAGAAGATGATCACCAGCACCATGCCGAGCCAGTAATGCGGCACCGAGACGCCGGCGATCGCAAACGACGTCGCGAGCTTGTCGATCCAGCTATCGCGGAAATAGCCGGCGATCAGCCCGAACAGCAGCCCGAGCGTGAAGCCGATCATCGCCGCAAAAATCGCGAGCGTCACGGTATTGCCGACGGCGCGCATCACTTCCGACAGCACGGGCCGGCCGGTCGCGATGGAACTGCCGAGATCACCGTGCACAGCGCGCCATAGCCACAGCCCGAACTGCACCGGCAACGGACGGTCGAAGCCATAGGCGGTGCGCAATTGCTGCGCCAGCTCCTGCGAGGCGTCGGCCGGCAGCACCGCGACCAGGGGATCGCCGGGCGTGATGTGCACGAGCAGGAAACACACCAGCGCGACGCTGATGACGATCGGGATCACATAGACGATGCGTCTGGCGATATAGGTAAACACGGGCGTTACTCTGATTTGTGCGTGTGTCTCTCATCCGTCATGGCCGGGCTTGTCCCGGCCATCCACGCCTATCCACTTGCCCCAGTCATTCCGGGGCGCCCGCAGGGCGAACCCGGAATGACAAAGCAAGAAGGGCGTGGATGCCCGGGTCAAGCCCGGGCATGACGAAGGATAGAGCAGCGCAGGCCTCACTGCGTCATCGAGACCGGCGAGAAATCGACGAACCAGCTCTTCGGCTGCACGAAACCCTTGACCTTCGGGCTCATCGCGCGCGGCGCGACGTCGTGGGCGACGTAAAGGAACGCCGCGTCATCGACGGAGGCCGCATGCAGCTCGGCAAGCGCCGCATCGCGCGCGGCGGGATCGAAGCTCTGGCGCGCCTTGGTCACGAGTTCATCGAACTTGGGGTTATTGATATAGCCCCAATTGTTCGACACCGGCGGCGCCATCGACGATTGCAGGAATCGCACCAGCGCGAAGAACGGGTCCATCGCCGCATAGGTGACGTTGGTGGCGTTGGAGCCATTGGCGGTCGGGTCCTTGGCACCGCGCCGCCAATTGGTGAACAGCGTGTTCCATTCGATCACGTCGAGCTGTACGTCGAAATAGCATTCGGCGAGCGCCTGCTGCAGGTATTCGTTCATCGGCAATGGCAGCATCTGGCCAGAACCTGAAGCAGAGGTCTGGATCTTCACCGTCAGCTTCTTGTTCGGACCGTAGCCTGCTTCCTGCATCAGCTTCTGCGCGGCAGGCTTGTCATACTTGATCTGGAAGGTCGGATTGCCGCGCCAGGGATGGCCCGGCTCGAAGGTGCCGGTCGCAGGCACCATCAACCCGGCGAGCAGGCCGTCGCGCAGACCTTCACGATCGACACAGAGATTGGCGGCCTTGCGGACGCGAATGTCGTTCCACGGCGAGCCCTCGATGCGGGAGAACTGCCAGGGCCAGACATGCGGCTCTTCATTGCTGTAGAGCACGAAGCCGCGCTGCTTGATCTCGGGCAACGCATCCGGCGCCGGCGCCTCGACCCAGTCGACCTGGCCGGAGAGCAGCGCCGCAGTGCGCGCATTGGCTTCCGGCATCGGCAGCAGCACCATCTTGTCGACCTTCGGAACGCGCGCCTTATCCCAATAGGCAGCGTTCTTGGCGAGTTCGAGCCGCTCGCGCGGCGTGAATTTCGTCATCTTCCACGGACCGGTGCCGGAGGCGTCCTTGGCGAACGCGGCCCAGGCGGCCTGCGATTTCGCCTTGGCATCGGCGCCTTCGGAAGTGTCATAGAACTTCTGCCACTTTGCCGGGCTCGCCATGAACAGGTTGGTCAGGTTGATCGGCAGAAAACTGTCCGGCTCCTTGGTGGTGAGTTCGACCGTCATGTCGTCGACCTTGCGGGCCGAGGCCAGCGTCGGCATGCGCGAAGCGGTGACGCCGACCTGGCTCGGATCGAACTGCGGTGCATCCTGCCTGAGCACCTTGTCGACATTCCAGACAACGGCATCGGCATTGAACGGCGAGCCGTCATGGAAGCTGACGCCGGGGCGCAGCTTGAAGATCCACTTCTTCTTGTCGGCATCGTCGACCTTCCACTCGGTCGCAAGGCCGGGGATGACGACGCTCGCCTTGTCTGATGACGACAAGTCCCACATCGTCAGCGCGTCGTACATCGTGAGCCCGGTGAAGCGGTTGCCTTCGAAGCCCTGGTCGGGCTGCCCGAGCGTGCGCGGAATATCGGCAGCGGTCATGCCGATGCGCAGCACCGTTTCGGCGCCGGCCGCGCGCGGCAGGCCCGCCAGCGCAATTGCCAGCGCCGCCGCCAGCATCATCGTCCTGGTATTCTCATTACGCATCGCAAGGTCCCTTCTTCAACTTCGGGTGATTAATTGTTGGGCAATCGTATGCAATGCCTGTGCCAAGGGGAATAGTTCTGCGGGAAATCGCCCCTGGATGCGTCGATTCTTCTCAGTCCATGCTGCGGGACGGAAAGATGTGCCTAATCTGGCATCAAGCTTGCTTGGTTGGCATCCGGTATTCGGAATACGTCAACGGAGCTTCAGTAACATGCGCACCCGATATTCGATTCTCCTAGCCGCTTTGGCGCTTGCCATCGGCGCAGGCTGGAGCGCCAAGCCGGCGCGAGCCGAATCCGTGGTGCGCTACGGAATCTCGATGGCGGATATCCCGCTCACGACCGGCCAGCCCGATCGCGGCGCCGGTGCCTATCAATTCACCGCCTATACGATCTACGATCCACTCGTCGCCTGGGAGATGGATGTCGCCGACCGGCCGGGAAAGCTGGTGCCGGGCCTCGCCACGGAATGGAAAGTCGACGACAAGGACAAGACCAAGTGGCGCTTCACGCTGCGCAAAGGCGTCAAGTTCCATGACGGCAGCGAGTTCAACGCCGACGCCGTGATCTGGAATCTCGACAAGGTGCTGAACGACAAGGCACCGCAGTTCGACAAGCGGCAGAGCGCGCAGGTCAAGACCCGCCTGCCGTCGGTCGCGAGCTATGCCAAGATCGACGATTTCACCGTGGAGATCACGACCAAGACGGTCGACTCCTTCTTCCCTTACCAGATGCTCTGGTTCCTGGTCTCGAGCCCCGCGCAATATGAAAAGCTCGGCAAGGACTGGGACAAGTTCGCCAGCCAGCCCTCCGGCACCGGCCCGTTCAAATTGACCAAGCTTGTGCCGCGTGAACTCGCCGAGCTCACCAAGAACGACGACTACTGGAACAAGAAGCGCATTCCGAAGGTCGACAAGATGGTGCTGATCCCGATGCCGGAGGCATTGACGCGCACCAACGCGCTGCTCGCAGGGCAGGTCGACCTGATCGAGACGCCGGCACCGGACGCCGTGCCGCAGCTCAAGGCTGCCGGCATGAAGATCGTCGACAACGTTACGCCGCATGTCTGGAACTATCATCTGAGCGTGCTGCCCGGCTCGCCCTGGACCGACATCCGCCTGCGCAAGGCACTCAACCTCGCGATCGATCGCGACGCGGTCGTCGGACTGATGAACGGATTGGCAAAACCCGCCAAGGGCCAGGTGGACCCGTCGAGCCCATGGTTCGGCAAGCCGACCTTCGACATCAAATATGATCTCGCCGCCGCCAAGAAGCTGGTGCAGGAAGCCGGCTACTCCAAGGAGAAGCCGCTGAAGACGACCTTCATCATCGCCCAGGGCGGCACCGGACAGATGCTGTCGCTGCCGATGAACGAATTCCTGCAGCAGAGCTTCAAGGAGATCGGCATCGACGTCGACTTCAAGGTGGTCGAACTCGAGACTCTCTATACACATTGGCGCAAGGGCGCGGCCGACGAGATGAACGCCGGCATCACCGCCAACAACATCGCCTATGTGACCTCGGACCCGCTCTACGCGATCGTCCGCTTCTTCCATTCCGGCCAGATCGCGCCTGTCGGCGTCAACTGGGGCGGCTACAAGAACCCGAAGGTCGATGCGCTGATCGACGAGGCCAAGCAGACCTTCGACACCACCAAGCAGGACGAACTATTGGCGCAGGCGCATGCGCTGATCGTCGACGATGCGGTGCTCGTGTGGGTGGTGCACGACACCAACCCGCATGCGCTGTCGCCCAAGGTCAAGACGTTTGTGCAGGCGCAGCACTGGTTCCAGGACCTGACGCAGATCGGGTTGGAGTGAGTCTGCCGTAGATAGCGTTGTCATTCCGGGGCGCGCCTCTCGGCGCGAACCCGGAATCCATCGGACCGCAGGCGATGGCGGAAAAATGGATTCCGGGTTCGATGCTTCGCATCGCCCCGGAATGACGACGCGGAGTCGCAGGGTGGGCAAAGCGCAGCGTGCCCACCATTTCTTGCGGTGTCCGTGATGGTGGGCACGCTTCGCTTTGCCCACCCGCGCTACTTCGTCAAGAGCGCAAACGCGCCGTTCCAATCTTCCGGGGGCGGGTTCTCGAGAAAATGGCGGATGCGGGCTTCGTAGAGATTGTACAGACGCTCCAGCGCATGGCCCTCGTCGGTCTTGCGGCCGCGCTCGATCGCGGCGAGCGCGCCTTGCCAGTCGCGGCCGCGGTAGCAGGCCAGCATCTCGATCGTGAGATTGCGCAGGCGCTGGAAGCGGCCGGACTGCGCGATGTCATCGCGGCCGGCAATCGCATAGATCACCTCCGGCTCCTTCTTGCCCTTGACCATGATGAAGTCGAGTTCGAGGATCGCGAACTTCTCCTTCGCGGCGAGTGCAGTCTGCGACCCCACGATGATGGGAAAACCGTATTCCTTGGACTGTCCCTCCAAGCGCGAAGCGAGATTGACGCTGTCGCCGAGCACCGAATAGTCGAAGCGCAGATCGGAGCCCATATTGCCGACCACGCAGACGCCGGTGTTGAGGCCGATGCCGACATTGAGCGGGATGTAGACGTGGCCGCCGGCGTCGGCCTCCTGCTTGCGCAGCCTGTTGAGCTCATCGATGCGCTCGAGCATGTCGATCGCGGCCTCACAGGCGTTGATCTCGTGCTCCTTGTCGTCAAGCGGCGCGTTCCAGAACGCCATGATCGCATCGCCCATATATTTGTCGATCGTTCCCTTGCGGGCGAGGATCGCATTGGTGAGCGGCGTCAGGAAGCGGTTCATCAGGGCGGTCAGTCCCTGCGGATCGTGCTTGTAGGATTCCGAGATCGTGGTGAAACCGCGGACGTCGGAGAACATGATGGTCATTTCGCGCTCCTCGCCGCCGAGCACGAGTTTCTCCGGCGATTGCGCGAGCTGTTCGACCAGCGCAGGCGACATGTACTGGGCGAACGCGCCGCGGATCTGCTTCCGCTGCTGCTGCTCGCGGACGAAGCTGGAGAAGATCAGCGTGAGATAGATCGCCGTGGTCGACATCAAGGGATAGGTGAAATCGATCAGCAGGCGGTGCTGCGTGTAGAAATACCAGGAGGTGCCTATCAGCGCGGTCGCGAACACCGCACCTAAGCCGACCAGCGTGATCGGCCCGAACAGCGGGGCGAATGCAATCACGAGCAGGCCGAACACCAGCGCGGTCGCGAACTCGAACGCGATGCCGTAGTTCGGCTGCGACACGCTGGCTCCGCTTAGCGCGCTCTCCAGCACCTGAGCATGAATCTCGACGCCAGGCATCGCGGGCGTGACCGGCGTGGTCTTGATATCGTTCAGCCCGACCGACGAGGTGCCGATCAGGACCAGCTTGCCCTGGATCCTCTCCGCCGGCACCCGCCCGTGCAGCACGTCGACCGCCGAGACGTAGATCGAGGGGTCAGCCTGGGCGAAATGCACCCAGAGCTGGCCGTTATGGTCGGTCGGAATCCGCAAGCCGCGGAGCGAGAGGCTCTTGATTCCGGCCTCGTCGGTATCGACCAGCACGGTGCCGGAGCCGGTCGCGACCCGCAGCACCTCGAAACTCAGTGACGGCATGGTCGCGCCTTGCGCCAGCATGATCATCGGCACGCGGCGGACGATGCCGTCGCGCTCGGGCCTGATCGTGAACAGGCCGCGGCCGGCGGCGGCCCCTTCCAGCACGGGGACGTTGCGCAGCAGGCCGGGGAAATCGAACATGAACGGCTGCGGCTCCTCGCCCTTCATGGCGAGCGGCGTCAGCGGCAGCGACTTGTCGAATTCGGCGACCACGAACGGCAGGCCGGAGGCGCCCAGCACCACCCGCGACTTGCCCATCGCCTCCGCCAGGATCTGGTCGTTGCTTGGCAGCGCCCGCAGCTTCGCTCTGGTCTCCTCGTCGAGATTGCGGATCGTGTCGGCGGCGGCATCCGGATTGAGCCGATCAGGCTCGGAGAACACGATGTCGAAGGCGACCACGACCGCGCCAAGCTTGGTCAGGTTGGTGACGAGATCGGCGATCAGCGTGCGCGGCCAGGGAAACTGGCCGAGCTCGGACAGGCTCTGTTCGTCGATATCGACGACGGTGACCGGCCTGATCGTCTTGACCCGGGGCTCGACGACCTGGAAACCGTCAAACGTCCTGACCCGAAGTTCCTCGATCGGCGGGGGATCGAGCACCCTGAGCGCGGCAAAGCCGATCAACAGCGCAACGCAGGCGAGCCGCGCGTAGCCGAAGCGCCGCTTGAACCACCTTCGCAATGCCTTCAGCCGCCTCATACCGTCTCGATATCACGCCCGCGTCGATTGATCACGCCGGGAGTTCTCCACGGGTGCGGTGCACCCAGGCGTGCGGGCCGGTTCGGTCAGACGCTGCCCGGCGGAAGGATGAAGTCGTTGGCGTGCAGTTGGGCCAGCGCGACGTTCTTCAGCAGGATGGTGTTGTGATCGTTGCCGTCGAGGTCGATCTGCACGTCATGGCCGTTCGGCGCGGCCGCGACGTGATCCTGGAACCAGGCGTTAAAGCTCTCCTGAGAGTTCGGATCGAAGGCGACATAGTCCAGCTCGATCTTGTCCTGGCCCGGCGTGAAATCGCCGATCGTGGCGTGGCCCATGGCATTCTGCTTGAAGACGAAAGTGTCGTTGCCGCTACCACCGAACAGCGTGTCGTTGCCGCCACCACCGGAGAGGATGTTGTTGTGGCCGTCGCCGATCAGCGTGTCGTCGAAAGCGGTGCCGCGCAGGTTCTCGATCGAGGAGAAGATGTCGCCTTCGGCCGCGGTGCCGGAGGTCGCACCGGTGAGCAGGTTGACGCTGACGGGACCGCTTGCGTGCGAGTAGTCCACGGTGTCGCTGCCTGGATCGGTCGGGCCGAGCGGACCGCCGAGGCCGTTGAAGACATCGGGATGATCGCTGGCCATGAACACATCGGCACCGACGCTGCCGACATAATTGAAAGCGACAGCGCCGAAGACGTTGCCGACCGTGCCTGTTCCGGCAGACGGGCCGGCGCCGGACGGAGCGCCTTCTCCGGTGGGATTGACGACGGCCTGGACGTTGATGTTCCAGCCATGGGTGCTGACCAACAGGTGCTCCGGCGTGGCCTGGCCCGGGTCTGTTGTGCGGAAAATATCGATTTCGTTGATGATGTTGGAGAAGGAGTTCGTCTGCGGATCGTAGCTGTAACCGCTTCCGACCATCTCGAATGCGATGCCTTTGTCGAAGTTGACGACGAAGGCATGAATGCCGTCAGTGCTAGCGAACTGGCTCGCCGCCAGATCGTCGTAGAACGAGCTGAAGTCGTAACCGCTGGGCGTGTGCACGGTGACCGCAACCGGCGTCACCACCTGATCGGAATCGACGTGATCGACGACCACGGCCTGGGTCTGCGCCGGCGTGGTTGCAGAGGTGTGGCTGCCATGAACGACGCTGGTGGCCGTCACGGTCAGCGAGAATCTTCCGCAATAGTCCAGCGGCGTGGTGAGGGTCAGGTTGCCGCCGAGGTCGGCGGCGTCGATCCGCCACGTATCGTCGACGGCGTTGTAGACGCCGTGATTGAAGATCGATCCGACCGGCGCGCCCGATATCGTGACATAGGTCTCGTCGGGATGGGTGTCGCCGGCAATGGAAACGGCGATCGGGACAATGATCGGCGTGTGCTCCGGTCCCTCGACCTGATCGAACGTGCCGTTCGCGCCGACCGTCAGCATCGGGGCGACCGCGGACTCGTAGTCCAGCGTCAAGTACGCCGTCGAGCTCGCGCTCAGAGAGCCATCGGAAGCGGTGTAGGTGAAGCTGACCGGGCCGGCATAACCCGGGGCCGGCGTGTAGGTCCACGTGCCGTTGTGATTGTCGACGAGACTGCCGCCGCCGCTCGCAATACTGAGGGCGGTGATCGAGAGCGACTGGCTGTCGACATCGCTGACGCCGGCCAGAAGATCGGAGGCATCGACGACGTAGGATGCGTCTTCGGTGCCGCTCACCAATGTCACCGGCGTTGCGACCGGAGCATCATCGGTGCCGCTGATCGTCCACGACACCGAGGCCGGCGTGGTGGCGTGGCCGTCGGACACGCCATAGTTGACGGTCACCGTTGCATGCTCACCTTGAGCCAGATGCTGGTAGGCGGCAACGCTCGGATCGAGCGTGAAGGAATGCGTGGCCGCATTGTAGCACACGCCCGCCGGCAACTGCGTCGGAACGTTCACAACCGTGAGCGTATCCTGGTCGGCATCGGATGCGTTGGCGAGCGCGTCCAGAGTGCTGGGGCTGCCATCTTCCGTCGCCGAACCGGTGACAGCGCCGGAGACGACCGGCGCGTGGTTGCCGATCTCGTTCAGCGTGACGGATACGGTTTGGGTGAGCGTGCCGCCGTGGCCGTCGCTGATCACGACGTTGAAGGTCTCGACCTTGCTGTGATTAGGCAGGCCGTCGAGCGCCTCGCGCACGGCCGCGGGATCGGCGCTGTAGGTCCAGACCAATTGGCCGCCGACACCTCCGATGTCGGACTGCTTGACCAGCGTCAGCGTTCCCAGCGCAGTGCCGCTGCCGGTATAGCTGCTGGTGGCGGTATGGACGTCGTTGAGGTCAGGATCGGCGAAATTGATCGTGCCGGTCGCGGTGAGACCCACCTCGCCGTTGTGCACCTCGAACTGATCGACGCCGTCGATGCCGGTATTGCCGTCGGTAGTCGGAAGGGTGAGCAGCGCGTCCTGGTTTCCGGATTGCGGCAGCTCGTAATAATGCTTGCCGTCGCCGGCCGAATAACCGGCGCGCGCCGGGGTGCCGCCAAGGCCGTCGGAACCGCCGCTGGCGTCACCCGTGGTCCAATCGATATCGCCGTAGCGATACTGGATATCGAAATTGCCGTTGCCTTGGCTGATCAGAACGAGCTGGAACGAATTCAGCTTGTTCGTTCTCTGATCGAAATAGCCGACATCATCCCAGGTGATGGTCATGACGCCGTCAGTCGCGTCGAGATCGTAATAGACGCTGCCATGGCCGCGGGTATCGACGTCGGCCCAGAACACCGCAATGATCGGATTGTTCAGGCCCGCGTCGATCATGCTGGGCGTATAGGCGTCGGTCGGCGAGCGGAAGGTGATGTTGCCGTTATTGTTGATGTAGAGCGAGGTGTAGTGATGGCCGAAGAAATTGATGCCTTGCTCGCCGAACACCGTGGTGATGTCGATCGCGCCGGAGGAATTGTCATCGCCGGGGTCGAGCGCGACCTCGCCATAACCATGCGCTCCACCCTGCGCTCCGGGAAGGTCCTTGATCAGGCCCGACCCCAGAAGTTTCGCGGCAACCTCCGGGCTGACATGGTCATACCCGCCGTTTGAGACGGTCACGTTGATCACGCCGCTCGTCACCGTTCCGGCCGCCAACGTCGGCGCATCGTTGACATTGGTGAAGGCAATGCTGGCCGCCTTCACATTGGAGAGCAGTTCTCCGTCGCTGGCCTGGATCGAGAAGGTCGGCGCGGCTTCGCAGCCGTCGTGAACGAACTGGACGTGGCCAGCAGCGAGGTCGGCAGAGGTGAAGCTGGCGGTATCGATCCAGCCTTCGCCACCCCACACCTGGAATTTGCCATGCGTGACATTGGTGACCGTGAAGGTGAAGCTGGAATCGTCGAGGTCGGTGACGTTGATGTTCGCCGGCGTCAGCACCACGACGCCGCCCTCGGACACCGCGAGCGTGGCGTCGTGAACGACCGGAGGTGTGTCCGCCACCGGGATGGTCGGCGGAACGGCATTGTGGACCCCGATCGTGATCGGGATGGTCGTCGTGCCGCCATTATAGGTGAGCTTGATCAGGAATTGCTGTGTCGCCGTGTCGCCATAGACCAGCGAGGCGAAATCCGATTTGTTCTCGGCGAACGTCCAGTTCACGAAATTGCCGTCGGCGCTGAAGCTCGCGTGCAGCAGACCGGTCGGATTGCCCGCCGTGTCGGTGACGGAGAGCGAGACGTCGTTGATTCCCCCGGTGATGCCGACTTTTCCGCTTGTCGTCAGGACCGACCCCGAGTTGGCGGTCTGCTCGACGATCGCGTTGCGGCCCGAACTCGGATCGACCACGAAAATATCGCCGCCAGGCCCGTCCGCGGTGGAAAGATTCGACGCGTTACTGCCGAAGGCGATGAACAGGCCGCCGGCGCTGATGGTTGCGCCGAGGTTGGAGGCGGCGTTACCCGACGCTCCATCGGCCGCGGTCGAAACCAGCACGATCTTCGGATGGGCGGGATCGGTGAGATTGACCACATAGGTATCGGCAACCGAATTGTGGTCGTTCGACGTCAGCGCGGCGTCGCTCGCGAAGATGATGAAATGGCCGTCGGGGCTGATGACGGGGTTGTAGCTGCTGCCGCCCGGGTTCGAAGTCTGGAAGACGATCTGGTGGGTCTGCAGGTCGTAGAGGTAGATTTCCGAGTGCCCGTTCGCATCGGCGCTTTGATAGACGACATAGCGGCCGTCGGCACTGAGCGAGGCGGCGCTCGTGCCGACCCCATGCGCGGTGTCCGCGATCGCGCTGATGACACCGGTCGACCGGTCGTAGACATAGAGGTGGCCCGAGCCGCCTCCGGGATCGGCACCCCAGAACGCAACCACATGGCCGTCGGCGCTGATCGCCGGCTTCAGCAGAGATCCGCCGGCGCCGGCATCGGCGGGCGTGATCGTGGTGAGGACGTGTCCCTGCCGATCGTAGACGATGATATTGCCGCCGTTCTCGACCGCGATCCTGCTGCCGTCGCCGCTGACCGCAGGCGAGGTGCCCACGCCGATCTGTATCGTCGTGTGGTACTGCGCCGAAGACGGATCGTTGTTGTAGAGGAAGATGACGCCGCCGGAGCTTTGGTAGACGACGGAGTGACCATCCGAGCTGATGGTCGGCGAACCATAGACGCCCCCGGGAGGCGAGATCACGATGGTGACGCCGGTCGCACGGTCGAACAGATAGATGACGCCGTCAGGGTCATAAGTGACGAACTGCCCGTCGGCGCTCATCACCGGCCCGAAGTGATCGCCAGTGCTGGTGGTGGAGATCCTGGTGACCGTTGGCGGATTGACGACGAACGGGATCGACGGCTGCGGACCGGTGGGCTGATTATTCTGATGCCCCGGGAAGCCCTGATCAAACAACCCCTGATTTGACGTACCGCCGACGCCGGTTCCGTTGTCCGTACCCATCAGGACGGAAAAGGTCTGGCTGTTGCCAGTGTTACCGGTGCTGGTGACGTGAGTGTTGAGCGCCGAGCGGAATTCGGTTGCCGGCGAATTGGGCGAGGTCGAGCTGCCAAGGTGCGCAAATTTCGTCTGCGGATTGGCGTTATTCTCGGTGTGCTGCGGCAGGTTCGGGTCGATCGCCTTCTGGATCTCGTAGGTATTGAGCACCGCCTGGAAGGTCGCGAATTCCTGCGCGATCTCCGCCAGCGTCTTGGCGCTTTCCCGCGCGATCAGCTCGAAAGCCGCAGTCGGCGTTAGCGTCAGGATGCTGCCATTGCTGGTCACCGTGCCGATCAGAACGCCGCGCGTGTTGAAGACCTGGACAGCATGGACCTGGTTGTCCTGCTGATCGACGACGGAGATCTTCACCGTGCCGTCGACCGAGGAGATGTCGAGGATGACAGCGGTGCCGCGGATGCCCATGGTCGCGATCGGGGTCGCGACTTTCATGTCGCCGCTCCTGGCGACCTGGCCGGCGACGAAGCTGGCGGCGCCCTGCACCAGCGTGATCAGCGAGGAGTTCGAATTGCTGCTGGCGTCATAGGTGAGCTCGTTCAGCATCAACCGCGCGTTGGCGTTGAGGTTGAACGTGGTGCCGTCCTTCAGGACGAGGCCGAGCGTAGAGTCGCTGCCGGTCTGCACCACGTCGCTCTGATAGACCGCTTCGCCATTATGCAGCTCGACGGTGACGCCGCTGCGCACCACGCTGGCACTGCCGGTCATGTTGGCGATATGGCCGACCAGCTCTGCCGCCGGCGGCGCTCCCGCCTGCGCGTAAACCGTGTGCCCGGTCAGCGCGTCGACGACCTTCGGATCCAGCGATGCGCCCTCGGGGGAAACCAGCATCGGGTGCTTGTCGCCGTGGAAGTAGTTCGGCACCACGACGCGATGCAGCTCGTCGGTGATGACGAGATCGTTGCCGGATTTGTGGAAGTTGCCGGAGAACAGAAGATGCGCGTCAGGAACAGTAAAGCTGTCCGCGTGGCCAGCGCGGAACGAAAATGAATCAAGATCGATATGCGCGTTGGAAAGAAACCCCAGCCCACTCGACGCAACTGTGTCGTCGTACTTCAATGCCCCCACCAGAAATAGTTAATAAAAATGTAAATTTCCTTAGCCAAACCTACACATACCATTAGGAGAAACCACGCGAAAGCTCGCACACCGAGCGCGAGACCCATTGGCAGCGAACTCGGGAAGTCTTCGTCCAGCGTGGCACGAAGCAGATTTGATCCGGCGCGCGTTGTTGCCTGAAGATCGCATGGAGCCCCATTTAACTTTCATAAAATTGAAGTTAATTCAATTACTTATTTCGAAGGAAGGATATTTCCGACTGCTGGCCATCCGCCCAACCTGAGCAACGTACACCGGCGTTCGGGCGCCCAATGTGATGTAGATTACGGATCAAGGGAAAAGCTGCCCCGTTAGTCATATGTTCAGAAAGACCGGCCGCCTGATGCGTCCGACGACTTTAGATGCTGTTGCGCCAGCCCCGCCTGCGGACGCGCGCTTATTAAGCCAACATCAAGGATAAGACATCGTTACCCCCGAAAAGGTTCGACCGCGGGGGTTGGCAAGATCGATAAAATTTTCGACGGTTTGGCGAGACCGGCTTCAGCGTTTTCCGCATTTCTCCCGCTCGTCCGCATCTCCTTAAACAGATCGCAAGCGCTCTCGCACGATCCTCTTCCCACGAAACGATCTGGTCACGCGCTGGCGAAACGCCGCCGAGGCCCGGACAGGGGTGTCAGATGGGAATGTTCGGTTACGCGGGTGCGCTGCGCGCGCTCATGTTCGCCTTTGCTCTGCTTTGGCTTGCACCGGTGGCAGAGGTCAGCGCGGGGACGCTGCTGTCGCCGGGGGGCGCGGTCCTGATCAAGAAATCGATCGAGCCGTTCGGGCGCGCGACAGCCATCCTCTCGGAAGGCGGATTGCGCGACAAATGGCTCAGCCTGCAGCGCCGGCTCGCCGATGATCTGGTGCAGCTTGCGCTGTGCGAGGGCGACCGCGAGAGCTGCGTCTCGCCGGCCGCGCTGAAATTCCTGGCCGTCATCGACGGCGCGAAGGCCACAGAGGGCCGCGCCCGGCTCGGTGAAGTCAACCGCGCCGTCAATCTCGCGATCAGGCCCGCGGACGATCTCGTGCAATATGGCGCGATCGACGTCTGGGCTTCGCCGCTGATGACCTTTGCGAACGGCGCCGGCGATTGCGAGGACTATGCCATCGCCAAATTCGTCGCGCTGCGTCTGGCCGGCATGGCGCCGGAGGACCTGCGAATCGTCATCATGCATGACACGCTCCGCGGCGAGGATCATGCCGTGGCCGCAGCCCGGCTCGATGGCCAGTGGCTGACGCTGGACAACCGCCGCATGATGATGGTGGCCGATACCGACGTCAGGAACTACCGGCCGACTTTCGTGGTCGATGAGGTCGGTGCCCGGCGATATGCAGACATGCCGCTGGTGGCCGAGGCTGCGTTGCGTTATCCCGCGGACTAACCAACCGTCATTGCGAGGAGCGGAGCGACGAAGCAATCCATCTCTCCGCTCGTGGCAGCATGGATTGCTTCGCTCCGCTCGCAATGACAGCGATACTCAGAACGACAGGCTGTCCTTCGTCAGCACCCAGCGGCCGTTCTTGATCTGCTGCACCTGCGTGATGGTGTTGGCGAGGTGGTCGTTCCTGGAGAATTTGGTCGGCGGCGAATTGAAGATGTCGAGAAATTTTTCGCCCGATTCAAGCGAATCCAGCATCTTCTGGCCGGTCAGATCCTTGCCCGCCTTTTGCGCATAGAAGGCGAACGTCATCACCGCGTTGTAGCCGATGATCGCCTGCGTGTTGGCGTCGGTGCCGAACATCTTCTTGTAGTTGACGAGCCAGTCCTTCACCTTGCCCTTGGCGGTGTCCTCATAGGGAATCTCGAACCCGGACGCCGCATAGAGGCCCTCCACCGCTTCCTTGCCAAGCGCCGGCACTTCGAGCACGTTGGTCGGCGTCGCCCCGAGGAAGGTCACTTCCCAGCCGAGCTTCCTGGCTTCGTTCATCGCGCCGATAGTCTCGCGGATTACGGTGCCGAGCACGACAAGGTCGCAGCCATCAGCCTTCATCTTGGCGACCTGGGCGCTGAAGTCGGAGGCGCCGCGCTTGTAGCTTGTGATCGAGGCCGGCTGCAGCTTCATTGCCGCGAGTTGCTGGGTGAAGCCGTCGAGCACGTTTTTGCCGTACTCGTCATCCTGATGCATGATGCAGGGCTTCTTCGGGTCCTTCTGCTCCACCATATATTTGAGCGCGGCGCGCGTGCTCTCCACATAGGGCAGCAGGTTGTTGAACTTCAGCCGCTCCTGTGGCTTGCTCGGATCGAACTTGAAGGTGAATTCGGCCGCCGTCAGCGGGAAGAGCTGGAGCACCCCGGCGTCGAACAGCACGTCCTGCGCGGCCAAGACGGTCGGTGAGCCCATCGGGCCGATCATCGCGAAGATCTTGTCGCGTTCGACCATCTTCTGCGAGGCCAGCACCGCCTTCTTCGGATCGTAGCCATTGTCCTCAAGGATCATCTTGATCTTGCGGCCATTGATGCCGCCGCTCGCGTTGATCTCCTCTACCGCCATCTTCATGCCGTTGGAGACCGGAACGCCCCAGACCTTAATCGGACCGGACAGGTCCTGATGGGTGCCGATGACGATCTCGTTCGCCGAGATGCCTTCATTGGTGACCTTGGTTTGCGCTGACGCCGGCAGGTGGGTCAGCGCCAGCGCACCCACCGCAAGGCCCAATGCCTTGAACGCTTTCGACATAATGATCCTCCTCTCCGTGGCCCATATCGAGCGAAGGATCGGGCCTGTTTTGGCTCCCTCGCCTTTTCTTCACCTCACCCCGCTTGCGGGGAGAGGTCGAAATTCTAGCGCAGCTTGAATTTCGGGTGAGGGCGAGCTTCTGCGAATCCGTCTGTCTCCGTCTTCGCGGATAGAGCCCCTCACCCCAACCCTCTCCCCGTAAGAACGGGGAGAGGGAGTAATAAGCCGTGCCTATGCGACCGCGCGCTCGCCGTACATCGCCTCGATCTCGGCGGCATAGCGTTTGTTCACGAAGCTGCGCTTCAGCTTCATTGTCGGCGTCAATTCCTCATCCTCGGGCGTGAGCTGGCGCTCGATCAGATAGAATTTCTTGATGGTCTCCACGCGGGCGAAATTGGCATTCACGGCCTCGATCTCGCGGTGGATCAGGTCCTGAATCTCCCGCGCGCGGCATAGGCTCGCGTAATTGGTGAAGGGGATGTCGTGATCCTGGGCGTATTTCTCGACATTCTCCTGGTCGATCATCACGAGGCAGGTGAGGTAGGGCCGCTTGTCGCCGATCACCACCGCGTCCGAGACATAGGGCGAGAATTTGAGCTGGTTTTCGATTTCCGACGGCGTGACGTTCTTGCCGCCGGAGGTGATGATGATGTCCTTCATCCGGTCGATGATCTTGACGTAGCCTTCGTTGTCGATCGTGCCGAGATCGCCGGTATGCAGCCAGCCCCTGACGTCGATAGTCTCGGCGGTCTTCTCGGGCTGGTTGAGATAACCCATGAACAGGAAGTCGCCGCGGATCAGGATCTCGCCCTTGGGGCAGGTCATCACCTCGCCCCAGGGCGCGGCCTTGCCGACTGAGCCGAGCTTGATGCGCTCGGTCGGCATGATGGTGGCAACGCCGCAATTCTCGGTCTGGCCATAGACCTCGCGCATGTCGATGCCGAGCGCGAGATACCAGCGGATCAGGTCGGGCGCGATCGGCGCGGCGCCGGTGAGCGCTATCCGGCAGCGGTCGAGCCCGAGCATGCGGCGGATGTTGCGGAACACCAGCCAATAGGCCAGTCGGTTGGCAAAGCGTAGCGGCAGCGGCGGCTCTTCGCCTTCGAGCCGATAATCGGTCATGCAATAGCCGACTGCCATCGCGCGGCGGTAGACCCAGTTCTGTAACGGGGTCGCATCCTTCAGCGCGATGGTAATGCCGGAGTACATTTTCTCCCACACCCTGGGCACGGCGAGGAAGGCGGTCGGTTGCACTTCGCGCAGATTGTCCGGCACGGTTTCGGGGCTTTCGGCGAAATTCATCACCGATCCGAGCGCGACCGAGACGTAGTAGCCGCCGACGCGCTCGGCGACGTGACACAGCGGCAGGAACACCAGCCGCTCCTCGTGATCGGTCGACGGGTAGAGGTCATTGGCGTGGCGCATCTGATGCGTCACGCTGCGGTTGGCGTGCATCGCGCCCTTCGGCGGGCCTGTGGTGCCGGAGGTGTAGACGAGGATCGCAAGATCTCCGCTGGTCCGGCTTCCGATCATCTCGTCCCACAGCGCCTCATTGTCCTGCGCATGATTGCGGCCAAGCGCGGCGAATTCGGCAAGCGACATCACCATGGGATCGGAGAAGCCGCTCAGGCCTTCCATGTCGAAGACGACGATTCGCTCCAGTGTCAGGCAGCGCGAGCGGCAGGCGAGCAGCTTGTCGAGTTGCTCCTCGTCTTCCGCGAAGACCACGCGGGTGCGGGAATCATTGATGAGATATTCGACCTGGACCGGCGAGTCCGTCGGATAAATGCCGGACGAGACGCCGCCGGCGCAGAGGATGCCCATATCGGCATAGACCCATTCCGGCACTGCGTTCGCGATGATCGAGGCGACATCGCCGGGGCGGAAGCCGATGGCATGCAAGCCGTAGGCGATGTCCTTGGAGATCTGCAGCCACTCGCGCCAGCTTGTCGGCTGCCAGATGCCGAATTTCTTCTCGCGGATCGCGGGCCTGTCGCCTCGCGTCTCCACCGCCAGCAGAAAACTCCTCGCGATCGTGTCGGCGACCGTCAGCACCGCCGGTCCGGCCATGCCCGTTCCCTCCTCTCCTCGCCTGTCGCGACCGCCGGCTTTTGCGCCGATCTTTCCGCGACAGGCCTTCAATTTACCGCCAAGTCCCTCTCAACGCCATGTTTTCTTCTTTTTCCAGCGTCGCTCCCCCCGCGCACCCGCCTCCTTGGCGCCGAGATAGAACTCCTGGATATCCTTTGAATGCATCAACCGCTCGCAGGTATCGTTCATCACGATGCGGCCGATCTCCAGCACATAGCCGTAGTGCGCCGTCTCCAGCGCGACCTTGGCGTTCTGTTCGACCAGGAGGATCGACATGCCCTGCTCTTCGTTGACCCGCCGGATGATGGTGAAGATCTCCTTCACCAGGATCGGCGACAGCCCGAGCGATGGCTCATCGAGCAGCAGCAGCGTCGGCCGGTTCATCAATGCCCGCCCGATCGCAAGCATCTGCTGCTCGCCGCCAGAGAGCTGGCCAGCCGGCTGATCAATGCGCTCTTTCAGCCGCGGGAAATAGCTGTAGACGCGCTCCAGATCGTCGGCGACGCCGTCGCGATCCGTGCGCGGATAGGCGCCCATCATCAGGTTCTCGCGCACCGACAGGAACGGAAACACCTCCCGCCCTTCCGGCACGTGGCTCAAACCCAGCCGCACGATCTTGTCGGCCTCCATGCGCTGGATCGGCCTCCCCAAGAATTCGATCGAGCCCTTCTGCGGATCGAGGATGCCGGAAATCGTCTTCAGCACCGTGGTCTTGCCGGCACCATTCGCCCCTAGCAGCGTGACGATCCTGCCGCGGGGCACTTCCAGGCTGATGCCGCGGATGGCCATGATCGGCCCGTAATAGCTCTCGATATTGCTGAGCTTCAGGATGGTCTCGGGCGTGACGGCGGCGATCATGGCGTCATGCTCCGAGATAGGCCGCGACGACGTCGGGATGCTGCTGCACGTCCGCAGGCGAACCCATCGCCAGCACCCGGCCGTAGTTCAGCGCGATGACGCGATCGGAGACACGGTTCACCAATGTCATGTCGTGCTCGACCATCAGCACGGTGATGCCGAGTTCGGATCTCATGTCGCGGATCCAGAACGACATGTCGTCGGTTTCCTCCACGTTCAGTCCCGACGATGGCTCGTCCAGCAGGATCAGCTTCGGCTCCGAACACAGCGCGCGAGCGAGTTCGATCACCTTGCGCACGCCGTACGGCAATCCGGAGATCAGCTTGTCGCGATAGGGCTCGAGATCGAGGAATTCGATCACCTGTTCGACGCGGCGGCGATGCACCTTCTCGCTGGCGCGCACGCTCGGCAGGAACAATAGCTCCTGCCAGAGCTGCGTGGTGGAGTGGCGATGACGGCCGACCAGCAGATTGGAAAGCACCGTCGCATTCTCGAACAGTTCGATGTTCTGGAAGGTGCGGGCGATGCCGAGCTTGGCGATGTCGTAGGCCGGCTGCTCGGTGATGTCCTGATCCTCGAAGAAGATCTTTCCCGAGGTCGGCGGATAGATGCGCGAGATCAGGTTGAAGATCGAGCTTTTTCCTGCGCCGTTCGGCCCGATGATCGAGAGTATCTCGCCCTTCTCGACAGCGAAGCTCACGGCATCGACCGCCTTGAGGCCGCCGAAGTGAAGCGAGAGATTCTCGGCGCGGAAATAGCTCATCGGTTCCGCTCCGACTTCACATAGATCTTCTGCCGCTTGAAGGTGGCGCGCTTGTAGAGCGGGAAGAGCTGGAAGAAGAGCTTGATCTTGAGCCAACGGCCGTAAAGACCGAGCGGTTCGAACAGCACGAACAGCACGATGATGATGCCGTAGATCGCGCCCTTCAGGCCATTGGCGGAGGCAAACGCGGCGACTGAGTTCTGGATATGCGCGGCGCGCTCCTGGCCGGCGCCAAGCGTCGCAGCAAGGCCTGCGATCACGCCGGGCATGTCGTCTTTCAGATAGGTCAGGAACGGATCGATCATGACAAGGAAGATCGCGCCCAGCACCGCGCCGTGCAGGCTGAAGGTGCCGCCGATCAGAATCACGATGATGAACTCGATCGAGAGCTGCAGCGTGAACATCTCCGGGCTGATGAACGAGAGCTTGTGCGCGAACAGCACGCCGGCAAAGCCGGTGATGGCGGCGCTGATGGCAAAAGACTTCACCTTGTAGAGCGAGACGTTGATGCCCATGCTGCGCGCCGCCGTCTCGCTGTCGCGGATCGCGACGAAGGCACGGCCGGTCGGCGAGCGCAAAAGGTTCAGCGAGCCGACGATAGTTAGCACCAGCACCGCAAGGCAGAGATAATAGAAGGTCGGCCCGTCGCGCGGCACTGCGGCGCCCAAGAAATAGAGTGTCTTGACCCGCATGCCCTCATTGCCATGGGTCACGCTCTCCCAGCGCGCCAGGATCTCCTCGACGATGAAGGCAAAGGAGATGGTCGCAATGACGAGATAGATGCCCTGCAGCCGCAGCGCCGGAAATCCGACGAGCGCGCCGACCACGCCGGTGAGCAGCCCGGCGGCCAGGAAATAGACCGTAAAGGGCACGTTGTACTGCTGCAGATAGGCAGCGGTGTAGGCGCCGATCGCGAGAAACGCCGCGTGCCCAAGCGAGGCTTGCCCGGTGAAGCCGGTCAGGATCAACAGCCCCACGCCGACGGTCGCATAAATGCAGACGAAGACGAGCTGGCTCATCAGATAGCTCGAGAGCACGTGCGGCGCGATCAAGAGCAACGCCAGCAACAGGCCATAGGAGAAGATGTAACCCGAATGCGGGAACAGTTTGATGTCGTCTTCGTAGTCGGTCTTGAACAGGAACCGCATGCTGCTCAAACCTTCTTGCGCACGTGAAGGCCGAACAGGCCTTCGGGCTTCAGCAGCAGCACCGCGAGCAGCACGATATAGGGTGCGACGTCCTTCCAGCCTTGGGGCAGATAGAAGCCGGCCATGCTCTCGATCACACCGATCAGCACGCCGCCGACCACAGCGCCAGGGATCGATCCGAAGCCGCCGAGGACGGCGGCCGGAAACGCCTTCAATCCCAGCACTAGGCCGACATTGGAGTGAATGAACGTAATCGGCGCCAGCAGCACGCCGGCGCAGGTGGCGACCGCCGCCGAGATCGCCCATACGATCGAGACCACGCGCTTGACCGGGATGCCCATGTAATAGGCGGCCAGCATGTTCTCCGAGCTCGCCCGCATCGCGGTGCCAAGCGTGGTGCGGTTGAAGAACAGATAGAGCAGCGCGCACAGGATGACCGTCGCCGCGATCACCGACAGCTTGTCGTAGGCCAGCACGAGGCTGCCGATGCGCAGGACGCCCTGGCTGAACGGCGTCTCGATCTTGAAGTCGTCCGTCCCCCAGATGATGCCGGCGACCGAGCGCAGGAAATAGCCGAGGCCGATGGTCGCCATGATGACGGAGAACTGCGGATAGCCGAGGATCGGCCGCACCACCACCCGCTCCGCCAGCATGCCGAACAGCGCCATCGCCGCCACCGCGCCGGCAAAGCCGATCCAGTAATTGAGGCCGAGCATGCCGATGAAGGTGAAGGCGAAAAAGCCGCCCAGCATCATCAGGTCGCCCTGGGCGAAATTGACGACCTCGGTTGCCTTGTAAACGAGCACGAAGCCGAGCGCGATGAGGCCGTAGACGCAGCCAAGCGCAATGCCGCTCACGAGCTGCTGAACGAAGTCCAGCATCGTTATCCCTCCCCGATGCACGGCAATTCTTGGCGACCGCTTGTTGCATCCCGCTTCCGCCCTCCTCTGTTCGGGAGCGCTGGAAGCTGTCTATGTCCGGCGGCGATTTGAGCGCAAAGCAGGAACCAGAGTCAACAAAGCGCTGCGCCCGCCGTCTGGCATAATTGCGCAGAAATGCCGCAGCCGAACGTTCCCGCGCATTGCCCGCGTTTTGCGGCCTGCGATTCACCGCGCCGAAACGCTTTTCGGCCCATGGTCCGCAACCAGACATCAACCTGGACCGTCCCCACATCATGCCATCGGATGCGCCAGCACTCGGAGTGCGAGGGTTAACCAAGCGTTTCGACCGGCCGGCGGTCGACGCGCTCGATCTCACGGTGCGCCCCGGCGAGTTCTACGCGCTGCTCGGGCCGAACGGCGCCGGCAAGACCACGACGCTGCGGATGGTCGCCGGCCTGCTCAAGCCCGACGCCGGCTCGGTATCGATCTTCGGCATCGATGCCCTGTCCGATCCGATCGCCGCCAAGCAGATCCTGGCCTGGGTGTCGGATGAGCCGATGATCTACGACAAGCTCACCCCCCTCGAATATCTCGAATTCGTCGCCGGCCTCTGGGGCATCGATTCCCGCCTTTCCGAACGCTCAGCCCAGGACCTCCTCGTCTCGCTCGGGCTCGAGCCGCATCTGCACGAGCGCTGCGAGGGATTCTCCAAAGGCATGCGCCAGAAGGTGGCGCTCGCCGGCGCGCTGGTCCACGATCCGCGCCTGATCATCCTCGACGAGCCGTTGACCGGCCTCGACGCGCTCTCCGCCCGCCACGTCAAGGGCCTGTTGCAGGAGCGCGTGCGCGCCGGCTCCACCGTGATCATGACCACGCACATCCTTGAAGTCGCCGAGCGCATGGCCGACCGCATCGGCGTCATCGCCAAGGGCAGGCTCGTGGCCGAAGGCACGCTCGCGGAACTGCGCCAGCGCAACGGCCGCAACGACACCAGCCTCGAAGACGCCTTTATCGCCCTGGTCGAGACCGAGGCGGCCGCCGCATGAGTTCGGCGACCGACCTCACCTGGTTCGCCCGGCACGAAATCCGCCTCGCCTGGCGCGAATGGCTGGCGATGATGACCGGCCGACAGGGCCGCCGCAAACGCGCGGTGATCGGCCTCGTCGTTTTCGCCGCCATCCTGCATTTGCCGGCCTATGCGGTGGTCGGCCGTTTTGCCGACCTGACGCTGCCGCTCGACAAGTCCGCGCTGATCGTGACGTCGTCGACGATCTTCCTCGCCTGGGCGCTGATCCTCTCGCAGGCGGTCGAATCGGTGACGCGGGTATTTTACGCCCGCGCCGACCTCGATTTGATCATGTCCTCGCCGGTCCGGCTCACCAACATCTTCTCGGTCCGCATTGCCGCCATCGCGCTGCAGGTCACCGGCATGGCGCTGTTGTTCTCGACGCCCTTCGTCGATGTGCTGGTGGTCAGCGGCGGACCGCGCTGGCTCGCCGCGTTCGGCGTCGTCATCGCGATCGGCCTTTCGGCCGCGGCGGTCGCCACCGCCCTCACGGTGGCGCTGTTCCACCTGATCGGCCCGCGCCGCACCCGCCTGGTAGCGCAGGTGCTGGCCGCGATCATCGGCGCCGGTTTCGTCATCGCGCTGCAGATCGCCGCGATCCTCTCTTACGGCACGCTCTCGCGTTTCGCCGTCCTGACCTCCGATACCGTGGCTGGCTTCGCGCCTGATGCCGGCAGCATGCTGTGGTGGCCGGCCCGCGCCATGCTCGGCGACGGCGAGGCGCTCTCGCTCCTGCTCGTCTTCAGCCTGATGCTGCTCGGCGTCGTGATCGTGGCATTCTCGCCGCGCTTTGCCGATACCATCATCAGCATCTCGGCGAACCCGGCGATGACCGGCCGAACGGCCAAGATGCGAACATTCCAGCGCGGCTCGCGCCAGCAGGCGCTGCGCTGGAAAGAGTTCATGCTGCTGCGGCGCGATCCCTGGCTGCTGTCGCAGAGCCTGATGCAACTGCTCTACCTGGCACCGCCGGCGCTGATGCTGTGGCGGAGCTTTGCCGATGGCTCCGCCGGCCTGACGCTGATCACGCCCGTTGTCGTGATGGCAGCCGGCCAGCTTGCCGGCGGCCTCGCCTGGCTGACGATATCGGGCGAAGACGCGGCCGACCTGGTCGCGACTGCGCCGCTGTCGCCGTCGCAGGTGATCCGCGCCAAGATCGAAGTGGTGCTGCTTTCGATCGCGCTGGTGGTCGCGCCGTTCGTCATCGCACTGGCGTTCGCCTCGGTGCTGCAGGCGGCTGTCACCGCGCTCGGCGTGACTATCGCCACGATCTCGGCCGCCACGATCCAGCTCTGGTTCCGCGTGCAGGCCAAGCGCAGCCAGTTTCGCCGCCGCCAGACCTCCTCGCGCGTCGCCACTTTCGCGGAAGCCTTCTGCTCGATCGGCTGGGCGGCGACGTCCGCGCTCGCGCTGGCAATGCCGATCGCGGCCGTTATCACCGGCGCGATGACGCTGATGGTGCTCGCCACGACCTGGAAGATCAGCCCGCGGCGGGAGTGAGCTACCACCGTCATTGCGAGCGGATCGGGCGAAAGCCTGCCGGCAAGACCCATGACGGCCGCGGGATTAGCCGGTAGAGTGGCAGGGACGTCACCGCCGACGGACCTTGCCCATGTTGCGATCGATCCTCGCCGCCTTTGCCCTGCTCGGCCTCCTCAGCATCGCGGCCCATGGGCAGGACGCCCAGCGCAGCGAATGCCTGGCGATGGCCAATGCACCGCCGCGCGCCACGCCGGTCAGCCTGCGCCGCGTCGCCAAGGCCGACGAGGTCGGGATCACCTATGCCGGGCACTCCACCTATTACATCGATACCCCCGGCGGCATCCGGATCGCGACCGACTACAATGGCGCCTACCGTACCGGCCGCCTGCCTGATGTCGTCACCATGAACCGGGCGCATAGCACGCATTACACGCTGTTTCCCGATCCGAAGATCCCGCATGTGCTGCAAGGCTGGGGCGAGAACGGTCAGCCCGCCCATTATGCGATGCGGATCGGCGATGTCTTCGTCCGCAATGTCACCACCGACATCCGCCGCACCTATGGCGAGGACTCCGGCGGCGAGATGATCAAGGACGGCAACTCGATCTTCATCTTCGAGGTCGCCGGCCTCTGCATCGGCCATCTCGGCCATTTGCACCACAAGCTCGACGAGAGCCATTTCGCGGCCATCGGCCGGCTCGACATCGTGATGGTGCCGATCGACGGCACCTTCACCATGTCGCTTTCCGGCGTCTCCGAAATCACCAAGCGGCTGCGCGCCGCCGTGGTGCTGCCGATGCACCGCTTCGCCACCCCGCTCGACGAATTCATGCGCCTGATCGGCCAGCAGTTCGAGATCGACCAGCGCAGCGAGCGGACGCTTAAGATTTCGCGCGACACGCTGCCATCGACTCCGACGGTGATCATCCTCGACGGCGTGTAGTCGGAGTTCACCTCGCCCCGCTTGCGGGAGAGGTCGAAATTCAAGCTTCGCTTGAATTTCGGGTGAGGGGGAGCCTCCGCGCACATCGCTACCATCGTATTTGCGGAGAGGGCCCTTCAACCCGACCCTCTCCCCGCGAAGGGCGGGGAGAGGGAGATCCTCGCCTACGCCCACTCGCCCTTGCGGAAGACCGGCACGCGGCTGCCGTCGGTCCTGACGCCATCGATGTCGGTCTGGCTGGAGCCGATCATCCAGTCGATATGGATCAGGCTCTGGTTGCCGCCTTGCGCTGCGACCTGCTGCGGGGTCAGCTTGTCGCCGTCGACGAAGCATTTCGAATAGCACTGGCCGAGCGCGATATGCGAGGCGGCGTTCTCGTCGAACAGCGTGTTGAAGAACAGCAGTCCGCTCTTGGAGATCGGAGAGGAGTGCGGCACCAGCGCGACCTCGCCGAGGCGGCGCGCGCCCTCGTCGGTGTCGAGCACCTTTTTCAAGACTTCTTCGCCGCACGAGGCCCTGGCTTCGACGATCCGCCCCTCCTCGAACCTGACCTGGATATTGTCGATCAGGGTGCCCTGATAGGACAGCGGCTTCGAGCTCACGACGTGACCGCTGACGCGGCGGCAATGCGGGGTGGTGAAAACCTCTTCCGTCGGGATGTTGGCGTTGCAGGTGACGCCGTTCTTGGCAACCGATGCGCCGCCTTCCCATTCATGGCCGTCGGCGAGCCCGATCGTGAGATCGGTCCCCGGTCCCGTATAGTGCAGCGCGTGGAAGCGCTGGCCGTTCAGCCATTGGGTTCGCTCGCGCAAGACTGCATTGTGCTTTTCCCAGGCGGCGACCGCACCGTCCTGGTCGACGCGGGACGCCGCAAAGATCGCGTCCGCCAGCTTCCCCACCGCGGTCTCCAAGGGATCGTCAGGAAAAACCTGCTTGGCCCAGGATGCGCTGGGATAGGCGATGATGTTCCAATTGACCTCGAAATTGACGATCTTTTCCAGCGCTGGCTGATAGGCGACCGAATTGGCCTTGCTGGCGCGCGCAACCTTGGTCGGGTCCTCGCCCGACAGCAGCATCGGGTTGTCGCCGACCACCGCCAGCCGCGCGGTGTTGGCGGAGAACGCCTTTGCCATGCCCTCATAGAGCCAGTTCGCCGCGCGATCGAAGCCTTCGTTATGGCCATGCCGATAGCGCGCCAGCGTGACCTCTTCGTCGGAGAGGATCGGCGTGACCAGGCCGGCGCCGGCCTTGTAGGCATGCACCGCGAGCCGCCGCACCAGCGGCAGCGCCGACGACGGCGCAGTCAGGAGCAGGTCCTGTCCCGGCTGCAATCCGAGCCCGACCCTGATGGCGACTTCGGCGAGACGGTCGAGCTTTTCGGGATCGATTGCGGCGGAAAGGTTGCGTTGCGATGCGGTCATTCGGGATCCTTGAAATCGGTGGCTTTAGCAGAGATAGGCGATCGGCGCGGGCCCTTCAACGTTTCACCGAGGACAGCACCCGGTCGACCATTTCGGATGGAAGCCCGGGACGACGTGGGGAGAGGTTCTGATTCAACTTTCAAACAGCTCTCCGCTGTCATCGTCCGCCACCGGGTCGGCCGAATGGCCGACCGATGACAGGCTCCGGCGGACGATCCAGTATTCCAGAGACGGCTGAGCTTAAGTTGAGAGGCCGCCGGATACTGGATGCCCCGCCTGCGCGGGGCATGACGGCGGAGTTGGGGAGAGATGTGCGTCCGCATTCCCGCGGCGCTGTTCGCCCGAGGCTTGCCTCACTTTCCACCCTCTCAATCAGCAGAGGGCGCAGGGAAAGCCGGGTGCTGGTTGCACCCGTGGGTCCCGTGCAACAAAAAGCACGGGGGTAGGACCACAGGTTCAACCGAAGCATTCCGGCTTTCCCTGCGCGATGGTTTTACGGTTTCCTTCGTGCTCTTCCCGGTGACCGGGCTTTCTTGCCACCGTCACTTCGTTAGAAGCTTAGCGCCAGCGTCGGGGCGCCAGAACCACACGACTTCACCGTCCGCCGGTGTTGCGTTCGTCTCTCGCAAAACCTGCGTCCACCGCATCTCACCGCAACGTTCGTGACGATCGCGAGCCGCCCCTCATCCGCCGTGAGACGCGCGGAGTTAAATCACTGATTTGCCCGACGGCGAAAGCGGAATGTTTTTCGCTGCAGGGCTGGACAGACTTTAGCTGATTTGCCCGTCGAGGCTGGGCAAGTATTCAATCAGCCTTGAACGGCGCAGAAATGCATTCGCCGTTGCGGGCGATTGCACGTAGAAAATTCCATCCTCATTGCCATGCGCGTCGCGCAAAGAAAGGACGTTCTACGAGGACGCGCCCGCGGCGAATACTTGCCCAGCCTCGTCGGGTTGATTTGTCGCACCGAAAGCAGCCACATCGTCATTCCGGGGCGTCGCGAAGCGATGAGCTATGATGTGCAATTGCACATCAGAGAATCCATTTCGCCCTCGCGCCTGCCGTCCGAGGGATTGCGGGCTCGCGCCAAGAGGCGCGCCCCGGAATGACGAAGAGTGGTGGTTGAGGCGGCGCCCGGCTACACGAATCAATGTGCTGAGGACGCTGCTTTACACGATCAGGAATCAGCGGCCGCTACGCAGCCTCACGGCGCCACGCTGCTGTGGGCCACTTGCTTCGTGACGGGCCGTTCGCTGTGCGGTGAGCCCAGTGCGGTCCAGATCGCGGCGGCGAGCGCCAGGGCGGTCAGGATGTAGGGGGCAGCGTTCGGACTTCTGTTCTTCATCATCTCATCCGGCCGAATGGGCGCGCGTGCATGCCGAATACCCATCTCGCTGCATGAATACTTTGTCGGTATTAGGACGGTGCGCAAACTTAGCCACTAAAAAGTATTTGATTTGGGGCGACTGAATCGTCCATGCGATCACCCCATGACAGATTCATGACACGGGGACCTTGTGTGACTACCCAACCGCCAAGACTTCACGAAAACAGCAAACGTCGCAAATCGGCCCAGGAAGCGGTGGCCCGTTCGCTTGAGCGCGAACTGGGCTTTCTGGCCGAAGAGCGAAAAGAGCGTGCCCTGCTGCTCGGATTGGATCCGACCGTGGTCGCGCCGAATCTCAGCAAGCCGGCGGAGTAGCGGACCACTAGATCATGATTCGATTGGACGGAATCGAATCATGATCTCATCTCTTTGTTTGAGCATGATCTTTTCGGAAAACCGGCTTCCACTTTTCCGGATCATGCTCTAGATGCCGGGCGGACCGATCAATCCGCCCGACACACCGGCCGGTTGACGATAGCAACGGACGGGACCACGAGACGGAACCCGCAATTTGCGGGTAGAGTTACCGCGACACAACCCTCGGTTACGGGATCGCCACGAAGCCTATCATACCAGGTGCGGTGCGTCCCCTGCGGCCGGCGTCCGTCAGCCACCGGACCTTGGGAGGGAATGCGGCCTTCGGCCAGTGCGAACAGTTTGTGCGGATCACGCAGCCCGATGCGCTGGCGGCCGCCTTCGACGAGGCCCTGCTGCTCCCATGCGCTCAAGATGCGGCTGACCGTGTGCAGCGTGGTGCCGGTCATCTCGGCGACGTCCTGGCGGCTGATCGGAAAATCGATCTCGATGCCGGTCTCGATCCGGCGGCCAGCCTGCTTCCCCAGGCGAAGCAGCGCATGCGAGATGGAACCGGAGGCCGTTGCCCACATTCCTCCGGAACGTTGTCCTGACGCAAATCGCGCAGGACCTCGGAACGCTAAGACTCAATATACCCCCGCCGAGGCGGGAAAGTAGCAACAAGTACACGAGCGGATGGCAGCCATGTCGATCCCAAGATTGCGCCAGTATCAAGGGCCGGCCGTACTCTCCTACGGCTTCCGGCCGTTCTTTCTGCTCAGCTCGGCCTATGCCGGCGCGATGATCGTGATCTGGCTGCCGGTGTATGAAGGTCATCTGGCCCTGACCACGGTGTTCTCGCCGCGCGACTGGCATGTGCATGAGATGCTGTTCGGCTATGTCAGCGCCGTGATCGGCGGCTTCCTTTTGACTGCCGTGCCGAACTGGACCGGGCGGTTGCCGCTGCAGGGCAATTCGCTGGCAGCGCTGGTCTCGACCTGGATCGCCGGCCGGATCGCGATCTTCCTCTCGGCATCGATCGGATGGGCTGCTACCGCTGTGATCGATGTCGCGTTCCTCACGCTGCTCGCGACGGCGGCCGCGCGCGAGATCGTGGCGGGACGCAAATGGAGCAACCTCCCGGTCGTGGCGATCGTTTCGCTGCTCTCGCTCGCCAATCTGGCCTTCCACATCGAGGCACATCTCAACGGGCTCGCCGATTATTCGACGCGGTTTGCGATCGCGCTGGTGGTCATGCTGGTCACGCTGATCGGCGGTCGCATCATTCCGAGCTTCACGCGCAACTGGCTCGCGCGCCAACCCGCCGGCCGGATGCCGACTCCGTTCGGCGGCTTCGACAGCATCACGGTCGCGGCAGGCGGCATCGCGCTGCTGGCCTGGGTGGCGATGCCGCTGGGCGCGTTGACCTCGGCGCTGCTATTGCCCGCCGGCGCCTTCCATCTGATCCGGCTTGGGCGCTGGGCCGGATACCGGACCCTGTCCGACCGCCTGGTGCTGATCCTGCACCTGGCCTACGCCTTCATACCGGTGGGCTTCATCCTGACCGGACTGGCTGCGATCGACCTCGTTCCGGTGGGCGCCGGCATCCATGCCTGGACCGGCGGCGCCATCGGCGGGATGACGCTTGCGGTGATGACCCGTGCCACCCTCGGCCATACCGGTCGCGCGCTGCAGGCTTCCGCGGGGACACAGGTGATCTATGCCGCGATCGTTATCGCCGCACTCGCACGCATCTGCGCCTCGCTCGAGCCGGCGCACATGATCCCGCTGCTGACGGTGGCCGGCGCCGCCTGGGCGATCGCCTTCATCGGCTTCGTCGCGCTCTACGGTCCCGCATTGTGCTCGCCGCGAAAGGCGTGACGTTTCGACGCGGATTTGCTCTGTTTGAAGGGGTGATCGACTGCAGCCGGAAGGTCCTGCGGTCGCGTCCATTAGGGGCAATTTCACCAATTCGCATTAATCCTTTCGGAACCATCGGCGGCCGAAGCCGCCGGAAGCTCCAGAAAAGGTGTGCGATGCTCGGCAATCTCAGGATTTCCTCCAAGCTGATGATCATGGTCGGAGTTTCGGTGCTCGGCATTGTCGCCGTGGCCTTTGTCGGCCTGCAGGCGCTGAAGAACAATCTGCTCGAGGATCGCAAGGCCAAGCTGCAGGATCTGGTCCTACTCGCCAAGCAGACGGTGGAGCAGGACTACGAGGCCGCCAGGAAGGCCGGCCTTTCCGACGCGCAGGTCCTCGAACGAAGCAAGGCGCTGCTGCGCACGCTGCGCTTCGGCAAGGACGACTATTTCTATGCCCTGGGCAAGCAGGGCGTCGTCGAGTCGCATCCGAATCCGAAGGTCGACGGCAAGAACCTGATGGATACGGCTGATTCCGACGGCGTGTTCTACACCCGCCGGCAGGTCGAAATGGCTCCCCAGGGCGGCGGCTTCGTGCAGTACCGCTTTACACGCGTAGCCGGTGGCGAGGCGGTGCCGAAGATCTCCTATGCGACCGAATTCAAACCCTATGGCTGGGCCATTGCCGGTGGCGTCTATCTCGACGACATCGATGCGATCTTCTGGTCGGAGGCGCGCTGGATCGGGTCGATCCTCGCCGTCGCGCTGCTGCTCGTTGCCGGCATGTGCTTCCTGATCGGACGCAGCATCGTCGGCCCGATCACCGGCATGACCGCCGCCATGCGCAAGATCGCCGACGGCGCGACCGACACCGTGATACCCGCGCAGGAGCGCCGCGACGAAGTCGGCGCGATGGCGCAGTCGGTCCAGGTGTTCAAGAACAACATGATCGATGCAGCGCGGCTGCGCGGCGAACAGGACGAGCTCAAGAAGCAGGCCGAAGCCGAGCGGATCAGCCTGCTCGGCAAGATGGCCGACGAGTTCGAGAACAGCGTCCGCAGTTCGCTCGATGCGCTGGCGGGCGCCGCGGCCGGTCTGCGCACGACCTCGAACAGCATGTCGGGCGCGGCCTCGGAAGCGAGCCGCCAGGCGACGACAGTTTCCGCCGTCGCCGAGCAGGCCTCCGCCAACGTGCAGACCGTGGCCGCGGCGACGGAAGAATTGTCGTCCTCGGTCTCCGAGATCGGACGCCAGGTCGCGGAATCGACCCGCGTCGCGCAGCAGGCGGTGGAGGAGGCCAACCGCACCAATGTGACGGTGCAAGGCCTTTCGGCGGCGGCGCAGAAGATTGGCGACGTGATCAAGCTCATCAGCGATATCGCGAGCCAGACCAACCTCTTGGCGCTGAACGCCACCATCGAGGCGGCGCGGGCCGGCGAGGCCGGGCGCGGCTTTGCTGTGGTGGCGAGCGAGGTCAAGTCGCTGGCGAGCCAGACCGCGAAGGCAACCGAGGAGATCTCCGCGCAGGTCGCGGCGATGCAGGGCGCGACGACGGACGCGGTACACGCGATCGAAGGCATCGGCGGCACGATCGGCGGGATCAACGAGATCACCACCGTGATCGCGGCGGCGGTCGAGCAGCAGGGCTCGGCCACCAAAGAGATCGCCCGCAACGTGCAACAAGCCGCGCACGGCACCAGCGCGGTCTCCAGCAATATCGGCGGCGTCACCCGCGCCGCGGGTGAGACCGGTACGGCCGCCGGCAAGGTGCTGGATTCGGCGGAAGAGCTCAACAAGCAGGCCGAGATGCTGCGAGGCAAGGTCGACGGCTTCCTCGCCAATATCCGCGCGGCGTGAGGGCTTAGCTCGGCTCCAGCACCGTAGGAACGACTGCCAATCGCGGTCGCAGTTCGAGATTGTCAAGCTGCGACTGATCCTCGATCGCGCCGGGACGCAGCGTGGAGAAGCGGGACGGCGCGCGCCGCACCAGCCGATAGACGGAGGCCGGCGGCAGGTTGCTCATGGTGCGCCCGACCAGCGTGGCCTTCAGCCCGAGCCGATCGAGGATCGGCCGCGGGATCGGCGCCCTCGGTCCGTAGGTGAACTGATAGAACGCGCCGTTCGGACGCACATAGCGAAACGCGCCGCTTACGATCGACAGCACCTTGCGCGGCGACATCGTCAGCAACGGCAAGCCGCTCACGACCGCGCCGACCGAGCCGTCATCGGCGAGCTTCACCGTGCCGAGCCGCGCCGCGTCCATCCACAGCACGCGCGCCCCGGGAAAGCGCAATTGCAGGATCTGGACGAATTCGGATCCGTATTCGACGATGGTGAGATCCTGCTGCCTGATTCCCTTCTGCAGCAGCTTGTAGGTGAAGACGCCGGTGCCGGCGCCGAGCTCGATGATCGGGCCGGATGACGGCGTGATCTCGCGGGTGATCAATTCGGCAAGCGCGTTGCCGGACGGGGCGACCGCGCCGACCCGGCGCGGGTTGAACAGCCAGGAGAGAAAAAACGATGTGGCATCGTGAGACATGAGTCCATGACCTTGCAATAAGAAGCACAGTGTCCCGGCGCCGCGCCGCAAGCCCCAGATGCGATTCGGATCAAGACACGCGCATCATCGACGCGCGGCATTGCGACAGCATTGCGTGTTGTGAGGATTGATGCGGCCACACGAAAAATGCCGTAGCCCGTGTGGAGCGAAAGCGTACCCCGGGCCCGCTCTCGACCTCAGCAATAACCGGTTGTCATTCCGGGGCGCGCGCAGCGCGAGCTATGATGTGCAATTGCACATCAGAGAATCCATCAGGCCGCGGGCGACGGCGGAGAAATGGATTCTCTGATGTGCAATTGCACATCATAGCCCGATGCTGCGCATCGTCCCGGAATGACGGCGGTGGGCGTGGCGAAGCCGGAGTAAATTAGCTCCGGCGCCGAGCGAAACCTTCGGTGCCGTAGCCCGGGTGGAGCGTCAGTGTCACCCGGGACCGGTCGTCGATTTTGATAGAGATATCCCGGGTTGCGCTTCGCTTCACCCGGGCTACTGGCTCTCAACTCACGGCCAAGGCGGGGAGCGCGATCGGTGGGAGGGAGATGCGGAAGCAGGCGCCGTGGCCGCTTCGTTCGGTGACGCTCACCTCGCCGCGATGCAGATGGATGATCTCGCGCACGAGGTTGAGGCCGAGGCCCGCGCCGCGGTGCCGCGGCTGCAGGCGGTGGAACGGCTCGAAGATGCGCTCGCGCTCTGAAGCCGGAATGCCGGGGCCCTGGTCGCGGACTTCGACCGTCGCCGGTGCGCTGACGGCAACGACGATGGCGCCGCGATGACCGCCATGCTGGATCGCATTCTGCACCAGATTGACGACGGCACGTTCGAGCGCGCCCCGATCGCCCCACACGTCGATCCGCGCACCCTCATGCTGCAATGAGATCTCATAGCCGGCCGCGATCGCGAGCGGCGCGAGATCGGCGATCACCTGTGCGCAGAGACCTGCAAGATCGATGGCGGACGATTGCGCCAGCCGCTGCTCGAGCCGCTGCAGATCGAGCAACTGCTCGGTCAGCGTCGCAAGCCGCGAGACGTCCTCGATCAGGCGCGCCTTCTCGGCGCTTTGCGGCAGGCCTTCCAGGCGCGTGGTGAGGATCGCGATCGGCGTTCGTAATTCGTGCGCGGCATCGGCGAGGAAGCGTCGATGCCGTTCATAGCCTTCATCGAGCCGTCCCAAGGCGTCATTGACGGCGCTCACCAGCGGCGCGATCTCGGTGGGGACGGCGCCAACCGGCAGCCGGGCGCCGCGCTTGTCGATATCGATCTCGCCGGCCTGATGCGCGGCTTCGTCAAGACCCGCGAGCGCGTTGCGCACCACGAGCGGGGTCGCCACCAGCGTCGTCAGCGCCATCAGGGCAAAGCCGGGCAACATCAGCCCGAAGAAAGCCAGCGTGATCTGCAGCAGCGACTGCGCATCCGAGATCCTGATCTCGCTGGTGACGATGATCTGCACCGGGCCTGCTGCGGTCTCGACCACTTTCATCTGTCCGCTGATATGACGCGAATCGTCACTGGCGCGATCCCAACTGCGAATTTCGCCATCGATATCGCCGAGCCCGCCGCCGAGACGGGCAAACTCCGGCGGCACGTCTCCCTCGGAGAGCGAATGGCCGGACTTGTCGTGGATCACGAACCACAAATTCCGCGTATCGCCGCGCAGCTCCTTCAGCGCCGGGGTCTCGCGCAGGACAAGCGTTCCGTCAGCGCTGCGCGCCACCGCGTCGCGCAGCACATCGATGCCGCGACCATCGTCGCGCCGATATACGCAACCGGACGCCCACAGAGTTGCAATGAGCAAGACAAGAAAAGCGACGAGCAGCACCGCGTGCAGCGGGATCAATCGGCGGATCAGGCGCGAGCGCAGCGACGCCGTGTTCATCGACTTCATGATGCCGCTCGCAGGAGATAGCCGACGCCGCGGATGCCGTGGATCTCGACGCCGGCGCCGGCCTCGGTGAGCTTGCGGCGCAGGCGCGAGACATGGGTATCCAGCGCATTCGACTGCACCTCTTCGTCGAGCGAATAGACGGCAGCCTCGAGCGACGAGCGCACGACCGTGCGCCCCATCCGCCGCATCAGGGTTTGCAGCACCAGCAGTTCGCGGCGCGGCAATTCCAGGAGGCGGCCGTCGACCTCGGCCTCGCAATGGTTCAGGTTGAAGCTCAGCCGCCCTAGCCTGACGATATCGGGCTGCAGGTCGGCGGACCGCCGCCACACCGCCCGCAGCCGCGCCAGCAATTCCTCGGCCGCGAACGGCTTGGCCAGATAGTCGTCGGCGCCGGTGTCGAGGCCGGTGACGCGGTCCGACAATTCGCCCCGCGCCGTCAGCACGATGACGGGGGTCGGGATCGCCTTGGCGCGGAGCTTCGGGATCAGGCTGATGCCGTCGCCATCAGGCAGGTTGCGGTCGAGCAGGATCGCGTCATAGGCGCCCGCCACCATGATTTCCGCGGCCTCCATCAGCGAGGTCACCCGGTCGGCCAGCATGTCGTAGCTTTTCAGGACCGCAGACAAGGCCGACGCCATCTCGTCTTCGTCCTCAACCAGAAGTATTCGCACCACCCTGACCCAGGCAATTCAAGTTGACCTGGTTCCATAGAGCCGCTGGATTGCGGCTACATTGCGTGTTTGCCGGTCATCGGGGCGCCAAATGGCGGCTCGAACGGCCGCCGAACCCGCGGATCACGAGCTTGCTCAGTTCGCGCAGCCACAGCACCGAGCTTGCAACCGCCGCACAGAACAGCCAGTCGCCGGTACCCAGGCTGACGGTCGAGAACGCTTCCTGGAGGAAGGGCGCATAAACAACCAGCGCGTGCAGCAGGAGCGAAAACACCACTGCCGCCCAGAGCCAGCCATTGGTGAAGAGGCCATGGAATGCGCTGAGCTCGTCGGAGCGGGCGTTGAAGACGTTGAAAAGCTGGAACAGCACCAGCGTCGTGAAGGCCATGGTGCGCCCATAGGCGATCGTGCCTGAACCTTCGATCAGGCCGCCCGGGAGTGAGGCGTCCAGCACCAGCAATGTGCCAACCGCCATGATGATCCCGACCAGGAAAATCCCGCCCCACATCGTCAGCGTCATGACGCCCTCATCACGCGGGCGCGGCGGGCGCTGCATGATGGCGGGGTCCGCGGGGTCGACGGCGACGCCGAGCGCGGGCGCGCCGTCGGTCACCAGGTTGATCCAGAGGATTTGCGTCGCCAAGAGCGGAAGCACGACGACACCGCTGGCGGCGGAAAGTCCGATTGTATCGGCCAGCACAACGCCGAAGAACATCGTCAAGACCTCGCCGATATTCGACGACAGCAGATAGCGGAGGAATTTCCGGATGTTGTCGAAGATCGCGCGCCCCTCCTCGACCGCGGCGACGATGGTGGCAAAATTGTCGTCGGCGAGCACCATGTCGGCCGCCTCCTTGGAGACGTCGGTGCCCGTAACCCCCATGGCGACACCAATGTCGGCCGCCTTCAGCGCCGGGGCATCGTTGACGCCGTCCCCGGTCATCGCCACGGTTTCCCCTGCCCGCTGTAGCGCCCGCACGATGCGCAGCTTGTGACTGGGATTGACGCGGGCATAGACCGAGACCTCCTCCACAATGCGGTCGAGTTCTTGCTCCGTCATGGCCTCCAGCTCGGCGCCGGACACCGCGCGCTGGCCTGACGTGATGATGCCGAGCTCGGCGGCGATAATCGCCGCGGTCTTGGGATGATCGCCGGTGATCATGATGGGGCGAATGCCTGCCGCCCGGCTCCGTGCGACCGCATCGCGCGCTTCCCGGCGCGGCGGATCGATCATGCCGATCAGGCCGAGAAAGACCAGGTCCTGCTCCACGTTCTCATCGAATGCATCATGCTGCGACCTTTCTGCCGGAAGCGAGCGGAACGCGACGCCAAGCGTCCGCAGCGCTTCCGCGGCCAGCGCATCATTGCTCGCCATGATCTCCGACTTGCGCGCATCGGTGAGCGCGACCGCATCTCGTCCGACGAGTTCGTGGGTGCAGCGCGCGAGCAGGACATCGGGCGCGCCCTTGGTCACCGCGATCAGGCGGTCGCGCCGCTCGGCATCCGTATGCACCGTGCTCATCAATTTGCGCTCGGACGAGAACGGAATCTCGCCGATCCGCTCGAAGCGCTGATCGAGCGCGGCAGGGATCAGGCCTGCCTTGCATGCGGCCACGATCAATGCGCCTTCGGTCGGATCGCCCTGCACGATCCAGGCGCCATCACGTTCCTCCAGCAGCGCGTTGTTCGCGCGTTCGGCCGCCGTCAGCGTGCGCTCGAGCTCGAACTGCAGCGCGCTGCTGTCCGACGCATCACTGGCAAGATGCACGTCGCCCTCCGGCGCGTAGCCGGTGCCGGAGAGATTGGTGCAGCCGCTCGCCGTCACGACCCGGCGCACCGTCATCTCGTTCCTGGTCAAGGTGCCGGTCTTGTCGGATGCGATGACGGTCGCCGAACCGAGCGCTTCCACGGCGGCGAGACGGCGGATGATGGCATTCTTCTTCGCCATCCGCTGCATGCCGATGGACAGCACGGCGGTAACCACCGCCGGCAGCCCTTCCGGAACCGCGGCGACGGCCAGCGCCACGCCGAGCAGCAGCACCGCGAAAATCTCGGAGAAGCCGTTGATGTCGCTGACGAGAAAGATCGTGCCGATCATGGCCACTGCAATCAGCACGACCGTGATCGCAAGCACCTTGCCGACGCGCGCGAGCTCGCGCTGCAACGGCGTGGCCTCCTGCGGCGCCTCCCGCAGCATGCCGGCGATCCGGCCCATCTGGGTCCGCATCCCCGTAGCGGTGACCACCGCACGACCATGCCCATAGACCGCGGTGGTCCCGCTGAAGATCATGTTGTGCCGGTCACCGAGCTCGGCCTTGTCCGCCACCGGGGCGACAAGCTTGCTCACCGGCAGGCTTTCGCCGGTGAGCGCGGCTTCCGCCGTCTGCAGCGCGGCTGACATGATCAGCCGGGCGTCGGCCGGAATGGTGTCGCCTTCCGCGATGACAATGATATCGCCCGGCACCAGCTCCGCCGCCGGGATGTTGCGCCGCTCGCCATCGCGGACTACGTTGGAGTGCGCGGCGGACATCTCACGCAACGCGGCTGCGGCGCGCTCCGCCCGGGCCTCCTGGATGTAGCCCATGAGCGCGTTGAGCAGCACGATGGCAAGGATCGCGATGGCCTCGTAGGGCAGCGCGGTTTCGTGCTCATTCAGCCAGATCGCGATCGAGATCACCGCCGCCGCGATCAACAGGAGCACCAGCACGTCGGTGAACTGATCGAGGAATTTCAGCCATTCGGGACGCGGTGGCACTGTGTCCAATTCGTTTCGGCCATCGCGCACGAGGCGCTGGGCGGCCTCCGCACTGCTCAGGCCCCGCTCGGCATCGGTATGCAGGGCGGCCACCGTCTCCGCCGCCGTCTGCCGGTGTACCTCGTGCATCGTCGGATCGGAGGATTTTCTGTGCATGCTGCAATGATACGTTGCGATGACGTTTCCTGGTACCGGGAACCGCGCTTGTCGGGATGATCCATGTCAATCGACACGACGCGATCGGCGCTGCAGAATGCAGGTGAACGAAACGTCGCAGCCAAGATCGTTGCGGTCTCGCGCCGGAACCCAGACGATCGAAGCGGCCGTATGGCTGAAAGGTAGCGTCACATGAGCGAAGCAAGCGCGACCAAAGAACCGCCGAGATCAATTCTGCTCGCCACCGATCTCAGCCCCCGCTGCGACCGCGCGCTCGATCGCGCCGTGCTGCTGTCGCAGTCATGGCAGGCGAAGCTCGTGATCCTGCACGTTCTCGAAAAATTTCGGGATGCGGATTTCGATCCGAGCGTTCCATCCTGGCGACGCCCTCCCGATCCCGTCAGCGTGGCGGCAAAGCAGTTGCTGGCCGATATCGGCCCGCTGGCGAAGATGGCCGACATCGTGATCGATGAAGGCGACCCGGCCGAGGCGATCGTGCGCACCGCCGAAAAGAAAGGATGCGATCTCATCATCACCGGGGTTGCAAGGGATGAGCCGTTCGGGCGACTTTTCCTTGGCACGACGGTCGATCGCCTGCTTCGCAGTTCGCACACACCGATCCTGATCGTGAAGAAAAGGGGACAGCGGGCTTACGGCCGCATCGCCGCAGCGATCGACTTTTCAGATTCATCACGCCATGCACTCGAGGCCGCGGTCCGCTGCTTCCCCGACCAGGCGCTCATGATATTCCACGCCTACGAGATACCGATGAGCGGGTTGGCCCACGATTCCGCTGCCTATCGACGGCAATGTCAGCAGGCTGTCGAGCGGGACTACAAGGCCTTCCTCACGACAATGACATGCGGCGAGACGATCAGGCGGCGTGCACGTTCGTTCATCGAACTTGGGACGCCGGATGAAGTGCTGCGCCGAGGCGTGCGCGATATGGACATCGACCTTGTCGTGCTCGGCACCGAGGGGCGCGGCGCGCTCTCCGAAATGCTGATTGCAAGCGTCGGCAAACATCTCATGGCCGAACTGCCATGCGACGTCCTGATGATCAGGGAACCGCCCGCCGCACCAACAGCCGCCTGATCCGCTGTTTGTTGCAACGGATAGCGGTCACATCGGCTTCGCAGGACCTACCTGGATGCTTCGGCTTCGTGGGCCGCCGTCCATGGGATCAACTCGCGCGCCAGCGCATCGAAGGCGACGTTGAAGGCCTTTGCTGCCGGTGCGGGGGCCAGCGTCTCGATCGGCGCTTCCTGCTGGAAGACCCGCGCGGCGCGCAGCTGTCCTGATGCATCGAGGAGCTTGGCGGACAGCGCGATCACTGCGTGCGGCTGTGGCGCCGTGACGATCTCGAACTGGCGGAGGTCGAGCAGCAGGCGGGACGAGCCTTCCGGCGCGGCGTCGGGACGGAACGGCGGATGGGCGATGTCGTAGTTCTCGAAACTCTGCAGCAGTTTCGCCTGCACGAGCTGCGGCAGGGCGTCGCTCCATTGCGCGTCGGCAAAATCCTTGTCGTCGCCGCTCGCGAACAGGAAGCGCTGGGTCTGCAGCGCGGTGATCGCCGTCGGCTCGGCAATGGAAAGCGTTCCCTTGAAGGGGCGGACCGGCACATCGAACCGGCTGGCGGGGCTGAGGTCAAAAGTCGTCTTGCGCGCTGGGGCGCCACCGCCGCCCATGGTCCGATCGAGACCGGCGATGATATTGTCCAGGCGCGGGGTGTTGCGCGCCAGCCCGTCCGCAAAGGTGCCGATGTTGCCGATCGCGTCATGCAGGGTTGCGGAATTTTCGCTGAGCACCGTATCGACCTTGCGCAGCGCATCGCGCGCGGCCTGCGTCATGCTCTGCCCCGCGCCTTTCTCGGCGATCAGCGGCCCTTGCACGCGCGGGGCATCGATGCGCTCGCCGCCTTCCAGCGCCACCACGGGCACGCCGGTCAGGCCCTGGAAATCGAGGCCGACCTTGGTGTCGGCGCGCACCGGCGTGTGCTCGAGCACGGCGATGGTGGCATGAACGTCACGCGGCCGGTCGGGCACGAATTCGAGCGAAGTGACTTCGCCGACACGGATGCCGTTGAACAACACAGGGGCACCCACCAGCAGGCCGGGAACGGGACCATTGAACACGACCTGGTAGCTCTCGCGCTTGCCGATGCCGCCGGTGTTGTTGAGCCAGTAGACGAAGCCGAACACGGCGACGATCGCCGCCAGGACGAAGGCGCCGACAACGATAAAGGGTGCGCGCGTTTCCATTGATGTCGTTCCGTTAAGCGTTGAGATGAAGCATTTGCGCTCGCGCGCCATGGAAATAGGCCCGCACCCAGGGATGGTCGGATTCCAGCACCGATTTCAGCGGACCGAGCGCGGCGATCTTGCCGTCGGCCAGCGCCGCGACGCGGTCGCAGACCGCGTAGAGCGTGTTGAGGTCGTGGGTGACCATGAATACGGTGAAGCCGAGCGTCCGCTGCAGCGTCTTGATCAGGGAATCGAATTCGCCGGCGGCGATCGGGTCCAATCCGGACGTCGGCTCGTCCAGGAACAGGAGCGCAGGATCGAGCGCGAGCGCACGCGCCAGCGCCACGCGCTTGACCATGCCGCCGGAAAGTTCGGAAGGAAACTTGTCGCCATCATCGACGGTGAGGCCGACCATCTCGAGCTTCGCATTGGCGATCTCGTCCAGCAGCGACGGCGACAGATGCGCGGCCTCGCGCAGCGGGAATTGCACGTTCTGCCGCGCGTTCAGCGCCGAGAACAGCGCGCCCTGCTGGAACAGCACGCCGCTCCTGCCGCCGTTTTCGGCAAGCTCGATGATGCCGCCGCGTTTCGGCAGCAATCCGATGATCGTGCGCATCAGCACGGATTTGCCGCCGCCGGACGCGCCGACGAGGCCCAGGATTTCGCCCTGACGGACATCGAGATTGAGATGGTCGAGCACGATCTTGCGGCCGAAGCCGACGACCAGATCCTGCACGTGGATGGCGATACGTTCTTCGGTCACGGCTACATTCCGATCGAGGCGAAGAACACGGCGAACAGGCCGTCGAGCACGATGACCAGGAAGATCGACTTGACGACGGAGGACGTCGTCTGCTGCCCGAGCGATTCCGCGCTGCCCTTGACGCGAAGCCCTTCGCTCGCCGCGATCAGGCCGATGACCAGCGCCATGAACGGCGCCTTGATCATGCCGACCTCGAAACTGTTGATCGAGACCGCCTCATGCAGCCGCGCGATGAAAATCGCCGGGCCCATGCCGCCATAGAGCCAGGTGACGAGCCCGCCGCCATAGAGCGCAGCCATCGAGCCCAGGAAGGTGAGGATCGGCAGCGCGATCACCAGCGCCAGCACGCGCGGCAGGATCAGCACCTCGACCGGATCGAGGCCCATGGTCGTGAGCGCATCGATCTCCTCGCGCATCTTCATCGAGCCGATCTCGGCGGTGTAGGCGCTGCCGGAACGTCCGGCCACCATGATCGCGACGATCAGGACGCCGAGCTCGCGCAGCACCAGGATGCCGACCATGTCGACGACGTAGGAATCGGCGCCGAACTTGCGGAAGTGGAAAATGCCCTGCTGGGCGATGATGGCACCGATCAGGAACGTGATCAGCACCATGATCGGGATCGCACGCCAGCCGACCTGGCCGAGTTGATAGACGGTGGAGGTGAAGCGAAACGATCGCGGATGGCGCAGCGTCCGGAACAGCGCGATGCCGACGCTGCCGAGCATGTCGAGGAAGACCATGGTCTCGGCGATGACGCCACGTCCGACCCGCTCGAGCAGATCGGCGAGCGCGTTGGTGCGCCGAGCGGGTGTCGGCGGCCTGCGGTTCAGTTTCCGAACTTCACCGATCAATCCGGAGTAGCTGGCGGAAAGGCCGGTTATCTCGGCTTCGCTCGCTTGCGTCGTTCCGCCGCGCGCCAGTTTCTCGATCAGCCAGGCGCCCACCGTGTCGAGCGCGGTGATACCGCTCAGGTCGATCTTGCGGATGCCATGCGCAAGCCGCGGCTGGATGCCGGCGCACAGCCGCTCCAGAATCTCGACATTGGCAACCGTCCACGCGCCACGCGGATGGAGCGAGCGGACCGCGCCGTCATCCATGGTCAGGTCAGGGGCACTGTTCAAGATGAGACCTCCGGAAGTCCGGAGGCGACTCTGGCCGGGCCGGCGGGCAATCGTTTGACACAGCGCAATAGATGCCCAGGCGGTCCGGGACCTTGAGGGCGTGATCATGCCGCAGGGCTGTGCGGCAGCTTCGTAACCCATTCGATCAGGGCCGGGTCAATTCACTCCGGTTCCGCCACGCCCACTGCCGTCATTCCGGGGCGCTGCGCAGCGCGAGCCCGGAATCCATTTCTCCGCCGCCCCTTGCTGCCTGATGGATTCCGGGCTCGCGCTGCGCGCGCCCCGGAATGACGGGCCGTTATTGCTGAGCTCGAGAGCGGCCCCGGGTTACGCTGGCGCTCCACCCGGGCTACAGGCCCTCTATCGCGCGAGCGCTGCTGACACCGATTCGGCCAGCGGCGTCGTCGGGCGACCGACGAGCGCGCTCAATTGCCTGGAGGCGTCATAGAGTGCGCCGTTGGCTGCTTTGGCATCGCTGTCCGCCAGGAGTGCCGCGAAGGCTTCCGGCAGACCGATCGACACCAGCGCAGCCTTGTAATCGGCCTCCGGCAAATCCCTGTAGACGACGGGCTTGCCGGACTGCCTGGCGATCTCAGCGGCATAGTCGGCGAGCGTGCAGCCATTATCGCCGGCAAGCTCGTAGATCTGGCCCGCCTGATTATCGCGGCTTGCGAGCACGGCTGCTGCGGCCGCGGCGTAATCGGCGCGCGCGGCGAGGGAGATGCGGCCCTGTCCTGCGGCGCCCAGTACGGCCCCATGCTCGACGGCGGCGGCAATATTGCCGGTGTAGTTCTCGGTGTACCAGCCGTTGCGGAGGAACACGAAGGGCACGCCGGATGCGCGGATCAGCGCTTCCGTCTTGCGGTGCTCCTCCGCCAGTCCGAGCGGGCTCGTATCCGCATGGAGGATGCTGGTGTAGGCGAGCAGCTTCACACCCGTCGCTTTCGCCGCATCGATGACATGGCCGTGTTGGCGGACGCGCTGCCCGATCTCGCTCGAAGAGATCAGAAGCACCTTGTCCACGCCTGTGAGCGCGGCCTTGACGGCGGCGGGGTCTTCATAATTGGCGGTGCGAAGCTCGACGCCGCGCTCCGCCAGGTCTTTGGCGGCGACGGGGTCACGGACGATGCCAACCAGATGCGCACCGGGGGCGATCCGCAAGAGCTCGGCGATGACGAGGCGGCCCAACTGGCCGGTTGCCCCAGTGATGGCGATACGTTCGGAAATTGTCATGTTCCTCTTCCTGGGCTAAAATAGAGACCAAGCCTAGATACGAGGCCACCGGAGATCGCGGAAGGAGGCAGGTTTTGGTGACAGGGTTACGCGAAAATAACCTTGGGTCGGCCCAGGAGTGCCTGGGGCAGCGCTTCCAGACCTGGCGCGGCGGCGAGTTCGACCTCGCGCTTTGCCCGGTCCGCGGCATCCTGGATCGTCTCGGCGACAAGTGGACCACGCTGATCTTGATCGTGCTCGCGCAGCGGCCGCATCGCTTCAGCGAGATTCGGCGGTCGATCCCCGACATCTCCAAGCGCATGCTGACGCAAACGCTTCGCGACCTCGAGCGCGACGGCATGATCACGCGCCGCGTGTTCCCGACCAAGCCGCCGAGCGTGGAGTACGGATTGACAGAGCTCGGCGAATCCCTGCTCGAACCCGTGGCCCAACTCGTCACTTGGGCGGAGACAAGCCAGACGAAGATCGCGATCGCGAGATCGGCGTTCGATGCGGCGGAAGCATCACGGGGCTAGGCAGCCCCGGATCTCACGACGGATCGAAGCCGAGCGCGACTTCCACGGTCATGGAATCGGGAAGAGCCGGCGGTATCTGCGGCAGCGGCTGAGCGCGGCGAATGGTATCGATTGCGGCCTGATCGAGCACGGCTTGACCGGAGCTGGTCTTGACCCAGGCGCCGAGCAATTTCCCGTCTCGGCCGACCGAGAAGACCGCAAGCACCGTCCCCTGCAGATGCTGCAGCTTGGCGGCCTGCGGATAACGCTGGAATTTGTCGATATGACGCACCAGGATGTCCCTGAACTGCAGCTTCGCGGGGGTTGGCACGGCGTCCGCAGAACGCAGCGGGATCCTGCTCGAAACGGCCGCTTCGGAAGACGACGTCTCTTCGACCGGCAGTGCCGCGAGCGTGTTGCGCGACATCTCGGCCGGCGTCTCAGTCGGAGCCTTGCCCGGGTTTGCTGCGTTCACGGCCGTTGACTGCGAAGCTTGGTTCACGGGAATCGGCAGCGGATCCGGACGCGGCAACAGCCGGACCTCGACGACTGCCGTCGGCTCGGCCTGCCCGCCAGCCCTGTGGAGCTGAAGGTGAAGCCAATACACGCCGCCCACGAAAAGTAACCCGACGATCGCCGGAAACAGCATCAGCCGAAAGCCCTGCCCGAACAGCGAGGCATCCGGATCGTCATCGGTTACGAAGGATTTCATCGCGCAGTGCTTACCGTGACGATCGCGCGCACGGGCTGAGGGGCTTCAGCGCCGACATGCGCGCCCAATAGCGAACCCCGCGCCAGCATCCGGTCATCTCGTTCGTGCCTGTCTTCCGTGGAATCATCCGGCCCGCAAAGCGGCTCGCAAGCGAGGGGCGCGGCTTCGGCCGGAAGCTAGCTCATATAGCCTCTTTGTGACAGAAATCTACTCTTGCCAAGCTCCCGGCAAGGCCTATTCGAGCGTGATGAGATGGCTAGAGCATGAGCCGGAAAACCGCTTCACACTTTTCCGGATCATGCTCTAGAACAGCAGCACGCCGTCGTCGTGCACCTCCGGCTCGGGCCGGTGCGGCGTGGATTTTGACATCACGCCGAGGCGCTGCAGGACGTCCCGATGGACCTGCCGCTCCCGTTCCATCGTGTACTGCGCGAACAGATCGTCCAGCACCGCCTCATCGCTCGAAGTCAGCGACAGCTTTCCGATCGTTGCGCTCGACGCCTCGAGGCGCGAGGCAGCAGCCGGGAGGGACGCGGATGCCTCGCCGAGCGCGGTCATCAGATCGTGGGCACCACCCATCAAGGCCTCGAATTCGGCACCCTCGTGGACGAGCCGGTCCATCAACCGATCGAGCCGCGCGTTGCCGGCCTCGACCTCCTGCAGCGTTTGCAGAATCGACGGCTCGAGCCTGGTCAATTGCGCGGGATTTCCATGAGCGCGCAACTCCTTGAGATCGCCGGCAGCGCGCTCGATGCGGTCGAGGATCGGCTTCAGCCTGGAAGCGCCGGCGGAGACCTGATCCGCGGTCATCTTGAGCTCGTTGGCGATCACGACGAACGCATTGCCCTTCACGCCCAGATGGCCGGCCTTGAGGCTGGCATTCATGCCGATCAGGATGATGTCGACGACGGCCTCGCCAAGGCCCGTGATCGCCAGACGAAACTTGCCGAGCGTATCCTCGACGACGGAGAGGGCAGCATCGACCGATCTGCCCGAATTCTCGCAGGTCGCAATCAGCTCCGAGGCCTGCGCCAGCGTTTGCTTGATGACGGCAAGGAATGACGGGGCCTCGCCGCCATGGCCGCCATATACCGAGCGACCTTGCGCAACCACGCCGGTCGCATCGGCAAGGATGGCATTCAGCGAACGGACGATCGCGCCGATATCATCGCCGAACTCGCGATCCGCATCCTTGAGTTGCGCGGCCTGGAGCTGGCAGATGATCTGGGCTCTTTGCGCACTGGCATCCGCTTCGAGCGCCGGAACGGTGCTTACCGCTGCGACAGCGACACGACGCAAGCCGCCGCACACATGCTCCAGACGTTGCCGCGTGCTGTCGCCCGACTGCAGCGAGATGATCGCGCTGCCGACGGCATCGGCGATCTTCTTGGTGCTCCTGCCCGCGAGCTCGACAAGATGGACGCTCTTGTCCTGCTGCTCACGCATCCCGCTATAGGCCGAGATCAGACCGGCGCTCGCCGAGAGAAGCTGCCCCCGATAGAGCTTCTCGAATTCCTTCTGCCTGTTGAGCGCAGTTTCGACCGCTACCGACAGCAGCTTCTGATCGCGCGCGCAGCCTTCGATCGAATGCTGCACCGATTGCCCGAGCTCGAATACCTCCTTTGTGAAATCAAGGAAGCTGTCGCGCTCGCCGTCCAGCGACGCCGCCTCGATGCGCGCGCTCCGCGCGATGATGGAGATCATCTGGATATGCTTAAAGAGCGGTGCGATCTGCGCGGATGCGGCCTCGGCGTCCTCACCGATCCGGCCGAGAAGCGCGCTTTCCGCCGGCAGTGCCTCGGCCAGCGCGTTCAAGCAGCCGGCGATATCCTGAAGCGCCGTCGAGGCGCCTTCGATCTCCGCGCCCGACATTTCGCGCGAGAGGCCGGTGAGCGCGCCCTCGAGCTCCTTGAACAGGGCGTGACCGCGACCGAGATGATTGCCGACCTTGGCAAAACTATCCTCGATGCGGGACGACACCTCCTCGACGGAGGCAACTGCCGCAGCAACCATGCCGGTCTGGATGTCGGGAGAGGTCATTGCATCATTCCGTCAGCGCAGGTTGTCCGGCCTGGTGCCAGAGCATGATCTCGCGCGCGATGTGGTTGAGCGAAACCACCTTCTCCACGGCGCCGTGCGCGATCGCCTCTTTCGGCATGCCGAACACCACGCAGCTCTCTTCGTCCTGCGCGCGCGTCGCCGCGCCAAGCTTGCGCATCTCCAAAAGGCCCCTCGCGCCGTCGTCGCCCATCCCCGTCATGATGATGCCGAGCGCATTGCGGCCGGCATATTGGGCCGCCGAACGGAACAGGACGTCGGCCGAGGGCCGATGCCGCGACACCGGCGGGCCGTCCTTGATGGCGATGCTGTAACGCAGGCCGGTTCGTTGCAGCAGCATGTGGCGCGCGCCGGGCGCGATATAGGCGCAGCCCGGCTGCACCGGCTCGCCATCCTCCGCCTCTTTCACCGTGATCTGGCAGGCGGCGTTGAGACGCCGCGCGAACGCCGCGGTGAAGCCCTGCGGCATGTGCTGAACGATCAGGATCCCCGGGCAACTCGGCGGCAGCGCCTCCAGCACGTCGAGCAGCGCCTCGGTGCCGCCGGTCGAGACGCCGATGCAGACGATGCGTTCAGTGGTCGGCCGCGAACGCCCCTGGATCGGCGGCGGCATGATGGCATCGGCAGTCAGCTTCTTCTCGACGCTGCGCCGCTGCTGGCGTGGGCGCACGCGCGCACGCGCCGCCGACTTCACCGCTTCGCGCAGCCGGTTTGAACATTCCAGCAGCGCCTGCCGGGTATCGATCCGTGGCTTTGGAACGATATCGACCGCGCCGGCCTCGAAGGCTTCGAACATCTGATCGGAGCCCTCTTCGGTGAGCGACGAGCAGATGATCACCGGGATCGGGCGCTGCGCCATGATCTTGCGCAGGAACGTGATCCCATCCATGCGCGGCATCGCGATGTCGAGGATGATCACGTCGGGCAATTCGTTCTGCAGCCGCCGCGCCGCAGCGAACGGATCGGAGGCGGTCGCCATCACCTCGATATCCGGATCCTCGCTCAGGATGGTCGTGAGAATTTGGCGTACCGACGCCGAATCGTCCACGATCAGCACGCGAAGTTTCTGCTTTGGCATTGCCGTGCGCTCCACGTCGCTAGACTCTAAAAACTGTCGGCTGAACCTGCTTCAACGTCGGCACCGTGTTGTGGATCATCGATTCGGAATGCCCCACCAGCAGATAGCCTCCCGGCCGTAAGTGCGAGCAAAGCTGATCGACGACCTTGCGCTGCGTCTGCCTGTCGAAATAGATCAGGACGTTCCGGCAGAAGATGATGTCGACGTCGCGGTCCACCGGATAACTGGAATCCATTAAATTCATCCGCATGAAATTCGTCAGTCGCCGCAATTCCGGCACCACGCGGACTTCGTTGCTCGATCGGTCCTTCGACGACAGGAAGTAGCGCTTCACGAACTCGGAAGGGACCGGCGCGATGACGTCGCGCGTGTAGATGGCGGCTTTGGCAAGCCGCAGCACCGCGGTCGAGATGTCCGTTCCGAGGATGCGAAACTGGAACCTTGTGCCAGACCTCGTCATGTCGTCGAGAACCATCGCGGTCGTATAGGCTTCCATGCCCGTCGAGCAGGCCGCGCTCCATATCTTCAACCCGTGCGAGCCGCGGCCGCGCGGCTTCAGGAGCGCCGGCACCGCGACCTCCTTCAAGAAGGTGAAATGCGCCGGCTCGCGGAAGAAATCCGTCTTGTTGGTCGTGACCACATCGATCAGATGGGTCAGCTCGTTGTCGGGCAGGCCATTGTCGAACAGATGCTCGACATATTCGTTGAGCCCGGAATAGTTGAGCGCGCGGACGCGCTTGTGCAGCCGCCCTTCCAGCATCAGGCGCTTGCCGGCAGGCAGCTTGATGCCGACCTGCCCCTCGATCAATTCAGCGATCGTGCGGAATTGACGATCGGATAGATGTACCCCGGCCCCCGGCATCGCCGATGTCGCAGATCTAGGCTGCGGCAGATGCGTCGACGCGGGCCTTGTCGGCGGACACTTCCGCATCGGCCATCAATCGTGCGAGATCGAAGATGATGACGAACTTTTCTCCCTTGCGTCCGATGCCCGCGATGTAGTCGGATTGCCAGCGTCCGCCGACCGAGGGCACGGGACCGATCGAGTCCTCGTCGATATCGGTGACCTCGAACACGCAGTCCGCCACGAAGCCGACGCCAACCAGGCGGTCGTTCATCGGCACGTCCAGGATGATGATGCGCGTCGCCTCCGTCGCCGGCACGCTCGGCAGATCGAGCTTCAGCCGGAGGTCGACGATCGGATAGCCGCTGCCGCGCACGTCGATCATGCCGAGCATGAAATGCGGCGCGTGCGGCAGACGCGAAATCGGCCGCATGTCGAGGATTTCGCGGACGTTACAAATGCTGATGCCGAAGGTCTCCCCGGCGAGACCGAGCGTCAGATATTGAGCGGTGCCGGCCATGTTGCGTCCTTCCGGTCAGAGATCGCGGGGAATCGCCTCGAAGGCCAGGCCCCGCGTGTTTCTTTTCTGAGCATGATCTTTTCGGAAAATCGGTTCCCCACTTTTCCGGATCATGCTTTAGCGCTGAAAATCGGCGTCGCGATCGTCGCTGTCTTCCATCGCGAAGGCGAAGCCACCGCCGGCGGCGGCCTTGAGCGCGCGTGCCGGCTTGGCGACGGGCTTGCGCTCGGCGGCTGCCATGCTCGCGGCTTTCGCGCGGAGCTGGCCGACGGCGCGGTCGATCGGCATTGCCGTCGCCGGCCTGTCCTTTGCATGGTCGATACGGAAATAGGCGATCGTCGACTGCAGCTGTTCGGCCTGGGAGGCCAGTTCTTCCGAGGTCGAGGAGACCTGCTCCGATGCGCTGGCGTTCTGCTGGCCGACCTTGTCGAGCTGCTGGATCGCCTGGTTGATCTGCGCCGAGCCGACATCCTGCTCGCGGCAGGCCGCCGTGATCTCTTCCACCAGCTCCGCCGTCCGCTTGATGTCAGGCACCAGCTTGGCCAGCATGCTGCCCGCTTCCTGTGCCACCTTCACGCTCTCCGCCGACAGCGTGCCGATCTCGGCTGCGGCCGCCTGGCTGCGCTCGGCGAGCTTGCGAACTTCGGAGGCGACGACTGCAAACCCCTTGCCGTGCTCGCCGGCGCGCGCGGCCTCGACCGCGGCGTTCAGGGCGAGCAGGTCGGTCTGCCGCGCGATCTCCTGCACGATGGTGATCTTTTCGGCGATCGTCTGCATTGCCTCGACGGCGCGGCCGACCGCGGCGCCGCTGGCTTCGGCATCCTTCGCCGACTGTCCCGCGATCTTTTCGGTCTGGTTGGCGTTCTCGGCGTTCTGCTTCACATTAGCCGCCATTTCCTCCATCGAGGAGGAGGCTTCTTCGGCCGAGGAGGCCTGCTCGGTCGCGCCTTGCGAGAGCTGTTCGGCACTGGCCGAGAGCTCCTGGCTGCCGGCCGAGACGTTCTGCGCCGCCGTCAGCGCTTCCGCGACGATCGTGCGGAGCTTCTCGACCATGCGCTCCAGGGCCATGCCGAGCGTATCCTTGTCCGACAGGCGCTTGGCGTCGACGGTGAGATTGCCCTGCGCGATCTCGTTGGCGACAGCCGCCGTTCCGTTCAGGTTCACGGTCATCGCATTCAGCGACTTGACGAGGTCGCCGATCTCGTCGTTGCTGACAACGTCGATCTTCTGGCTGAGATCACCGATCGCAACCGCATCGGCAAGGTTTACGGCACGGCTGAGTCCGCGGCTGATATTGAGCGCAATCCAGGTCGCCGCCACCACCGCGATCACGAGCGAGGTGAGCACCAGGATGACTAACAGCATCTCGGCGCGCGCCCCGTCCTGCCTTGCCTGCTCGGTCTGCTCGGCCATCGCCGACTTGACGAGCGAGATGTAGGCGTTTGCGGCTTCCAGCGCGTCGGCCACCACCTTGCGACCGTCGTTCATCGAACGATCCGTCGCCGCCGCCTTGTCGACCTTGGCGAGGCGGACCGTCTCATCCTGATAGGCATTCATCTTGACGTAGGCGGCCGAGAAAGCATCGATCAGCCTTTTGCCCCTGTCGGTCGCTCCGGCATAGATCTCGTCCCTGGTCTTGAGCAGCGGCTCGCGAATCTTCGCGAGGTCGGCAACGAACTGGTCATAGTTCTTTTCCGAAGCGATGATGGAGTTCTTCTCGGCCCGCACCTGAAGCAGGATGCCCTTTTCGAGTTCGGCGGCCTTGTCCATGCGTCCGGCCCGCGAAACGAGACTCTCGGCCGTGCCGACCATGTCGCTGAGCTTCACGTAGCCCACCGCGCCCGCGACCATGGACAACAGGATGACAAGGCCAAAGGCGCCGGCCAATTTTGCTTTTACGGTAAGTCTCATTTCAGCCCCCAAGAGAATGCTCGAATTGTTGGTCGGACCGCAATCAATCCAACCTGCCAGCCCACCAACGCTTCACTCCTCAGCGCTGAAAATCAGCGTCGCGGTCGTCCCCGTCTTCATCCAGCTCGAAAGCGAAGCCGCCGCCATTGGCAACCTTGAGGGCGCGACGGCCCTGCGGCTTCGCCGCGGCGGCCGGCGGCTTCCTTGCGCCGCGATCGACGGCCGCCATTGTCGCAGCCTTCGCGCGCAGTTGGCTGACCGCCTTGTCGATCGGCGCGGCGGCGGCCTTGCGACCCTGGTCGATGCGGAAGAAGGCGATCGTCGACTGCAACTGCTCGGCCTGGGAGGCAAGCTCTTCCGAGGTCGAGGAGACCTGCTCGGATGCGCTGGCGTTCTGCTGGCCGACCTTGTCGAGCTGCTGGATCGCCTGGTTGATCTGCGCCGAACCGACATCCTGCTCGCGGCAGGCCGCCGTGATTTCCTGGACCAGGTCCGCGGTTTTCTTGATATCGGGCACGAGCTTCGCGAGCATGCTGCCCGCCTCTTGCGCGACCTTCACGCTCTCCGTTGACAGCGTGCCGATCTCGGCGGCGGCCGCCTGGCTGCGTTCGGCGAGCTTGCGCACTTCGGAAGCGACCACTGCAAAGCCTTTGCCATGCTCGCCGGCGCGCGCGGCCTCGACCGCGGCGTTCAGGGCCAACAGATCGGTCTGCCGCGCGATCTCCTGCACGATCGTGATCTTTTCGGCGATCGTCTGCATCGCTTCGACGGCGCGGCCGACTGCGGCGCCGCTGGCCTCGGCATCCTTGGCCGATTGCGCCGCGATCTTCTCGGTCTGGTTGGCGTTGTCGGCGTTCTGCTTCACATTGGAGGCCATCTCCTCCATCGAGGAGGAGGCTTCTTCAGCCGAGGACGCCTGCTCGGTCGCGCCCTGCGAGAGCTGCTCGGCGCTGGCCGAAAGCTCCTGGCTGCCGGCCGAGACGTTCTGCGCCGCGGTCAGGGCTTCCGACACGATCTGCCGCAGTTTCTCGACCATCACGTTCAGCGACTTGACGAGATCTCCGATCTCGTCGTTGCTGACTACGTCGATTTTCTGGCTGAGATCGCCATCGGCGACTGCGCCCGCCAGACCGACTGCACGTCCCAGCGAGCGGCCGATGCTGAATGCGATCCAGAGCGCCGCACCGAGCCCGACAACAAGCGACGCGATAACCAGGCTTGCCAGCATGACGGTCGCGCGGCGGCCTTCTTCCTTGGCCTGCTCGGCCTGCATAGCCATGGCTTTCTTCGCGTAGCCGATATAGGCATCGGCCGCCTCCATGGACTCAACAACCGCCTGGCGGACAACGATCATCGATCGCTCGGCGGCCTTGGCCTTGTCGGTTCTTGCGAGTTTGAGCGCCTCGTCCTGCACCGAATTCATCTTGGCGTAGGCGGTGCTGAAGTTCTCGATCAGCCGCTTGCCCTGTTCGCTCGCGCCGGACTGAATCTCGTCCTTGAGCTTCAAGGTGGATCCACGGGTCCTGTCGATCTCGGACAAGAACCGGTCCATGTCGCCTTCGGGCACCAGGATCGCGTTCTTCTCGGCCCGGACCTGAAACAGGACATCCTTCTCGAGCTCGGCTGCCTTTTCCATCCGGCCGGCGCGGGCGACAAGGCTGTCCGTCGTCTCCACCATGTCGTTGAGCTTCATATAGGCCACGGCGCCGCTCACCGCGGACAGCAGGATGATCGCGCCGAAGGCACAGGCCAACTTCGCCTTGACAGTAAATCTCATTTTCAGCCCCTCAAGTCTCGCCCCCGAGACGTCCTCAATTCAGGATACGTTCCATATTCGGTACGATGACGAACTCTTCACGCCACTTGGTGATGAAGCGGATGAACTCCGGCTTCCAATGCATGCCGACGCGCGGCGTCTGCTGCACGTCGGTCCGCGAGATCTCGGTGACCTCGTAGACCTTGTCGGCGGTGACGCCGACCAGGACCGGCTCGTTGTCGATGCCGACCTCGATCACGACGATCCGTGTCTCCGTGGAGGCTTCGGTCTGCGGCATCCCGAAACGGATGCGCAGGTCGGCCAGCGGAATGACATTGCCGCGCACATTGATCACGCTGGGCACGAACGAGCGCGAGCCGGCCACTTTCGTCGCGGGAACCGGATCGATGATCTCGCGCACCAGGCCGGCATCGAGCGCGAATTTCTCGTCGCCGAGCCCGATCATGACCACCTGCATCGAACCGTCCTCGACGGTCCCGGCGCCCTGCTGCGGATCTTTCGCCATCTATGCCGCCTCGCTCATCTGCTGCTTTTCCGCTCGCGACTGCGCCAGCGCGACGAGTTGCGCCACGTCGAGAATAAGCGCGGCCGTGCCGTCACCGAGGATGGTCGCGCCGGAAAAGATCGTGACGTCGGAATGCAGTTTCGAAAGCGACTTGATGACGGTCTGATGATTGCCGATGATCTGGTCGGCAACCAGCCCGACGCGCGTCTCGCCGGTCGAGATGATGATCGTCTTCTGATGCTGTCCGGGCATACCCGACACGTCGAGAATGTCGCGGAGCCGCAGGAAGGGCACGAGATTGCCGCGCACGTTGAGGAAATTGCGCCCACGCGAACGCTCGTCGTCCGCCGTGAGCTCGACGCACTCCTCGACCGCCGGGAGCGGAATGATGTAGCGGCCCTCGCCGACCCGGATCAGCAATCCCTCGATGATCGCAAGCGTCAGCGGCAGGCGCAGCGTGACATTCGTTCCCTCGCCGGTCTTTGTCGACAGATCGATCGAGCCGCGCATATTCTCGATGGTGCGCTTGACCACGTCCATGCCGACACCGCGGCCGGACAGCGCGGAGATGGTCTGGGCGGTCGAGAACCCCGGATGGAACAGGAATTGATGGATCTCATGATCCGACATCGCGGCACCGGGCGCGATCAGCCCCTGCTCTTCCGCCTTGGCGCGGATGCGCGCGGTGTTGAGCCCGCCGCCATTGTCCTTGACGGTGACGAGAACCTGTGCGCCGGAATGGACGGCCTGCAGCTCGATCCGCCCCTGCTCGGTCTTGCCGGCCGCCGCGCGCGTTGCGGAATCCTCGATGCCGTGGTCGACCGCATTGCGGATCAGGTGCACGAGCGGATCGGCAAGACATTCAATCATGGTCTTGTCGAGCTCGGTATCCTCGCCCGAGGTGACGAATTCGACCGGCTTGCCGAGGTCGCGGGACAGATCGTGGACCAACCTTCGGAAGCGGCCGAACAGGGAGCCGATCGGCACCATCCGCGCGCCCATCGTGGTGTCGCGCAGGCTTCCCGCCAGCCGCTCGATTTCCTCGGCGATCATCTTGATCGAGAGATCGGAGCCGGCTGCGGCCAACTGGCTGAGCCGCGCCTGGGCGATGACGAGCTCTCCGACCCGGTCCATCAACTCATCGAGCCGTTCGGCCTGGACGCGGACGGTGGCGATGCCGCGCTCTTCCGCGCGCTTCGGCTCGTCGCGCTTCCGTTCCGGCGGCGTCGCCGGCTCCGCCGCAGCGGGGACCGAGGAAGCGGTCGGCGCCGGGGCCGGAACCGGAGGAGCCACCGGCTCGGCTTCCGCCATTGCGAACGTCGGCGCCGCGCGCTCGACCTGCGCCAGCGGCACCAGCGTCAGCTTCATCTCGTCCTGCACGAACATGAAGACGTCGTCGATAGCGTCCTTGTCGCAACCGCTATGCAGCGTGACGTCCCATTTCAGGTAGCAGTCCTCGGGCTCCAGCTCGTCCAATAGCGGCACGCCATCGGTGACCGGCACGACGAAGCAGGGACCGAGCTTGCAGAGATCATCCAGGAGGTCGAGCGGATTGGAGCCGTTGCGGAGAATATGTGACTCGAATTCGAGGCGCAGTTGCCAGCCCGCCGGTCGGCTCTCGCTTGCCGGCGGGGTGTCGATCTCAGACTCGACCGGCAGGACCTGCTCGACAGGTGAAACGAAACGCTTCAGATCATCCAGGATGGCGTCGCCGATGATCGAATCGGCGCTGTCAGGCGCTTCGATCAGGGCGCGGATGTAATCCTTTGCAGCCAGCGCGACCGCGATCAGCTCCTGGGTCGGCTTGATCTCGCCTTTGCGGACCAGCTCGAAGGCGGTCTCGAATTCGTGGGTGAACGCGGCGACCTTGTCGAAGCCGAACATCGCGCCGGAGCCCTTGATGGTATGCAGGGCGCGAAACGCCGAGTCGACCAGCTCGCGGTCATCGGGACGCAGGCCAAGATCAAGCAGGGCGCCTTCGAGCGTTTCGAAAAGCTCGCTCGCCTCCTGACGGAATATCTCCGTCGGGTCCATGCTGCTCATGACCGCACCAGCTTGTTAACCACCGCGAGCAATTGCTCAGGCTTGAAGGGCTTGGTGATCCATCCGGTGGCGCCGGCGCTCTTGGCTTCCTGCTTCACCGCGTCGTTGGACTCGGTGGTGAGGAAAACGATCGGCAGGCCGACCTGCGACGGCAGCTTGCGCAGGGCCCTTATCAGTTCGAGGCCGTTCATGACGGGCATGTTGAGGTCGGTGATCACGAGATCAAGCTTGCCCGCCTGCGCCTTCGCCAGGCCCTGCGCGCCGTCGCCCGCCTCGATCACGTTGTGACCGGCCGGCTCGAGCACGACCTTGATCATCTGGCGGATGCTGGGGGAATCATCGACCGTCAGGACCGTAGCCATCACGCGCCATCCTTGTTGTGAAAATGTTGGTCGATCATCGCATCGCTGGAGAAGCCTGCGCGGCGAAGGGTATTGCGGAGGCTTTGCGAGAATGCAGTCAGGACGACCGGGCGGCCCTGCGCCTTGCCGGTCTCCGCGGTGGAAAGCAAAAGCTGGATCGAGGTGACGTCGGCCTTGTCGACAGCGGAGCAGTCGATCTCGAGCCGATCATTGCGGCTGAAGGCCTCGCGGATCGTGTCGTAGACTTGGCGGATCGACGCGATGCTGCAGTCCGGTGGCAACTGCAGCCACCGTTTGGACTCTGTCACGTCAGCCATTCACCGCCCCCGCATTCCCAGAAATTCGCTTTAGCCGGAATGCGAATCTCTTTCGGCCGAAGTATCGGCAGAGATGGTGATTAAGATGTTAATCAACCGCGATTCCATGCAAGATGACCGTAGGATTACGGTGCGCGGGATTCGACGGGTAGCCTGGTAGGATTCGCGCCTGCATTCACGCGCATCAAAAAAGCCATGCAATCGGCGATTGTCAGGCTTAGGTCGACGTTAAGAGCCTGCACAGTAGCTCTTGGTCTCGTACAACCGACCGTGCGTACCAGGACGTCAGATGCTTACACAAGCGCTTCTCGTTGACGACAGCCGTTCTGTCCTCGACTTCCTCACGCGGCTCCTGGAAGCCGACGGTACCGTGCAGGTCACGGCGTACACCTGTCCGCTGCAGGCGATGACATCGGCGATGCAGCGCCAATATGACATCGTCCTCGTTGACTATGAGATGCCGAGAATGGACGGCGTCACATTCATCCGCGAACTCCGTGCGATCGAGAACTTCGGCAATATTCCGATCGTGATGATCACCTCGGTACAGACGGACGACGTGCGCATGCAGGCGCTCGAGGCCGGCGCCACCGATTTCCTGCCGAAACATCCGCAAACTCTGGAGACCAGGGTCCGGCTGAGAAATCTCATCCGGCTCGGCATTGCCGTTCGGCAACTGAACGACCGCGCAGCCGATCTCGTCCGGGAAGTTGCCAGCGCCACGCAGAAGCTGCAGGAGCGCGAGGAGGAGATCATCCTTCGTCTGGCGCTCGCCGTCGAATACCGCGATAACGATACCGGCGAGCACACGCTTCGGGTAGCGAAATACAGCCGCATCATCGCCGAAGAACTCGGCCTGCCGCCGCGGCTCATCCGCGACATCTATCTTGCGGCCCCCCTGCACGACGTCGGCAAGGTCGCGATACCCGACAGCATTCTGCTCAAGCCCGGCCGGCTGAATGCGGAGGAGATCGCGATCATACGCACCCACGCCGTGATCGGCGGACGCATTCTCGCCGACAGCCATTGCGAGCTGATCCAGCTTGGAGCCGAGATCGCTGCAGCTCATCACGAACGCTGGGACGGCAGCGGCTATCCCAACGGGCTCAGGGAAACCGACATTCCGATCGCGGCCCGCGTCGTCGCCGTCGCCGACGTCTTCGATGCGCTCACAATGAAGCGTCCCTACAAGGATCCAATGCCGCTTGCGGAGGCGCGTCGTTACCTCGAAGACAACAAGGCGCGCCAATTCGATCCTGCCTGCATCGAGGCCTTCCTGTCACGCTGGAACGAAGTCGTGACGATCGCCACCGGGCAACATGCGATAGCACCGTGGCAGGCCGAAATGCGCACGCTTTCGACGGCCGTCTAGCTTCAACTGAAACCAAGCTGCTGGCGCGGGATGATTTTTCCTCGAAGCATCATCGCGCTCTATCTTCTTGTTTGAGCATGATCTTTTCGGAGAACCTGTATCCCGCTTTGCGCTAACGCGGCCCTCCGGGTCCGGATCATGCTCTGAGTTGTGTAACGTCGTTGTGAGCGGGCAGCTCCCGCCTGCAACCTGCGCACGAATGCGCTCACGCGGCATTGAGAGAACGTGAGAAGACGCGCTCTTTAAACAGGGTGTCGCGATCCGCACTTCGAAAGGGGAGCCACGCTCCATTGGCTCCGCTTCCTGATGGAGAATACCCATGTCTGCAATCAAGCTCTTGTCGATCGCGCTGGTCGCTGCGGCGACGCTTGCAACTCCCGCGATGGCTCGCGAACACACGCGCCACGCTCTGCGTGCTAATGCCGCTGCCGTTGTGGCGCCGGAGCAGGTCTATGTCGGCGGACCGGGCTGCGTTCCCGCCCCGCGGGTAGGCGCGTTTGCCTCGCAGCCCTGGACCGACGGCAACGTTCCCTGTGAACCCGGCACCGGCTATGGCTATTACGGCTACGGCTATTATTGATCCGGTCGCTTCGGACCACTGTTGAACGAGTGTCCTGTCAGTCGAGCTGACGGTCGAAACTGAAGAGGCCGGACCGCTTGTGCGGTCCCGGCCGCTTTTTTTATTGGTAGTATCGTAGATTCAAATCCCGCTGTCCTGCGCATGCGCGCATCCGTGGATTAGCGCTGCGCTATTGCTGCGCTCCGCGCAGCGCTGCGCAAAGAAAATCCCAAGTGATATCTCACTGCATTCCTAAAGACGAATTTAGTGGATGCGCCGCCGAACGCGCCTACGTTCAACGCGTCGGAGAACCCGGCCGGCTGGTTCGGCTGGTGCATTCGAGGCGGGGCGCTTCATTCACGGAGAGGAAGTGTCATGATGAGACGATTGACAGCGATCCTGGCGACCGCCCTTCTTTCTGCATTATTCACAGCGAACGCCGCTGTCGCGCAAGTGACCGGTGCGGCGACCCCGACTCCGACGCTTGACGCAACCTCTCCGCTAGGCAGCGCGGGCTCGCCGGTCTCGCCAACGGGAATTCCGTTGGGCGCGACCGAGCTCTCATCGCCGGGAGTCAGTCCGCTCGCGGCTCCCGCGACGGGCACGATCGCCATTCCAAGCAGCGGCACAGTTTGCTCGACAGTTGGGACAGCGCCGACCCAAATGTTCGGATCGACCGCCACCTTCGACGGCGCCGGAATGGCGGTCGGATCGACCGCGCCTGCAACCGCGGCCATGGCGGGCAATACGGCCGCGACACCGGGCCTATCGCCAGTGATTTCACCGACATCGGGCGTGTCGACGACGTCAGGCACGCTGGAGAGCTCGGGCATGGCGACAGCATCCGGCATCATCGACACATCGGGAACGTCGGGGATGTGCGGCTCGGGCTCGACGAGCGTCATTGCATCATCGACACCGTCATCGACCTCACCCACGACAATGGGCGGTGTCAATCGAACCGGCATTCCCCTCGACTCGACCGAGATCGGCAACCTCGGCGTCAGCTCGGCGGCGCCGGTGCCGACACCCGGCGTATCGCTCCTTCCAGGCGTCGTTGGACCGGTTGCGGCCCTCCCGACCGTGCCGACGGTTCTCACTCCCGCTCCAACCGCCTCCACCTCCACGATGGCAGGCAGTGCCTGCTCAATCCTCACTGCGGGCAGTGTCACGTCATCGGCAGCTATTCCGGGTTGCTAACACATCTCTCAGCGAAACCCAGACCATGAAAAAGAAGATCGTTGTCGGTGCCGTCATGCTGACCGCCGCAGTGGCGACCGGCGCTCTGCTCTACGCTATGCATGACTTCCCGTTCGAGACGGCCGCCGCAGCGCCGGCGCGGCCGTCCCCGGTGCCGATCGTCGCCGGAACGGTCAGCCAGCACGACGTGCCGATCTATCTGACCGGCGTCGGCACCGTGATCGCCTACAACACCGACGTGGTGCGCGCCCAGATCCAGGGGCAGATCTTCACCATCAACTTCACCGAAGGCCAGCATGTGCATGCCGGCGACCTGCTGGCGCAGATCGATCCGCGCCCCTATCAGGCGCTAATCGATCAGTACACCGGAGCACTGGAACGCGATCAGGCACAGCTCGCCAACGCCAATGCCAACCTCGTCCGTTACACCCAGTTGGGGGCCAAAGGCTGGGCGACACCGCAACTGATCGAAACCCAGAAGGCGCAAGTCGGGCAGTTGGACGGCGCGATCACAACCGACAAGGCGCTGATCGAGGCCGCGAAGGTGCAGCTCAGCTTCACGCGCCTGACCTCACCGATCGACGGCGTGGTCGGGATCCGCCAGATCGACGTCGGCAACATCATCAGCCCATCGAGCACGAACGGCCTCTGCGTGGTGACCCAGCTCGATCCGATTTCGCTGATCTTCACACTTCCGGAGACGGTCCTGCCGCAAATTCAGAAGCAGCAGCAAATCACCAAGGCGCCGCTGACCGTCCTCGCCTATAACCAGGACGACACGATCGAGCTCGGCCAGGGCCAGCTTGGCCTCGTCAACAACGAGATTCTGCAGACCACGGGCTCGATTCAGCTCAAGGCCAATTTCTCCAACAAGGAGAACAAGCTCTGGCCGGGCGAGCTGGTCAACGCGCGATTGCTGCTCGACACGAGACACAACGGCCTCACTGTGCCTGCGGCGGTGATCCAGCAAGGTCCGAACGGAACCTATGCGTGGGTCGTCAATCCCGACAACACCGTTGCGATCCGCCAGGTCAAGGTGGCGCAAATCAGCGACGGACAGGCGCTGATCGATTCCGGACTCTCGGCAAATGAGCGGGTGGTGGTCGACGGCCAATACAAGCTGCAGCCGGGCACACATGTGATCGCGCTCCATGGCAAGGCGGCCGAGGAAGCCGCCGCGCAGGACGCAATGCAGACGCCAATCCCATGAATATTTCCGCACCGTTCATCCGACGGCCGATCGCGACCGCGCTGCTCATGGTGGGCTTGTTCGTAGCTGGGCTGGTCGCCTATCCGCTGATGCCGGTGGCGGCGCTGCCGAACGTCAACTATCCCACGCTGACGGTAACCGCGCAGTTGCCGGGCGCCGATCCGCAGACCATGGCGTCCTCGGTGGCATCGCCGCTCGAGCTGCAATTCGGCGAAATCCCGGGCCTCACCCAGATGACGTCGGCGAGTGCGCTGGGCTACAGCCAGATCACGCTGCAGTTCGATCTCAGCCGCCAGATCGACGGTGCGGTGAGCGACACGCTGTCGGCCATCAACGCCGCTTCCCCTTATCTGCCGACAGGCCTGCCGTATCCGCCGACGATCCGCAAGGTCAACCCGGCCGACACACCGATCCTGGTGCTCGGCATCACCTCGGACAGCCTGCCGCTGACCACGGTGGATGCCTATTCCGAGAACATCCTGCTGCAGAAGATTTCGCAGATCTCCGGCGTCGGTCTCGTCGGCGTCGGCGGCCAGCAGAAGCCCTCCGTCCGCATCCAGGTCGACCCGGAGGCATTGGCCGCCCGCGGCATCAATCTGGAGGATCTGCGGACAGTGCTGGGCCAGGCCAATGTCGATCTGGCGAAGGGCACGCTCAACAGCCCGCGCCAGACCTACACGCTCAACACCAATGATCAACTGTTCAAGCCCGACCAATATGCCGACCTCGTGGTTGCCTATCGCAATGGATCTCCGGTCCGCATCCGTGACATCGGACGCGCGATCAGCGCGCCGGAAAACGACCTGATCGCCGGCTGGTACAACAATCAGAGGGCGATCCTCCTGGCGATCCAGCGTCAGCCCGGCGCCAATGTCATCGACACGGTCGCGCGCATCAAGGCGATGATGCCGGTGCTGCAGGCCTCGATTCCCGCGGGCATCAAGATCAACGTCATTTCCGACCGCACCGATACCATCCGCGCATCGATCGCCGACGTGCAGTTCACGCTGCTGTTGACGATCGGGCTCGTCGTCATGGTGATCTTCATCTTCCTGCGCAGTTTCTGGGCCACCATTATCCCGGCCGTCACCGTGCCGCTGTCGCTGGTCGGCACTTTCGCGATCCTGTACGAAATGGGCTACAGCCTCGACAATCTGTCGTTGATGGCGCTGTCGATTGCGGTCGGCTTCGTGGTCGACGACGCCGTCGTCGAGATCGAGAATATCACGCGTCACATCGAGGAGGGGCTCTCGCCCTATGACGCGGCGATGAAGGGATCCGGCGAGATCGGCTTCACCGTCATGGCGATCACCTTCTCGCTCATCGCCGTGTTCATCCCGCTGTTCCTGATGAGCGGCTATGTCGGGCTGTTGTTCCGCGAGTTCGCGATGACGGTGAGCGTGGCGCTCGTTCTCTCACTGGTGATCTCGCGCACGCTGACGCCGATGATGTGCGCATATCTGCTCAAGCCCGAAAGCAACTCGCACGGCCGGCTCTATCGATTGTCCGAACGCGGATTCGACGCGCTGCTCAACCTCTATGAGGCGGGCCTCAGAATCGTGCTGCGTCACCGCTTCATCACGCTGATGGTGATGCTCGGCACCATCGCGCTGACCGGCTATCTCTACGTTGTCATTCCCAAGGGCTTCTTCCCGGAGCAGGACACCGGGCTGATCCTCGGTCAGTCGGAAGCGTCGCAGGATATCTCCTTCAAGGCGATGGCCCAGCGCCAGCAAGCCCTGCTCGACGTCATCATGCGCGATCCCGCCGTCGCTTCCGTCGGGGCCGCGGTGGGCGCCGGCGGCGGCGTCTACACGGTCAATGACGGGCGCGTCTACATCCAGCTCAAGCCAGCCGACCGGCGTGATCCGATCGACAAGGTGATCGCGCGATTGCGGACGAATCTCGCCAAGATCCAGGGCGTCACGCTGTACATGCAGCCCGCCCAGGACATCACGATCGGAGCCCGGCTGAACAAGACGCAATTCCAGTACACGATGAACGATGCCGATCCGGGCGAGCTCACCCGTTGGGCGGGCCTGTTCCTCGACAAGATCAGAACGATCCCCTCGATCACCGATGTTACCACCGACCAGCTCAATGCCGGGCCGCTGCTCGACATCACCATCAAGCGCGAAGTCGCCTCGAGCTACGGCATCCTGCCCTTCACCATCGATAACACGCTGGACGATGCGTTCGGGCAGCGCATCGTCTCGACGATCTACACCACGCTGCAGCAGTACCATGTCGTCATGGAGGTCAATCCGAAGTTCCAGTATTCGCCCGATGCGCTCAACGGCATCTATGTGAAATCCTCGAGCGGGCAGCAGGTGCCGTTGTCGACGCTGGTCGATTCGGTCGTGAAGGTCTCGCCGCTCGTCGTCAATCACCAGGGGCAGTTCCCGTCGGTGACGATCTCGTTCAACCTTGCGCCGGGTGCCGCCATCGGCCAGGCCGTGAGCACCATTGATGCAGTGAAGAAGGAGCTGAATCCACCGCTCTCGCTGCAGACCAGCTTCCAGGGCAACGCCCAGGCCTTCGGCGCCTCGCTGTCGAGCACGCCGATCCTGATCCTCGCCTCGCTGTTCGTGATCTACCTGATCCTCGGCATCCTCTATGAGAGCACGATCCATCCGATCACCATCATCTCGACCCTGCCGTCGGCCGGCGTCGGTGCGCTGCTGTTGCTGATGGCGGCCCATTTCGATCTGACCGTGATCGCGATTGTCGGCCTCATCCTGCTGATCGGCATCGTCAAGAAGAACGGCATCATGCTGGTCGACTTCGCGATCCACGCCGAACACAATGAAGGACTCAGCACGGAAGAGGCGATCTACCAGGCCTGCATCAAGCGGTTCAGGCCGATCCTGATGACCACGATGGCGGCAATGCTCGGCGCCGTGCCGATGATGGTGGGCACCGGCGCGGGCTCGGAGATCAGGCAGCCGCTCGGCTATGCCATTGTCGGCGGCCTCGCGGTGTCGCAGATCCTCACGCTGTACACGACGCCGGTGGTCTATCTCTATCTCGACCGGCTGCAGATCTGGCTGTTCGGCGAGAAGGAGGCGGCAACCTCCCCCGTCCAGCCCCAGGCAACGCCGGCCGAATGAGACGGCGCCGGCCGCCACTATGCAGATTGCGTCGCTTCATACAGATCGCTCACTCCCGACTTTGTGAATTCGGCATCGTGCAACGCGTACCTACATGACTGTTTGAAACCATGAGTTGCGGAGTTGAGTATGCCGAGCAAGGATTATTCGAGCCCAGCGCAGACCTTGCGCCGGGTCGCCGAAAGCGTGAGCGACCAGGCAGTCGCCGATCGTCTCAAGGTTCTTGCCGAGAGCTATGAGCGGCGGGCCTAAATGGCTTCGCAGGCCGATCTGGCCAAGAATTAGGCTGAAGCCGCCGATTGCCGCCGAACGCGCGGAACCATCAGCCTTTGTTGAGCCTCCCTACCGAATGTTAATGGGCTTTCCGGCCCTTAATCGTTCAATATGTCGACCTGGAATGTTGCAGGAACCGGGCTGCGGCGACATGCGCCCCACGCGGGTTCGTTCATGCGCTTTCGCAGGTGACCCATGGATCAGCAGCTAAGGAAGTCGACGGACCCCCCTTCGATTGCGCCTGGGAAAAAAGTCGTGCGCCCGGCTCGCGGGCGCATTGGGTTCGCGATCGCCGTTATTCTCCCGCTGGCTGCCGGCATCGTCTGGTGGACGAAGCCCGCAGGCACGCCACAGGAAGCAGCCGGCAAGCGAACCGCCCCGCCGATGTCTGTTGTCGCCGAGACTGTCGGCAAGGGCGATATCGGGATCAACCTCAATGGGCTCGGCACCGTCTCTTCACTCGCCACCGTCACGATCAGAAGCCAGATCAGCGGATATCTGACCCGCATCGCGTTCAAGGAAGGCGATGAAGTCAAGAAGGGTGATTTGATCGCGGAGATCGACTCCCGCCCCTTTGAAGCGGCGCTAGCCCAGGCCAAGGGACAGCTTGCGCGCGACCAAGCCATGCTGAAGGGGGCCCAGGTCGACCTTGCCCGCTACCAGGGGCTGGCGAAGCAGAACGCCGTGCCGCACCAACAGCTCGACACGCAAATAGCCCTGGTCGCGCAGAACGAAGGCACGGTTGAAGCGGACCGCGCCTCGGTGCAGGCCGCCGAAGTGAACCTGCGCTATTGCCATATCCTGTCGCCGCTGGATGGGCGCGTCGGATTGCGGCAGGTCGATCAGGGCAACTACGTCACCCCCGGTGATGCCACCGGCATCGTGGTGATCACGCAACTGCAGCCGATCAGCGTCCTGTTCACACTCCCGGAGGACCAGCTTCAGGCGATCGCCACGCGGCTCCGCGAGGGAGCGGTGCTGCCGGCCGCGGCCTACGATCGCAGCGGCACCAACAAGCTCGCCAGCGGGGCGCTGCAGACCTTCGACAGCCAGATCGATCCGACCACCGGCACGATCAAGCTGCGCGCGCAATTCTCGAACGAAGCGCGGACGCTGTATCCCAATCAGTTCGTCAACGTGCGTCTCCTGCTGGACACCCACAAGGACGTGACGACGATATCGACGGCCGGCATCCAGCGCGGCACGCCCGGCACCTTCGTCTATCTCGTCAACGGCGACAGCACGGTCTCGGTGCGCCCGGTCAAGCTTGGCGTCACTGAAGGAGACCGGGTCGAGGTTCAGTCCGGACTTTCTCCCGGCGACCGCATCGTGATCGATGGCGCCGACAAGCTGCGGGAAGGCGCCAGGATCGTCATTCGACCTCCGACGGGGGCGGGCGAGTCGGCCGCTGCAGCCAAGCCGCCGGATTCGAAAGCAGTGGACGGCAAGGGGCGGCGCTCCGGGGGTGGGCACGAATGAACCCCTCGCGGCCATTCATCCACAGACCGGTGGCGACAACGCTCTTGATGATCGCCATCATGCTGTCGGGGATGCTGGCGTTCCGCTTCCTGCCCGTCGCGGCCCTGCCCGAGGTCGATTACCCGACGATCCAGGTCCAGACCTTCTATCCCGGCGCCAGTCCTGACGTGATGACGTCGTCCGTCACGGCCCCGCTGGAGGTGCAGTTCGGCCAGATGCCGAACCTGAGCCAGATGAGTTCAGTCAGCTCGGCCGGCGCCTCGGTCATCACGCTACAGTTCGGATTGACGATCTCGCTCGATGTCGCCGAGCAGGAGGTGCAGGCCGCGATCAATGCCGCCGGCAATCTGCTGCCATCAGATCTTCCGGCGCCACCGATCTATGCCAAGGTCAATCCGGCCGACGCTCCGATCCTGACCCTTGGCCTGACGTCGAAGACCATGCCGCTGACGCAGGTCCAGGATTTCGTCTACACCCGGCTGGCGCAGAAGATCTCGCAGTTTCCGGGAGTAGGCCTCGTCAGCATCAGCGGCGGCCAGCGGCCGGCGGTCCGCGTCCGCGCCGACATCCGCAAGCTTGCCGCCTATGGCCTCAATATCGACGACCTGCGCACCACCCTCGGCAGTGCCAATGTCAACACGCCCAAGGGCAATTTTGACGGCGCGATGCGCTCCTACACCATCAACGCCAACGACCAGATCCGCGGTGCCGGTGGCTACAAATCCCTGATCGTGGCCTACAAGAACGGCTCTCCGGTCCGTCTCAGCGACATCGGCGACGTCATCGACGGCGCCGAGAACGACAAGCTCGGCGCCTGGATGAATACGACGCCGGCGATCATCCTCAACATCCAGCGCCAGCCCGGGGCCAACGTCATCTCGGTGGTCGAAGGGATCAAGGCGGTGTTGCCGCAGTTGCAGGCGGCGTTGCCTGCCGCCATCGACCTGAACATCCTGACCGACCGCACCGTGACCATCCGCGCCTCGGTCAGAGACGTGGAATACGAGCTCTCGCTCGCAGTCGTGCTGGTCGTGCTGGTGATCTTCGTATTCCTGCGCAGTCCGCGCGCGACGCTGATCCCAAGCCTCTCCGTGCCGCTCTCGCTGGTCGGCACCCTGGGGGCGATGTACCTGTTCGGCTTCAGCCTCAACAATCTCTCCCTGATGGCGCTCACGATCGCCACCGGCTTTGTGGTCGATGACGCGATCGTCGTCATCGAGAACATCTCCCGCTACATCGAGGACGGCGAAACTCCGCTAGCGGCCGCGCTCCGCGGTTCCGAGCAGATCGGCTTCACGATCATCTCGCTGACGGTGTCGCTGATCGCGGTGCTGATTCCGCTGCTGTTCATGGGTGACGTGGTCGGCCGCCTGTTCCGCGAGTTCGCCATCACGCTGTCGGTCACCATCCTGATATCCGCCGTGGTGTCCTTGACGCTGGTTCCGATGGCCTGCGCCAAGCTGCTCAAGGCGGAAGGCGAGGCGCATGAGAATTTGCTCCAGCGCCTGAGCCGCGAAGGCTTCGATCATGTCATCGCGATCTATGCCCGGATGCTGAACTGGGTGCTGGACCGCCAGACCCTGGTGCTGCTGGTGGCGCTCGCCACCTTCGGCTTGACCGCCCTGCTCTATGTCGCGATCCCCAAGGGGTTCTTCCCGCTGCAGGACACCGGCGTCATTCAGGCGATTTCGGAGGCGCCGCAATCGGTCTCATACGCCGCGATGGCCGAGCGGCAGCAGCAACTGGCCGACGTCATCCTCCGGGATCCCGACGTCGAGAGCCTTTCCTCCTTCATCGGCGTCGACGGCACCAACACCACGCTCAACAGCGGCCGCATCCTGATCAACCTGAAGCCGCACGATCAGCGAAAATCCGATATCGCGAGCGTCATGGGCCGTCTCAAGGACAGCACGGCATCGCTGACCGGCGTCACGCTCTATATGCAGCCGGTGCAGGACCTCACCATCGAAGGCACCGTCAGCAAGGCGCAATATCAGTTCATCCTGCAGGACGCCGACCCGGCCCAGCTCGCCGAATGGGCCCCGAAGCTCGTCGACAGATTGCGGCAGCTTCCCGCGTTCACCGACGTCTCGACCGATATGTCCGCCAAGGGACTTGCGGTCTTCGTCGACATCGACCGCGAGCAGGCGGCGCGGTTCGGGATCACGCCCGCGACCGTCGACAATGCGCTCTACGACTCCTTCGGCCAGCGCATCGTCTCGACGGTGTTCACCAATTCAAACCAGTACCGGGTGATCCTGGAAGCCGATCCGACGCTGCAGACCTCCCTGCAATCGCTGTCGTCGATCTACCTGCCCTCCTCGGTCGGAGGCGCGCCGGTGCCGTTGCCGGTGCTGGCCAAGATGCACGAGGACATCGCGCCGTTGCAGGTTTCGCATCTCGGCCAGTTCCCCTCGGCCACCATATCGTTCAACCTGGCGCCCGACGCGTCGCTGGGAGAGGCGGTCGCCGCCGTCAAGCAGGCGCAGATCGACATCGGTCAGCCGCTCGGCATCATCACGAGTTTCCAGGGCGCAGCGCTCGCCTTTCAAGCCTCGCTCTCGAACCAACTGTTCCTGATCCTGGCCGCGATCGTCACGGTCTATATCGTGCTGGGCGTGCTCTATGAGAGCTTCATCCACCCGCTCACGATTCTCTCGACCCTGCCTTCGGCCGGGATCGGCGCATTGCTCGCGTTGATGATGGCGGGGCAGGACCTCACGATCGTCGCGATCATCGGCATCATTCTATTGATCGGCATCGTCAAGAAGAACGCGATCATGATGATCGACTTCGCGCTCGATGCCGAACGCAACGAAGGCCGGTCGCCGCGCGAGGCGATCTACCAGGCGTGCCTGCTGCGGTTCCGGCCGATCATCATGACGACCATGGCCGCAGTGCTCGGCGCGCTGCCGCTGATGCTCGGAACCGGTGCCGGATCGGAGCTGCGGCACCCGCTCGGCATTTCCATCGTCGGCGGCCTTCTGGTCAGCCAGTTGCTCACCTTGTTCACGACGCCGGTGATCTATCTGTGGTTCGACCGGCTCGCCGTACGGCTTGCCGGAGGACCCGGCGGTGCCCGCGAAACACGCGGAGCCCACTGAGCCATGGACCCGTCAACGCCCTTCATCCGCCGGCCGGTTGCGACCACACTGCTGACCTTCGGGCTTGCGGCGGCGGGCGTGGTGGCGTTCTTCAAGCTGCCGGTCTCGCCGCTGCCGCAGGTCGACTTCCCGACCATCTCGGTGCAGGCGACGCTGCCGGGCGCGAGCCCCGAGGACGTCGCGACCACGGTCGCAAGCCCGCTCGAGCGCCATCTCGGCCAGATCGCCGACGTCACCGAGATGACCTCGCAAAGCACAGTGGGCTCGACGCGCATCACCCTGCAGTTCGGTCTGAACCGCGACATCAACGGCGCGGCGCGCGACGTGCAGGCCGCGATCAACGCCGCCCGCGCCGACCTTCCGACCAGCCTGCGCAGCAATCCGACCTACCGCAAGGTCAATCCCGCCGACGCGCCGATCCTGATCCTGACGCTGACCTCCGATACGCTGACTCGCGGCGACCTCTACGACGCCGCCTCCACCGTGCTGGCGCAAAAGCTCTCGCAGGTCGAGGGGATCGGCGAGGTCATTGTCGGCGGCAGCTCGCTGCCGGCGGTGCGCGTCGACCTGGTTCCGCAGGCGCTCTACAAATACGGCATCGGGCTCGAGGACGTGCGCGCCGCGCTCGCCAGCGCCAATGCGCACAGCCCCAAGGGCGGGATCGACGTCGGCGAGCGGCGCTACCAGATCTATGCCAACGACCAGGCCGACAAGGCCGACGACTACAAGTCAATGGTCATTGCCTATCGCAATGGCGCGGCCGTGCATCTCTCCGATGTCGGAGAGGTCACCGATTCCGTGGAGAACCTGCGCAACGCCGGCCTCGCCAACGGCAAGCCCGCCGTCCTGATCATCCTGTACCGGCAGCCGAATGCCAACATCATCAGCACGGTCGATCTGGTCAAGGCGCTGATGCCCCAGCTCAAGGCTTCGGTCTCGCCAGCGATCGACATCGATCTGGCGGTCGACCGCTCGACCACCATCCGCACCTCGCTGCATGACGTCGAGCGGACCCTGGTGCTAGCCGTGCTGCTGGTGATCCTCGTGGTGTTCTCGTTCCTCCGCAACGCCCGCGCGACGTTGATCCCTGTGGTCGCGGTCTCGGTGTCGCTGGTCGCGACCTTCGGCGTCATGTATCTCGTCGGCTACAGCCTCGATAATTTGTCGCTGATGGCGCTGACGGTGGCGACCGGCTTTGTCGTCGACGACGCCATCGTCGTGCTCGAAAACGTCACCCGCTATATCGAGCACGGGATGTCGCCGTTTGAGGCGGCGCTGAAGGGCTCGGGCGAGGTCGGCTTCACCGTGCTTTCGATGAGCATCTCGCTGATCGCGGTGTTCATCCCGATCCTCTTGATGGGCGGCATCGTCGGCCGGCTGTTCCGCGAATTCGCGATGACAATCTCGATCTCGATCCTGATCTCGCTTGCGGTCTCGCTCGCGACCACGCCGATGATGTGCTCGGTGCTGCTGCGCCGGGAAAGCAACCGGGTCCACGGCTGGCTCTATCGCGCCAGCGAGCGCTTCTTCGAAGCGATGCTCGGCTTCTATCGGCGGACGCTCTCGGCCGCGCTCGCGCACCCGAGATCCGTGATGCTGATCCTCGCCGCAGTGCTGGGGCTCAACTTCTATCTCTACGGCGTGATCCCCAAGGGCTTCTTCCCTCAACAGGACACCGGACGGCTGGTCGGCTCGATCCAGGCGGACCAGAGCATTTCGTTCCAGTTGATGCAGCAGAAGCTGACGCAGTTCGTCACTATCATCAAGCACGATCCCGCGGTGGACGCCGTCGTCGGCTTCACCGGCAGCAACCAGACCAATTCCGGATTCGTTTTCGTCTCGCTGCGCCCGCTCGAGCAGCGCAAAGTCGGCGCCGACCAGGTGATCGCGCGGTTGCGGCGCGAGCTCGCCACCGTGCCCGGGGCAACCCTGTTTCTGCAGTCGGTGCAGGACATCCGCGTCGGCGGGCGGCTATCCAGCGCACAGTACCAGTACACGCTGCAGAGCCCGGCGCTGGAAGAGCTCAACGAATGGACCCCGAAGATCACGGCGGCGCTGCAGCGCGAGTCCAATCTCGCAGACGTCAACAGCGATCAGCAGGACAAGGGGCTCGAATCCAATCTGGTCATCGATCGCGACGCCGCGGCGCGGCTCGGGATCACCGTCAGCCAGATCGACAACACGCTCTATGACGCGTTCGGCCAGCGCCAGGTCTCGACCATCTATGTCGCGCGCAACCAGTATCACGTGATCATGGAGGTAGCACCGCGCTACTGGCAGAATCCGGAGACGCTCAAGGATGTCTACATCAGCACCTCCGGCGGATCGGTCGGCGGCTCGCAGGCAACCAACGCGGTGGCGGGAACAGTAGTGACGCCGGGAACATCTGTTACCGCCAACTCGGCCAACGCACAGGCCGCGCGCAATCTTGCGACCAATTCGATCGGGTCGACCGGCAAAGGCGTGGCCTCGACCGGCGCGGCGGTCAGCACCAGCAGCGAAACGATGATTCCGCTTTCGGCGGTCGCGCATTTCGGTCGGGGCGCAACACCGCTCTCCGTCAATCATCAGGGACTTCTCGTCGCCAACACGATCTCCTTCAACCTGCCTCCCAACGTGTCGCTCGGCACCGCCGTCAGCACCATCGAGGCCACCATGAACCGGATCGGCGTGCCCGCGACGATCCGCGGCACCTTCCAGGGCACGGCAAAGGTCTTCCAGGATTCGCTCAGCAATCAGCCGCTGCTCATCCTGGCCGCCTTGGTGACCATCTACATCGTGCTCGGCGTGCTCTACGAGAGCTACATCCATCCCCTGACCATCCTCTCGACGCTGCCGTCGGCCGGCGTGGGCGCGCTGCTGGCGCTGATCGCGTTCCGCACCGAGTTCAGCATCATGGCGCTGATCGGCGTGATCCTGCTGATCGGCATCGTGAAGAAGAACGCGATCATGATGATCGACTTTGCGCTTGACGCCGAGCGCAAGCGCGGCCTCGATCCGCTCGATGCCATCCGCGAGGCCTGCCTGCTCCGGTTCCGCCCGATCATGATGACGACCATGGCCGCACTGCTCGGCGCGGTGCCGCTTGCCGTCGGAATGGGCGAAGGCGGCGAATTGCGCCAACCGCTCGGCATCGCCATCGTCGGCGGTCTCATCCTGAGCCAGATGCTGACACTTTATTCGACACCTGTGATCTATTTGTATCTGGACAGGTTCCGGCTCTGGGGCCAACGTCGAAGGGGCAACGCGCCTCCCAACCTGCCCAAGCCCTCACTGCAGCCAGGCGAGTGAGATGTCGAAATCCTCGGTACTACGAGTCCGACACCGAAGTCTGGCCCGGGCGATCTTGCCGTGGGGAGACGGTCGCACCCGCGCGATTTCCGCGTTGATCGTACTGGCGTTCGGCCCCGGCCTGTCCGGCTGCATCCTGGGATCGGAACGGCCCGAGCTCAATCTCGAAGTGCCGGAGAAATATCGCGCGGCAAGTTCGGCGGGTCCTGACGCCGCGCTCCCGGTCCTGGACTGGTGGCGCGGCTTCGGCTCCGGCGAACTGACGTCACTAATGGACGCGACGCAGATCAACAATCTCGACATTGCAGTCGCGATCGCCCAGGTCGTGCAGGCCGACGCCCAGGTCGGCGTGGCTGGTTCGCCGCTATTGCCGTCCCTGACCGGAGCAGCCAGCGCCGAGCGCGCGCATTTCGGCTCCACAAGCAGCGCCATCAGCAGCGGCAGCAACCTTGGCGGGGGCGTCACCGGGACCGGAGGCGGACGCGGCGGCGGGAGTTCGAACTTCTCACAATTCAGCACCAGCCTCACTGCGAGCTACATGCTCGACTTCTGGGGCAAGAACCAGGCAGCGCTCCATGCAGCGGAAGAGAGCGCGACAGCCTCCCGATATAATCGCGAGGTGGTCACGCTGACCGCGATCGTCACGGTGGCCAACACGTATTTCCAGATTCTGGCGGCGCAGGACCAGTTGCGGGTGACGCGCGAGAACCTCGCAGCGGCCGAGCGAATCCTAGCGCTGATCAGGACGCAGTTTGCCGGCGGAACAGCCTCGCAGCTCGACGTTTCGCAACAGGAGGCGCTGACAGGAACGCAGCGGGCGGCGATTCCTCCTCTCGAAGTCACCATCGGTCAGAACATTGCCGCGCTCGCCGTCCTTGTTGGACGAGCGCCGGCGAATTTCTCGGTGCGGGGCGGATCGACCAGCCGCATCAAAGTGCCTCGGGTAACCCCCGGCCTGCCATCGGAACTGCTTTACCAACGGCCGGACATTCGCCAGGCGGAGGCGCTGCTTGCGGCATCGAACTTCAGCGTCGAGCAGGCTCGCGCGGCCTTCTTTCCGCAGATCCAACTCACCGGCACCGGCGGGTTCCAGAGCAGCGCGCTGGCCTCGCTGTTCACGCCGGGGGCGGCGTTCTCCACCCTCACGGCCAGCCTCACCCAGCCGATCTTCGACGGCTTCCTGCTCGAGAGCCAGTTGAAGCAGGCCAAAGGCGTGCAGCTTCAGGACCTGCAGGCCTATCGCAAAGCGGTTCTGTCGGCATTCTCCGACGTCGAGAAGGCGCTCATCGCGTTGCAGAAGTTCACGCTCCAGGAGCGGCTGCAAGCGCAGGTCGTTGCGAGTTCGCGAACGGCATTCGATGTGGCGGAAAAGCAGTTGCGGGGCGGCACGATCAATCTGATTACGGTCCTGCAGGCCGAACAGACGCTCTTCACCGCGGAGATCACGCTGGTTCAGGTGCGGCTCTCGAAATTATTGGCGGCGACCAGTCTGTTTCAGGCGCTCGGCGGCGGCTGGACGCCAGCCGGGACGCTGGTCTCGCTACAATGATGTCCGCCTTCGCCGCATTGGCTTGCGTTTGCCCTGCCTCAAATGGGTGTCTCGGATGAAGAACACCGGCTTGCTCGTGATGGCGCTCGTTCTGGCAGCACTCGAAGCAACGTCTGCGGCTGCACAGCAAAGCGCACCCTCGCTTCGGTTCGGGATGAAGCCCGATGAGGTCGCGCGCACGCTCGGCGTGCCCTTGACCTTTATGCGAGGACGCCCCGGCAACGAACTTTACCTGGCACTGCCGAATGTCAAGGGAAGCGCGCTGTCGAGCCGAAGCGACGGGCTCTATCTGCAGTTTCGTCGCGGAAAGCTTGCGGGTTGGAAGGGCGACTGGGGCACGATCCGGCCATAGGAAAGCCAATGGGTAGATTGAAGATCGCAATTTGCGCGACGATCCTGGCAGCGCCCGCTATCTCGCCGGGATCAGCGACCGAGTTTGGGTATCGCGCCATCCGATACGGCCAGACGAGCGGCTGGTTCTATGACAACCGCAACGACAATCGCGACTTCCCGACCAATGGCGTATTTCCCGGCAATTTTGCCGCGCAACCCACCGTCGCGTGGATCGGCGCCGCAGGCTTCCTCGGGAGCATGCCTCAGCGCTCAGCTTCTCCCTATCCATCGCAAGTCGTGTTCGGCACCGCCAGCCGCAGCAGACGATCGGCCCCGAAGAAGTGACGTCACCTCAGCGGTCGAGGTAACGCCGTCTCGCGCCACGTCAACGACGCGCGAGGTTCGCGCGTCGTTAGATCAGAGTGGCACGGCGGCCTTCAAGAAAAGCCCGATCAACTGCAGCTTTCACTTAGTTGTAACCGCTGGTGCCGGCTGACGAACCGCCGAATTGAGAATCGCCGGTACCGCTCAACGTGGTCGGACCATCCGGATTTCCGTTCGGATTGCCGTAGTTCGGGTGCAACATGACGGATGGAACTGCCTCTCTGTATATCGGATAGCTCCTGACCATCGGTTCATGACGCGCCGTATTGGCAAAAGCGTACGTGCTTGAGAGCATGGACGCGGCGACCAATGCTACCATTGCGACTTTCATGGCTTTGTCCTTTCGAGTGGTGACATACGGAACGTTACACAAAGAAAGGTGGGATTCTTTTTCGCCGCCCCCACTAAATTCGCGTTTAGCGACGCCGCGCAAACCAGCATAAACAATCAATCGCTACTGACATGGCGTTAAAGCGATTCACTCGCGTTTCGCTGCTTCGTGATGACGTCGCGCCGCGTATCCGGTTGGCGATCTCTCACGCTCCCGCCGTCAACTCGAGTTGAGAATCGTAAAGCAGAATTTAGTGGGATGCGCGCGCAGGCCACTTAGATCTTGAATCGAAAGATCCGAGCATTCGGACAACCCAATACGAAAAACTCGCGTTTGACCGCGCACCGCCTGACGGTGCGTCACGCAGGATCGCGCGCGCCGATCGGGTTTTCGTATCGACCGATGGAGAATTTCGATGACCTCACTCAAGATCCTCGCGGCCGCCGCGCTGCTGTCGGCAGCAGCCGCAACACCAGTATTTGCTCAGGCCGCCATCCAGGAGCCCGGACTGTACGCGTTCTATCATCCCAACGCAGACATCCTGAACGGCGGCGCGCCCACGCCCGCGACCAGGCTGGAATCGGGACCACCTTCTGTTCTGCAATACTATAACGAGGAGGACAGCGGCATCGGCACCTGCGCGCAACGCCACCGCTCGTACAGTCCCGCGACCGGCACATTCCTTGGCCGTGACGGCCACCACTATCGGTGCGAATGATGCAACCTGAAGGAGACTTCTTCTGCGGACTGAAAGCGCGAAGCGCTGTGTGATTGTAATGCTCGTCAATTGGCGATAGAGAGGTATGCTCCTTGCCCGAAGAGGCCGTCCCGTCTGATGTAAAGGTTCGGCCCGCGCCGTTCCTTCGCCCAAGCGGATACCCGACGAAAATTTGAGACTGGCTTGGGTTCGGGGCGTTGGAGGAAAACCTTTGGGAGAGGGAGCATGGCGCGCAACGTACTGATCCTTGGAGCCTCGTATGGCTCATTGCTCGCGACGAAGCTGCTGATGGCCGGTCACAACGTGACCTTGGTTTGTCGCAAGAAGACCGCAGAGCTCATCAATCGCGACGGCACCGAAGTTCGCATCAAGCTGCGTGACGAGCCGACGCACCGCTCGATCTTCTCGCGTGATCTGCCCGGGACCCTGGACGCGACACCGCCCGCAGACGTCGACCTTTCCCGTTACGATCTGGTTGGCCTTGCCATGCAGGAGCCGCAATACACCAACCACACGATCCGGGTTCTGATGATCAAGATCGCCGAGGCGAAGCTGCCTTGCCTTTCGATCATGAACATGCCGCCCTTGCCCTATCTCAAACGGATTCCGGCGCTGGCGGAGATGGACCTCGAAGAAGCCTACACCAATGCGCAGGTATGGGAACGGTTCAAGCCGGGACTGGTTTCGCTGTGCTCGCCTGATCCGCAGGCCTTCCGCCCACCGGACGAGGCGGCGAATGTCCTTCATGTCGGCCTGCCGACAAATTTCAAAGCAGCGGCATTTGCGGATGAGGCACATAACCGGCTGCTTCGCGAACTGGAGGCGGACATCGACGCGGTGAAGCTGGATGGCCAGGACGTTCCGGTGAAGCTCAAAGTGTTCGACTCGCTGTTCGTCCCGCTGGCCAAATGGTCGATGCTATTGACCGGCAATTACCGCTGCATCACGCCACAGGAGCCGCAATCGATCCGCGACGCGGTGCACGCCGATCTGAAGCGCTCGCAGTCGATCTATGAGCACGTCGATGGGATCGCTCGGCGCCTGGGAGCCGACCCGAAGGACCAGGTGCCGTTCGAGAAATACGCCAAGGCGGCAGAAAGCCTTCTCAAGCCTTCATCGGCGGCGCGCGCGGTGGCGAGCGGAGCGCCCTTCATCGAGCGGGTCGACCTGCTGGTGAAGCTGATTTCTCATCAGCTTGGCGCGCCCAATGCCGAGATCGACCGAACCGTGCAGATCGTGGATCAGAAGCTGAACGAGAAGATCGTGGAGGGCGGATCCAGCGCGCAGTGATGCGCTGCGATCGCGGTTCGCGATTGGCGTGCCATTCGGAATGGCGTGCCAGATATCTACACCTTCGAAAATCCTGAGATGACTCCCCAGGGCGCTCGGTTGCCCTGACACCGCCGCTTGCTCTGTCGGTCTGGCGTGGCGCCATGAGAAGCAGGTTGATTTCACGCCGGCGACGCCTCTGCTCGCGAGCGATCCAGGACGAAGGGCTGCGTGCCCGATAGCAATGGCTTGGCCGGGACCTGACCGACATCACACAGGCATTATTTGAATCTGATGGGATGCATGTCTATTTGATCGATGTCATGTAATTCAGTGTGCCTGCTCTTGCTCAGGTGCCTCTATCCCTCAGGTCTCAACCTCCGATGAATGACGCGCGCTCCAGCCGTGCCGGACGCATGGAATACATGTGTTGCACACCACCCTCTGAACATCTTCCCACATCCGTTATGGGATTCGGTCGCAGGCGGTAACCGTCAAGGATCGAGCCACCGCCATCTGATCGAGCCATTCATCCGATCAAGCCTTAGGGCGATTGAATCGGCATTCCAAAAACTCGGGAAAGATATGGAAAAGCAGAATGCCGCCCCTGTAGGGACCGGCCTTGTCCTGTTCGCGTTAGCCATGGGCGGCTTTGCGATCGGCACCACTGAATTCGCAACCATGAGCCTGTTGCCCTATTTCGCGCCGGATCTGCGGATTGATGAGCCGACAGCCGGAAACGTCATCAGCATGTATGCGTTGGGCGTGGTGATCGGTGCGCCCGTGCTTGCTGTACTGACGGCTCGCTTGGCGCGTCGCAACGTCCTTTTGTTGCTGATGGCCATGTTCGCCGTCGGCAACGCGCTGAGCGCGTTCGCGCCCAGCTATCACTGGATGCTGGCGTTCCGTTTCCTGAGCGGCGTCCCGCATGGGGCCTACTTTGGCACGGCGGCCATGGTGGCAGCCTCGCTGGTGCCATTACACAAGCGGACTCGGGCCGTCGGAAAGATGTTCCTTGGCCTGACGGTTGCGACCGTGATCGGTGTCCCGCTCGCGAACTGGCTGGGTCAGGCGGCCGGCTGGCGCTGGAGCTTTGGCGTCGTCGCTGCGCTCGCCATCGCGGCCCTTTCAATGGTTGCATGGTTCGCGCCCGTCGATCACCCGGCCCCGAAGGCAAGCGCGTTGCGTGAGCTTGACGCATTGAGGCGCGGCCAAGTCTGGCTCACGCTCGCAATCGGCGCCATCGGCTTTGGCGGCCTGTTTGCGGTTTACACCTACACCGCGACGACGTTGATGGAAGTGACGCACGTTTCGCCCGCCCTCGTGCCGTTGGTGCTGTCAGCGTTCGGGCTCGGCCTGACCATCGGCAATATTGTCGTGCCACGGGTCGCCGACCGCGCAATCATGCCGACGGCGGGCGGCTTACTGATCTGGAGTTCCGCCGCGTTAGCTGTATTGCCCTGGGCAGCGTTGAACATCTGGACCATGACGATCGACGCATTTCTCATCGGTTTGGGCGGAGCGCTCGGAACTGTGCTGCAGACCCGGCTGATGGATGTGTCGGGCGAAGCCCAGGCCCTTCCGGCCGCCCTCAACCATTCGGCTTTCAACACCGCAAATGCGCTCGGCCCGTGGCTCGGCGGCCTCGCCATCTCTGCCGGCTACGGATGGACATCGACCGGCTGGGTCGGCTGCGGGCTGGCTTTGGCGGGGTTTGCCATATGGCTGCTGGCGATCGCAGTCGAGGACAAAAGCGATCGAAGCGCGCCGCGATCCGCGGATGCGTAAAACTCGTGCGCTTGACCGGCCATCGCATCGACCCGGTAACGCGTTTTCACCTCGGCAACGGCGCGGCTCGAGCTGATCACTGACTCGGCAACACCGAGCTCCGTGCGATCCCGAAATCCTTCGGCATCATGGTCAACTATCCTCACGACCACTAAAGCATCGAGAACAACCGCGAGGCGTTCGTGCGCGGCATCTTCGCCGCGCATTGGCCCGGCATCGACGCGTTGATGCAGGGACCTGCTTGAGACCGCGCGGCCATTCCGCGCCATCAAGACGATCCCTCTCGTGATCAAAGGAAGCGACATCACGATGATGAACAGACGAGCTTTTTCGACTGCCCTGCTTGCCGGCGCAGCGGCCTCGCTGATCTCCACACGCGGCATGGCCGCAAACGCAACTCCGCCGAAGGCGCGCAACATCGTGCTGGTGCATGGGCTGTTCGCCGACGGCTCGTGCTGGTCCGAGGTGATCGCGCGATTGCAGACGGCCGGCCTCAACGCGACCTCCGTGCAGAATCCGCTGACCACGCTGCCCGAAGCGGTCGCATCAGCCGAGCGCGTGCTGGCTCGGCAGGACGGCCCGACGGTTCTGGTCGGCCATTCCTTCTCCGGCATGATCGTCACCGAGGCCGGCGTGCATCCGAACGTCTCGGCGCTCGTCTATGTGGCGGCGCGCGCGCCGGATGCCGGCGAGGACTACACCGCGCTCGCCAAGACCTATCCGACTCCGCCGGCGAGCGCCGGCATCGTGTTCGACGGCGATGAAGGACGGCTTTCCGAGGAAGCTTTCCTGCGCGATTTCGCGGGCGACCTGCCGGAGGCGAAGGCCAAGGTGCTCTATGCGGTCCAGCAGCCGTTCCACAAGGCGCTGCTCGCCGGCAAGACCACCAACGCGGCCTGGCGATCAAAGCCGAGCTATTACGCCGTCTCGACCGAGGACCGCACGATCAATCCGGACCTCGAACGATTCATGGCCAAGCGCATGGGGGCCAAGACCATTGAGGTGAAAGCGAGTCACCTGTCGCTGATCTCTCAACCTGCCGAGATCACGCAACTGATCCTGGAGGCTGCCGGCCAACACGCATGAGGTGACCACACTTGGGATGGCCGCGCTCTCTACATGATTGAGACGAAGAGACGAGCGGCGTTGGTGCGCCCGTAAGCTGCGGGGCATGCGCAACACGAACGGAGCAAGAACGATGAAACGTTTCGGATCCGCCGCCTGGAATGGCAGCCTGCGCGAAGGCAAGGGCTCGGTCTCCACCGAGAGCCACGCGCTGGACAATCATCCCTACACCTTCTTCAGCCGCTACGGCGAGAAGCCGGGCACCAATCCGGAGGAGCTGTTAGGTGCAGCGCATGCCGCATGCTTCACCATGTCATTCGTCAGACAGCTCGGTCAGGCGAATTTCGTGCCGGAGCAGGTCGACAGCAAATCAGAAATCACCATCGAGAAGGACGGGGACGGCTTTTCGATCACCTCGGCGCATCTCACCACCACGGCGAAGATTCCGGGCATCGACCACGACACATTCCAGTCGATCGCCGCGAGCGCAAAAGCCGGCTGCCCCGTCTCCAAGCTGATGAAGGTCGAGATTTATTTTAGTGCCACACTCGTTTCGTGAGGCTGCATGATCGCACAACACCTCGCACCGACAGCGGTCATGCAGGGAATCGAGTGTTTGCGGTTTTGTATCGAATAACGGCGAAGCGTCCCATGCGCCCGGGCGGCAAGACGCAGCGCTTCACGACCAAGGGCGTGCGGTTGATGAAGTAGCGGGCAGGAGCCGGATGAGACCCGGTTCAGCCTGCCGCTTTCATGCCCAAAACAAAAAAGTCGAAAACAACCCCATGCACAGTAGCCGGTGCGTGGCGGCGCGACGCGGATTGCGCCTATCGTTGCCAAGCACCGAACAGAGCGTGCTACGCCTACGTCATCCATGGTCCGGTGCCGACAACGTGCGTCCCGGCACCGAAATGGCGCGCCACGGCCGATGAAGATGGGCACTACTGCTTCGCTATACCCCTATGATGCAGCGGCCGCCAACGCGATCCGGCCGGATAACCAGCGACGGACTACGATCTTGCGCTACGCCTCATGAGCGGCTGTCTTCCCGATTCCGCTGGTGGTCCGGTTGCCCCTCGATAGCGGCCCTTTCGATCAATCGCAGGATCGACGTGATGGGCCACAAACGGACATGCCTACATGGCAACCGATGCGCGCCCCACCGCGCCGCCTTTCGGCGTTACCTATTCTGCCGCTACTTGAGCACCGTGTTCGTGTGTCCCTTCTCGACGATGTCGATAACGAGCAGCCTTGTCGGCTCCTCTCCTGCATTGGCGCCAGTGTGCCAACGCCCCACCGACTCCAACACAAAGTCTCCTGACTGATACGTCTTGCTTTGACCGGTTTCGGTGTCCGTCACGCGCAAGCTTCCCGACAAGATGTAACCGTATCGTGGATACGGATGCTCGTGCTCTGGAAGGTTCGCCCCTCGGGGGATTTCGAAGATAGACGCTACCAGTTCCGCATCCTTTTGGGGCAATACGATCTTTTGCCCGCCAGACGTAGTCGTCGTCGAGAGCAATTGCTTAATGGTGACGTCCGTTTGCTGCTGCGCACAGGCCGTTGAAGTAAACGATGCCAGCAATCCGACGGCCAGACATTTCAGGCTGCCGAACAGGGCAATTCTGCGCCACAGTCGGCGCGTCTTGGCGGAGATAACTCCGCAAAATCCAATCATTGTGAGCGGCTCTCAGTTTGGTGTGATAGCTCGGTAAATATTTGGGACATTGCCATCTCGGTAAGATGCGGATGCAGGTGCGGAAGCGCGCAATTACAGCGTTACGGAAGAGCTCCAACAATCTGTTGACCATTGCGCGCTGCGATCGTCGGCAGCATGTCCATATGCTGCTCGCGCGGATCCGGGATATTGTGGAGATCACGGAAGAACTCCTCGTGGCGGCGCGGCGAGGAGACCAGGATGTGCCTCGCGTCGGCCGCTCCCACGTTGGTGAATCCGTGAACAACCCCTTTGGGCACGACAACACGCGCACCGGGTGCCGCGACCTCAGTCTGATCTCCCACGAGGTACTTCAATTGGCCCTCCAGGACGATAAACAGCTTGTCTTCGCCCTCGGAGATGTGGGCCGGTGCGCCGAAGCCCGGCTTGATGGTCATATCCAGCACCGTGAACGAGCTTTCGTCCGGATTGACAATTTTGGTCGTGAGACCAGCAAATTCGGTCGTTTCGAAATTCGTCGTGATGGCACGCATTGATTAAGACCTCGATTGGCTTCTGAGCTCAATAGATTGCATGAGGAATTGACGGGGGCGGGAAGATCCCGACCCTGTAGCGTTAGATGGCAGGGTGAAGGTTGCGGACGGGGCTCACTTCCTCGAGGAGCGAGGCAACCTTAAGCGCGGTCGAATCCGCGAGCCAGGCGGAGGCGATTTGTACGCCGATCGGAAGACCGTCGTGGCTTGTTCCGAACCGCATCGACAGGGCCGGCATGCCGGTCAGGCTGAACGGTGATGTCGCGCTCATCACGTGGAACGGGGAAACCGTTTCGCCATCAATCACGAGGTCATCGAGGCCATGCTTGGTCGCGGGGAACGGGGTCACCGGGCAGAGCAGCGCATCATATCGCTGGAAATACTCGACGAAGCTGTCGCGCAGGCGCTCCACCGCCTGCTCGGCGGCGACGAAGTCGCCTATCGGCGTGTCAGGTGTTTCAAGGATCAATTTGGCATGCCTGAAGATCTGGGCCTCGTGGCCGGCGGTGACCTTCTCGAACTCGGGCCGGGTTTCCATCTGTTGGAGCTGCCAGAGCACGGTGTTGGCATCGGTCTGCTCCAGCACAGGCAACCGGACTTCCTCAACCTGGCAGCCGGCATTGCTCAGCGCATGAGCGGCGGCCTTCACGGTCGCGATAACCTCTGGATCGGTTGGTCCGAAGAAGCCCGGAGAGGCTAACCAGCCCACACGAACCTGATGGGGCGATGTCGTGCCCACCCCTGTATCGAAGCCGAGCGGGCTGATTGAGAAGCCGTCGGCACCGTCGGGTCCCGCCATCAAAGAATAAGCGAGCGCCACATCGCGAACCGAACGGGCCATCGGGCCGATGTGCCAGAAGCGACGTGGCACACGGGGCCAGTGACCTGTCATCGGCATTCGACCGTGAGTAGCTTTAAATCCAACGATACCGGTATGCGCCGCCGGGCCGCGCAATGAGATCGAGAGATCACTGCCCACGCCGAGTGGCGACATGCCAGCCGCGATGGCGGCGGATTCACCACCGCTCGATCCACCCGGGGTGTAGTCGAGGTTCCAGGGGTTGTTCGTTCGGCCCGTCAGGAAATTATCCGTTTCGATCGAGTAAGAAAATTCCGGCGGGTTCGTCTTTGCGATTAAGATGGCGCCGGCGGCCTTCAGCCTGGCTACGACGGTGGCATCGGTGTCGGGCACGCGCCCTTTGAAAATGGGCGAACCGCGCTGCGTCAGCACGCCCGCCGTGTCGATTCCATCCTTGACCGTGAACGGAACGCCATGGAGAGGGCCCAATCGAGCGTCCGACTTGACCGCCGCCTCGGCTTTCTTGGCAGCGTCAAGTGCGCCATCAGCCATCGTAACAATGGCGTTTACCTTAGGATTGACTTCGGCAATACGATCGAGATGGGCCTTCATGACCTCGACCGGCGATAGCTCCCGATCGGCAACGAGTTCCGCGATGCGGCTGGCGTCCATCTGAATGATATTATCGGTCATGATCCTCATCCTGCCTTAGCTCGGTTCACTTGATTCACTTGCTGGCTGCGTACCGCTTCTCGGCTGGATGCCGATGATCAATCGCCCGCCGGCTCCGGTTGGAAAGCCGCGACGACGCTCGCCACAGCGAGGATGCCGACGGACAACCAGAGACCGGCACGAACGCCGTTCGGTCCGTCAGACAAAGCACCGCTGAGGAGTGGGCCGATGCATTGCCCGGTCCCGAACGCGATGGTCAGTGCTGCTATCGCTGCTGTCCAGGCGTGCGGTTTCGCCGCCTTCCGCACGAATGAGGTGACTGCGGCGATGACCGCGAGTACTGACCCTCCAAAAAGGATGGAGGAGAGATAGGCGCTCGTTGGTCCGTGCCAGATCAGCGGCAAGGCCGCACCGGCCGCGACCATCGCGATTGTTGCGCTTGCTCCCCAGCCACCTTTCAGGCGAGCGAGTACGGGGCCCCACGCGAACGCGGCGACAACGGCTGCTAGACCTAGGATCGCCCAGAAGGCGGTAATCGATCCGCTGTCGAAACCTTCATTGGCGCGCAAGTGCGCAATGATAAATGTGGCATAGGTGATGTATCCGGCGCCGAATAGCCCGTATGATAGTAGTTTGCGTGCCATGAAGCGGGCCGACCAGCCGCCAGCGGCGATATGAACCTTATAGGAAGGTTCGGGTGTGCGACTTAGAACCAGCGACCCGCAAATGGTCGCAGCCAAGCCTAATGCGCCAAGAGCCAACCAGCCGCCGCGCCAGCCCATGCCGGAAAGAAGCGGAGGGACTGCGAGGGCCGAGGCCGTAATGCCGATACCCGCCCCGGCAAAGTAGATGCCCAACATCGTAGGCGCGCGCGATCGAGACCCTCCTGAGGCTGCCGCAGATGTGAGTCCTGCGCCGGCGACAAAAGACACAGCTCCTGCAAGCCCAGAGACGGCTCTCAAGAGAAGCAGGCTCGTAAAGTCAGCGGTGAGACCGGCCCCGGCTATGGCCGCGGATGTCAGGAAAAGGCCCAGGGAAAATGCGGCTTTGTCGCCCGTACAACGACCAAAAGGGGCAGCTACGAGGGCCCCGATAAGATATCCAGCCGCGTTAGCGGTATTCATGGCGCCTGCGTCGGCAAAACTCCAGCCGAGATCAGCTTTCATCGATGGAAGCAACAGCGCGTAAGCGAACCGAGCGAGCCCAAGCGCAATCGCTGGGCCCATCGAAAGTCCGAAGATGACCCACATTGGCGTCAAAAACTGCTTAGCTTCGTTATGCAGCGACGCTTCTGAGCCACTGTGACCCATTATCAAGCCTTCTCGTACCCCACTGTCGGGCTCAAGAGGTTCATCGCCGTGCGGCTTCTGATGCGTATCCACGTCTCGGCTTCTTTCGGAAATTATGCTCTTACGCCTGTCACGGCCTCGCCGAGCGCCATCAATTTCGCATCAAGCGTATAAGCTGCATCTTGGACCGCCACGTTCCGAAGCCCGCTCATGAGGCTTGATGGCTTGTTGAACACAAACCTCGTCTTCCCGTCAGAATGCTCATAGATCGCCAGTCTGACCGGCACATCGAGGCCCGCCTCGATGTCATGCCGCATCATTGTGATCGCGATCAGCGGGTTTCCGATCGTGTACATCAAAAACCGGGTCGGGCGCTCTTGCTTGCTGACCCACTCGCCGTGATCGATTGTCAGGAAACGTGTGAAGCCGCTGGGGCCCAGCACTTCACGAACTCGACGTTCGAAATCATCCTGATCACGTGAAGCTGCAGGTATTGCTGGCCAACCTAATTCTTCAAGCGTTCCGACTTGTTCCTCGAAGGCACGAACAACGTCCTGGAAGCTCCGGTAGCTGACAAAGGTGATATGCTCTACGGTGATCGGCTCGATCATGACTTTCTCCCGGATGCCATATTGACCTACTGAAAAGCTTCAGGAAGTTGCGCGCTCTCGGCGATGTCGCGCAGAGTCTCCCGCAAGCCAACCAATTGATCGTCCCCGAAGAAATGCTTGAAGTTTTCATGCGCGCCGGCCCAATAGCGCCGTCCGCGGACCACTTTATCTTTGCCGGCCTTCGTCAACTTGATGGGCCGACGGCGCCCATCCCGCTCGTCTTGGCCCAAGTCGATGTAACCGTCGCGTGCAAGGGGTCGAAGTGTTTGACCGAGCGCGGACCGCTCCATGGTCAGGATCTCAGCCAGGTCACCAACGGTTGGTGGATCAGCTGATCGTCGTTCAAGCTCCGAGAGAACGTGAAATTGAGTGACGCGCAAGCCAGTTGGCGCCATCGCTTCATCATACAGCTGCGTCAGTCGGCGAGTGGCTGCACGCATCGCGGCCACGATGCACGGGCTTTCCGAGCGAAATGAGCGTTTCACGTATCGGTTCTCCATCATGCACGCCCGGTTTACTTGAGCCGGGTCGCCGATTTGCCCTCAGCTACCGTTTACGGGGATATCCCCATATCGCGCTTGAGGGCATTTAGAGGGGATATCCCCTTATTTCAAGTCAACAATGATTGAACTCGGCGTGACCAACCCTGTGGCTTCCATCCTCCGCAGCAAGGGTCCGGTATGACGCCAGGCCCATGCCGGCGAGGTCAGCTTAGATTTCCGGACGGAGAAGCGAGGCCGAGGTCGAGCCTGTGAAGGTCATGAAAATTTACCTTCAAAATCAATTGGACAATAATCGGTCCGCACTGAAACAGCGCTAGGATATGCCGACAGCATGTCCGTTCAGGGTCATTCGCGTCGGCATTGCCATGTCCGCCTTCTGGTCCGCTATCGACAATACCCGACCTTACCGACCGAGAGCTGGGTGTGGATCTCGACCGATTAGGACGGCAAGATAAAAGCGACGGTGTCGCTCTGTGCCATCCGGGGTCGTAAGTGTTTGTCTGCACATTGTTTCAGATGGCACTGCAGCGGCACCGTATGAAGCGGTCTGGTGCCGCTCGAAGCGCGAAAGCATTCAAAATCAACGTTCCGAGCGCCATCGTTCACAGCATAGCGTCTTGTTGCGCGTGCTCGGCGGGATGTCCGGCCATGATCGCATGGGAGGCCGCTGCCGATGAAGATGGGCACTATCGCTTCGCCGTGGCGCTATGATGGGGCGGCCGTTGCGCGCTCCAACCGGCAAAGCTCGCGACTCCTCACGACTTTTCTCTACGCCTTTGCGTGCGGCGGCGGGCGCGATTTCGGAGGGTGGTCCCGTTATCCCCCAGAAGGCTGCCCTTTCGATGGCTGCTCTCTCGATCTTCCCGCTATCGACGCATGGCCCCAGGGTCGATCCATTGGAACCTGCGATCGGGCCGATCGTTGCCGACAGATTAGCTGCAGCAGATCAAAGGTCGGATCAATGACGACAGCGGATTGGCCTCTTCCGGAGCGCTTCACGTTTCGGGGGCATTCGATCGCTTGGGGAGCAATGGGCGAGGGGTCGCACGCAATTTTGCTGCATGGTACGCCCTTTTCATCATCGGAGTGGCGCAGAATTGGACCCTTGCTGGCCCGACAGCGACGTGTCTTCTGCTTCGATATGCTTGGCTATGGTAGGTCCGACCAGCCCAACGGCGACGTGTCCCGTGGCGTTCAGAATGAGCTTTTCGCAGCCCTTTACGGTCATTGGGGCCTACAAGACCCGGATGTCATCGCGCACGATTTCGGTGGCTCCACGGCGCTGCGCGCTCATTTGCTTAACGGGCTGAACTATCGATCGTTGGTGCTCATCGATCCGGTCGCAATCAGCCCGCAAGGCTCGCTGCTCGTCCAAGCCGCCAAGGAACACGAGGCGGTCTTTAGCGGCCTGCCATCCTACGTTCACGAAGCAATCCTGCGTGCCTACATCAGCGGCGCCGTTGCGAACGCGTTACGAGACGACGAGATTGAGCTGTATCTTGCACCGTGGCTGGGAGCCGAAGGCCAAAAAGCTTTTTGGCGCCAGATCGCGCAGATGGACGACAGATACTCGGAGGAGGTCGAGTGGCGATACGGCGAGATTCGCTGTCCCGTCGCCATCCTTTGGGGAGAGAAGGACGAGTGGATTCCACTTGAAGACGGTCGCGAGCTTGCGCGCCGGGTTCGAAACGCTCACTTTCACATCGTACCCAATGCGAAGCATCTCGTGCAGGAAGACGCGCCGGAAGCAATCGTATCGACGGTACTTGGCTTCTGGCGGGGCCTGGAGAGCGGGATTAACGTCCGCGTCGAGCTTGTCGGGTCCGCTCTCTCGGCCGTTGTCCACTACACCCGATATCTGTCCGAGACTCGTGCGCTGCCCCACTGCGACCCTGGGCGTTTGATGCGGCATTTGCCCTAGTAGGCCACGAAATCGTGCAACATCGCGGAATGGCGCGCCCGGAACGATTCGAACGTCCGACCCTCAGATTCGTAGTCTAGGGGGATACGTTGAATCGTCTCGCCTTTTGTGCAAACCGGGACCGATTCCACCGACCAACAATCAATCGGTTAGCTACCGATTTGCAAACCACCGAGATGGGCCGCCTAGCCCCCAAAGCGAAAGCCCCGCCGCGGGAAACGGCAGGGCTCGCGGAAATACCGATCGGCTTGGCAGCGATCCTCGGCAAGATAGCAAAGCCCCTAACGGACAGCAATCGGAAACCGCGTTAGCTGCTGCGATGCGCGCCGCCTTGGCGAGGAAGACGGGGCGATAGTGATGGCGCATCGGATCGCAACCAAGGCAGCCGGCGGAGTCGTATCCACCGCGGTGTTCCGCGATGTAGCCGACGGGACAGTGTCGTACTCCGTCACCTACACCAGCAATGCCTTGCGCTGGGTATCGCGGCATCGCTTTCCCGACCAGGCACAGGCGGACGCTGGCGCCGCGGCACTGGCGGACTTCCTCGGCGTCGAGGTGCGCCGATGAGTGCGCCAGCTAAGAGAACCGCGCTGCTGTTCGATTGGTTGAACCAGGTCAAGCGCGATCGCGATTTACCTGCGAGCGCCTTCAAGGTTGCCTTCGAGCTTGGCCAGTGGATCAACGGAGAGACGTTCGAGCGGGACGGATCGTTGGTGGCATGGCCATCACTTGAGACCGTCGGCGCGGCGGTCATGTCAGAGCGGACCGCTCGCGACATGGTCAAGCGTCTTCAACAACGCGGCCACCTCGACATCAAGATAGGACGCGGTCCAGGCCATCCCAGCAGGTACACGCTAAAGCTTACAAACCGGCAGCCGGCTGCCGCTTTTGATGAAGGGGAAACCGGCAGCCTACTGCCGGTTTCTTCCGAGGAAACCGGCAGTAGCCTGCCGCTTTCGTCCGAGGAAAACCGGCAGGATCCTGCCGCTTTGTCGGAACAAATCCGGCAGGATACGACACTGAAACCGGCAGGATACGACACTGAAACCGGCAGCCGGCTGCCGACTAACCATTTAAAACCATTTCTTAACCATGAGGGAGAGACGCGCGCGACCCTGATCCCTGATGATTTCAGGCTTTCGGACGAGAACTATCTTTGGGCGCTGCTTCGTCTCGATAGCGACGACGCGGTTCGCAGATCGATCGATCGTTTCGTAAATCATTATCGGCAGGTCGACGGTCCTCAAGCCATGTCCCGCGACTGGCAGGCCAAAGCCCGCAACTGGGTCGATGAAGATGCCCGCAAGCTCGGTGATCCTCGGTCCAGACGGGGCAGTTTAATTGATGCCATCGATCGAGAGCTTGCCGCTCTCGACGGATCCTCAAGATCGATTGCCGATTCCGAATGGGACGACGTCTTGTCGACCTACATCAAGTTCGGGCGATGGACCAGGTACGTATCGCGCTTTGGCCCAGCGCCTGAATCACCAGATTGTCGAGCACCCCAGCATCTTCTGAAAAAACACGGCCTGGCCTCGTTCGCGCAGGCAGCGGAGTAGTCGATGACCTCGCATTTCTCAACACAAGCGATAGCCGCGGTGACAGAGGCGCCGTTCAAAGATCTCGCCGCGTGCGCGGAATGGCTGCACCAAAACGTCAAGCCCGGCGACGACTTTAAGCGCGAGGGCGGGCTCACCGCCGAAATGGCAAATCTTCGGGTTGCGTACTGGGCCGACATGTTCGGCGAGGCCGAGGTCATCGCGGCAATCGCTGCGGCGTCGCGCGACGCGAGTGGAACCGGCCCGGTCAAGTTCATCGTGACGTTGTTGGCTACCAAACGGGGGGCGTCGCGATGACGATGCGCAGGAAGTTTAAGAAGCTGCCGATTGACGCAATCGAAGTGCTCGAAGGGCGGCGGGATTTGACCGAAGAAAACATCGAGGGGCTGGTCGAGTCGATGGGCAGTGTTGGATTGCAGAGCCCGATCTGTGTCCGGCCCGGTCAGGATGGCGGCTACATCCTGGTCACCGGCCGGCACCGCCTCGAGGCGGCCCGACGGGTTGGATGGGCGAAGATTGGGTGCGTCATCGTCGCTTGCGACGAGATAGATGCGCAGTTGTTGGAGATTTCGGAGAACCTGCATCGCGCCGAGCTTTCGGCTCTGGAGCGTGCCGAGCAGATCGCAAAATGGGTCGAGCTCGTCGAGCGCAGGCGGGTTTCTATTCAATCTGAATTGAAACCCCGTTCCGGTGGGAGACCCGAGAGCGGGCAAGCACATGCAGCTAGGGAACTTGGGCTGAGCCAGCCGGATGTTCATCGGGCGGTAAAGGTGGCCTCGATAACGCCAGAGGCAAAGCAGGCCGCTAAGGATGCAGGTCTAGCCGACAATCAGTCGGCTCTACTGACGGCATCGCGCGAAGATACCCCGGAGGCGCAGGTCGCCAAGCTTGCCGATATTGCGCGGGAGAAGGCCGCTGGGCCGAAACCGATGTCCGTCGAGGAACTGCTCGAGCGCGTTGCTCACCGTGTCGTCGCTCTAAGCCGGGCCGAGCAAATCGAGTTCTTCTCAGGGGTACGGCGGCTCGAGCATGACCTAGCGCCGCGACAGCCTGCACCGGCGATCGCGGCCGCTCCGGCAGCGTCGACCGAAAAACCGTTCACGTTGTCGGGTTTCGCGCTGAAGGCGGCGCTCGCCGAGGCGGCCGAATTGCTAGAGAGGGTTCCGATGACGCCGCGGGGCACGAAATTTCATCTCGCAATACGTCGCGACCCTCGGACCAACAAAGGTGTTGTCGGCGATCGAGGCCGCGCGCGGTGCAGAGCCGGGCCGGATTATGGAAAAGTTCAATCAAGCTCTGGGGCTGAAATGAGTAGGTCGACCCGGCGGGCGGCACGCGCGGAATTCAAGAAATCAGCCAAGAGCGGTGGCCTCGACACCGCGCTGATAACGACCGGGACGTCGTTGGCTGGTCATCCACATTCCGAGCTTTTCCAGGGCGCGATCGATAGCTGGTTCGCTAACGTAGCTGGCCGTCGGCCACGATGCATAGTTTGCCGTCGGCAATTCGGCGGCTCGGGCAACATTTTCCCGATGCTGTTTCTGCTGGCTACGGCGATCGACGATCCGGTCCAGGCCGGCGCGGCGGCCGTTTGTGACGCTTGCTGGGCAAGCTGTTCGGTGGACGAAGTAGAGGCTGCCGCTGCGCGAGCTCTGGCGCGAACGGCGGGCGGGGGCAGATTCATCGTGGATTAAAAACGGCCCCGCGCTGTTCATCCGAGCGCGGGGCCGTGAAGTTGGTTTGCATAGGAGATTTATCGATATGCCAAGATTTGCGCGCAAGCAAGTCGGTGGGCGTCTGTGATCCGGTCGGACCCCGGCGCGTTCGTGCTCGATCCGTCATCGGTACAGCGCGGGCCAGGCCGTCGGTTGCCGGAAACGCTGGCTGTGCTCGCCGAGCGTGATCGGTTGCTCGTCGAAGCAGCGACTCGCCATCTCGCGCACCTCTCAAACGCTGCCGCCGCAAAGCATCTCCATCGAGCGCTTTGTCGATATCGCGAAGGCGCGTGGCAACGCGACCGTGTCGCGATCGAGTGCCCGGCGCGCCATCTCGGAAAATTTAACGCAGTCCTTTGGGCAATCTTGAAGCTGCGCGATCACGTTCCATCCGAGCGCACGATCCGCCGCGCCTGTGGAAGAAGCGAGAAATTTGAATTCGTGGCCAACTTATTCGGCGATGTTGTCCCGCAACGAAATTGAGAGAAAGCAGCAGCAAATGAACGATATCGTTCCGGGCATCACGTCGCCGCTAATGTCGATGAAGTTCGGCGACGTGGCGGACCGCCTGCGCCCGGCGGCGCCTCAAGGATACGCGCGGATGATAGCCTTGCGGCAGCAGCGTATCGACCGGTCGGCGACGAGGGTCATCGTCAGCGATCAAGAGGACGAGGTCCGGCAAGACTTGCTTACGAAGCAGCAGCGCCGGAGGCGGCTGATTACCCCGAAGACCGAAGGTGGGTACGGGCTTTTCGCGGGGGCGTTGAACGACGACGGCACCGTGAAAGAGCCAGCCGACATACAGGTCGTCCAAATCGACAACGAAATCGATCGCCTGACGGCCGAGTTGAAACGGCTCCAAGACCTACTCGAGGTGCGGGCTGCGCGCTTGCAGACCGTCGATCGGCTCGTTCGCCGGTGCGAAGAATGGTTACTCGGCGTTCCGTCCGATCAGCGAATTGTCGACTTGTCGCCAGATGCTAGCGAAAAGCCGGTCCGCCTCGAGGCGGTGCCGGCCGCGCTGGAGAAGCACCGAAAGAGGCGCCGCGATCTCGCCGCGGATCGCCACCAAACGGAATGTGCCCCGCATTTGTCTGCGGACGCCAAGGCTAAGATGCGCGGCATGATCGAAGCACGCGCCGCCACAGGCGCTCCCGTCGTGTCGCCCCTGATCGAGCACGGCGACAGTGTCGAATGGCCTAAACTCGGGGGGCGTTTAGAATTGTACGGGTACGTTGCAAAGAATGGAGATGAGGTTCGAGGTTTCGCGGTGCCCGGTGAAGATGCCATCGACAGCTTTGGGGTGCTTTGCTGGCTTCAGAAAGACGCGCTTATCGCTGCGCTTGAGCGCGAGATCGACAGCGAGGCTGACGATGATGCGGCGCTCAGCGACGCGCAGCGAGCCGAGAAACTGGCCGTGATCGCTCGCGACACGCTGGCGACAGAGCGCGCCATCTCGTCCCTCATTTGGCAGCTTCAAGAAGCCGGCCAGCCCGGCGACCATGATGAAGATACCGCCATCGAGGCTGTTCTGCAGGTTCAAGTGGTCGAGGGCGCCGCCGACACCGGTCTTCTCGGACGTTTAGCGCGCGGCGTCCGACATGCGTTCACTGTCACCGCGCCGGTGTGAAGTATTGTCATGGAGGAGATTGCAATGGCCGATCAGAGCAAAGAGTCCAAGCCGCTGCCGCGGCGGCGGATGCGGCAGACCGATTTCGTCCTGATCGGTGATCCGCCGGCGTTCGACGCCTTCGACCCGCCTCACAATGGCGGCGCACAGTCGCCGTCGGCGGTCAGCCAGGGCTAGCGTGGCGCGTGGTGCGCTGGATCGAACACGGGGTCGGCGGACACTGGCCACCAGAAAGAGGCCCCAAAGGCTTGGCCGGGTCCTCTGGGGCTCACAACTGACGCGGGGGACGCGCGACGGCGATATTTCAGGATTTCTGGCGTTTCGAAAATCGGACTTACACTAACACTTTCGGGAATGATGAATGGCTAACGCGAAGCGCTTAGCGAAATCGAAATCGGCGAAATCTGTCTCGGTGTCGGAGATGGCGCGACATCTGGATTTGTCCCGTGCGCGCATCTTGCAGCTCGCTGACGCCGGCACCTTGCAGCGCGAGGTGGGCGGGACCTTTGATCTCGAAGCCTGCCGGCTTGCGTACATTCGGGCGCTCCGGAGCGCTCGACCGCCATCGACAAAGAGTGAGGCGGAAACCGCGTTGATGATGGCGCGCGCTCAAAAGGTGCAAATAGAGATTGCGGAGAAGAAGAAGGAATTGATCCACATAAACGACATGCTCGATTTTGTTGATGCGCTGGCAGGCATCATGCTGCCTGCTCTTGGCGGCTTGCCCGCACGCGCAACGCGTGACTTAGAGTTGCGCAAAGGAATCGAGAAGGCAGTCTTCGATCTCCGCACGGACATTGCGAACGCCTGTCGGAAGAAATCTGGAGCATACGAGGAAGACATGAAAAGACACGGGATCAAGCGTGAGCGGAGAAAAGATGGAGATCAGGAAGAATACACACTTCAGACCGGGCGTCAAAACGTTGAGCCTCGCTAAATTCCGAGAGATAGGGTTTCGCCACTTCGAGAAGCGCATCCTCGAAATTTTGGCCGAGCTGCCTTGGAACGTCGACGCGCAGGCGGATGGGCTTGACGGTGCAGAGAACAAGGAAAGTCACAAATCATGACGGTCACGGTTCGCAGCATTTCATCGACGGCGTATCAATCGAGCACGAACACGGTGCTGCCTCCGCCGAGCGGGCTGGCGAACGGCGACGTATTGACGGCGATCATTGCTGCAGGACAGGCAAATACAGAGACGACGATCACTGCGCCGGCCGGCTTCGCGCAGGTCGCCGGGGCCGTCTACGTCTCCGAAACCGGCTTTTGTGTCGGTGCGGCGGTCTTTCAAAAAAGAGCGAGCGGAGAAAGTGGCAACTACACGTTCATTACCAATGGCGGGGTGGCGTGCACGCAGCAAGGCCTTCTCATCGCGTCGCAAGGCGCGCTGGCGACCGGATCACCGATCGATGGAGCATCGGCGAACGGCGGCAGCTCGCAGTCAACGAGCACAACCGACTTCGATACCTGGGGCACAGACGCGACGGCTGAAGCGATCACGACGGCGGCGGCGAACAGCATGGTGCTGTTTTTGTCCAGCACCTGGGGCGACTTGTCCGGCTCCATATCACCGCCAACTGGATTTACGGAGATATATGACGCCGGGATCATTTACGCTGCTTGGAAAATCCAAGGAAGCGCCGGCAGCAGCGGCGATGTCACAACTCAGGTCAATCCCGGCTTCGCGCCGTGGACTGCATTCCTGGTCGGCATCGCGCAAGCAGCCGACTTCGTTATTCTCGGAGATCGCGCGATCGACAACGGACTGGCTGCGCTACGGACCGACTGCGACAAGATTTACGTCTGCTCGCAGACGCCAACGTCATTTACTGAGGCGACATCGACCTACGCGGTAGGGAACAAGAACTGGGGCGCGGGCAACGCGTTCGGGTCTCCTGGGGCTAAAAGCGGCGGCGGTCGACAGGTGTCCTCAAACGCAATCACCGACGGCGCCATCACGACGAACGGCGCTGTCGGCGCCTGGGCCGCGGTCGATAGTGTGAATTCGCGGTTGCTGGCCGCAGGGTCTCTCTCCGGCGGCAAGGCGGTGACGGCGGGGCAGGTGTTTACGCTTGGCGTGGTCACGGTCGGACTTCCGAAATCGTAGGTGTGGAACATGGCTGATAATCTCCCTGCAGCAACTGCGGTCGACGCTCGCGCGGCAAAGCCTGTCTCGGAGCCGACATCGGCCGCCGCCGCTCGTCGCGGATCGCACGCTACCGGCAGATGCAGGATGGCGCTGACGGGGGCGGGCAGTAGTAGATGATCGAGGCACAGGGGAGCAGCATCGTGTCGACGCAGACCCCAGAACGCGGGAAACAAGGTGGGAAACAGAAGCAAAGGTCCGTGGGTCCCAGGGCCTTGAAGAAAATTCGATCTAGGTGGTTTGCGCGTCAAGGCGCGGGCGTTTGACCCAGTCCTTCCACTTTAGGATGGGTCCCTCGATGTATGACCATGAGACGTGGGCAACGCCAATCGATGCAGCAGACAACACAAAGAAAACCGGCCAACTGTCCCACGGCAGATCGAAGACATTCCGAAGCCAGTGCGCGACGAACAAGTGGTAGACATAGATCCCGTAGCTGATCTTTCCGATGTAGCGCAGGGGCAACCATCCCAGCCAATCCAGCCATAAGCTTGAGCCCGCTTCCGCCGCAACAAAGATCACGCTCCCAAAGAATGCAGCTCCGGCGAACGGATAGAACAACGCGCGCGGCCAGTCGATATAGCGCAGCGAAATCGACATCGCCACGAAGACGATGGCCGTTACGATAATCCATCCCTTGCTTCGCACCAATCCAGACAGCCGCTCAAGATTCTGAGTACGCTGCATCTCGGCGAGAAGCGCGCCGGCCGCTAAGCTCGCGACATTGCCGGGAAGCAGGACGGTTGTTTGAGGCCCCATTTGTTCAAAATAGACGGCCGATCGAAACAGGAGATTGATCGCAAAAGTCGTCGCTATCGCAGTCAGAAAATAGCGACGCGGCGTCCATATCACCACAAAGAACCAAACCAGATAGAACTGCTCCTCGACAGCCAGGCTCCAGAAATGGTTGGCGCTGGTATTCCATTGCCCGGCCAAACCGATTTTGAAATTGGTAAGGTACAGCGCGTGGACCCACCATTCAGACTGCACAATATATCCGGCAGCCACAGTGACGGCGATCGTGAGATAGAAGGGCGGGGAAAGGCGACAAAACCTGCGCCAGTAGAAATGCTTGGCTGCCGCCAGCGTCTCGACGCCCTTGTCACGATAGCCCATCAGAATGCGGGTGATCAGAAATCCGCTGAGCACAAAGAACAGCGTTACACCGGCGCCACCGGGGCTCAACGATCTGAACGAGGGGGAAAAGTGTTCGAACAAGACTCCGATGATGGCGACAGCCCTTAACCCATCAAGGCGCGGAATGTATGGGGTGGTATCGCCTACAACGAAGGTCGCCATTGCACCCCAAAATAAGCTTGTTGTAGAAAATCAACTGCAAATATAATTAATAAAAGATATCGATTATAAATGGACGTGTCAAATTAAACGATACCGCTTACTTAACGGTACCGCTAAGTGGGGGCTCAATCTTCGGCCATGACAAATATTCCGATACCGTTTATTCAAAAGCGGATGGGAAGACCGCCGCTAGGAATCAAGCCGACACAGGTGCGCCTCTCGGCGAAAACCCGAGAGGAGATACGCGAGCATGTGGGCGACAGCGGGATGGCTGATTTCATCCGCCGCGCGGTCGAGAAAGAGCTGAAGAGTTTGCGCCGGAAGAGGGCCAAAGAGAAACGTTAGCGGGGTAATCCGGCAATTAGGACCTGCGCCGGCCGGTTCGCCTCACTTCCGATACCTCATACTCGAACGCCGCGCCTTCAGGGTCATTCTCCTCGAACCACGTCTCGGCCGCATATCCTAGTTGGCGAACACCTTGATGTGGTCCCGGTCGCCTACCTGCTTGCTGGTGTCGACATAGACGAACACGGTTCATTGGTCCCTCTTGAGCTTTCTCTTGCCCCAGTGGTGATCTTTGCGCGCTGGATTGAACTCGCGAACGTGGTCGCGGTTCAAGGCCCGCATGACGCCGATGCGCGCGAACATGGTCGGTCCGGTCAGTTCGACCACCAGCATAAGCGCCTCGGTTGCGGCTTGCCATTCCGGCGCGCTGGCCTCGTCTTCGGGGAGGGCGGTGATATAGCTCGCGGCGTCGCGCAGGGAGACCAGCAGGCGACCGTCCGGTACGCTGATCGGGTCGTTGAACTTGCGACCCCAGCCCGTGCCCTCTGCCATCGGTCCCCTGGACATCCAACCGGAGGAGCAGGGTACGGCTACATTTCGATGAAGATTTGAGTCTTCTCGCTCAAAAAGCGATGATAAGATGTCGAAATTGGCCGCGTAGTGAGCAATTGGCTCTACCTTTTCATCCTGAGAAGTACTGGTTATCGACCCCGTCCTGGATGCTTGTATCAACGGAAGGTGGCGTTTGCTGAAACGGGAGATTTTCAGATGCGGATTGCCCATGCCGTTCGCCGTAAGATTCAGTCGGTTGCAGCGAAGTCCGGTTATTTGATCGAACGCAGATATGACCTAGAAAAATACCGGCTTAATCTCTTGGAACTTGTTGTAAAACAGGCTGCACCAAGTGATCCGAATTTCTTTTTCCTTCAAGCGGGAGCTAATGACGGCGAGGCCTTCGACCCCATCAACCTGATGGTGCGCAACTATCGTTGGCGGGGCGTTCTCCTTGAGCCGCAGCCCGATGTATTCAAGCGGCTCGTGGCGAACTACAAGGGGCATGAGGATCATCTGACTTTTGAAAATTCCGCGCTGACTGACGTGGATGGAGAGAGGCCATTCTGGACCGTTGCTGAGCAGACGGGACTTGGCTCCTTCGATAAGGATATGATCTATCGTTCTGCTCCGAAAGGAGCGACGTTCATCGAGCGTCGGGTGATGACCATTTCGCCTCGCACCCTATTTGAAAAACACAACATCAACCGGATTGACCTTTTGCAGGTCGACACCGAAGGTTTCGATTTTGAGATTATCAAGCTAATCATCGGATCAGGTATCAACCCTCGTCTCATCAATTACGAGCATGTTCACCTTTCCTCGAATGATAGGCAGGAATGCGCGACATTGCTCGGCGAGCGCGGTTATAGGCTATGCCGGGCAGGACATTACGGTACTGATACATTAGCTCTGCTTGCTGCCTAGTCAGTTCGCGGCTGTCCCCGTCACCGGGATCATGGGCGCCGAGATCCGCGCCCAGAGCGCGCGCGAGGCGGCACGCAAGGCCGCCCAGGAGGCGGAACCGTGCAGAGGCCGAAGCTTGGTTCGGTGCGCATGGAAGGCTACGGCGGGCCGGCCCAGCCGTCCCCGACGATCGGCCAATGCATCAACGGCGGGCTCGGCTGGCTGGAGGTAAAGTGCAACCGCTGCAAGACCAAGGCGAGCCTCTTCCCCTGGACGCGATCCGCCGGCCGCGGGAAACCCCGCTGTGGAAGCTCGAGGCCTCGCTCAAATGTCGGTCATGCCGGAAGGGCCGCTACGCGCCGCCGGTGCACATGATCAAGCTGACCCAAAAGCAGGAGATCACGCCGTACAAGTGGGTGCGGCCGGAGGAGGATAGGTAGAGTTGTTCGGGATGCATCCGAATCATTTGCACTCTATGCTAGAGCGCGGGACCGTCTTCGTGCTAGCGGCGGGGGAGTCCGTTGGGTGGTTTGGATTAATGCAGGAAAACTCAAAAATTGTGCGACTATATTTCGACGATTCTGGCAGTCGATTACCCGATGACGATGAGGAGGATCGAAACGACGGCATCAACGGGTTCGCGCTAGGCGGGGTCTTGATCGACGATCAGGATGTGCTCGAAACGAACAAACGCCACGAGGCCTTTGTAAAGAAGTGGCAGCTGCCTGGACCTCTGCACTCAACGAAGCTCAGGGGGCTGCGAGATCAATTCCGATTTCTGCGAAACAATCCCGAACGGGACAAGTTTTTCACCGAACTTGAGGAATTGCTGCTGGGCGTGCCGGTGCTCGGGATTGCCTGCGTCATCCATCGGCCCGGGTACAACGCGCGATACAAGGAAGCGCACGGTCCCAATCGGTGGAAGATGTGCAAGACGGCCGCCACTATTCTAGCCGAGCGCGCAGCAAAGTACGCCGACTCGCGCGGCGCAAAGCTCATGATCTTGTTTGAGCAATCTGGAAAGCGCGAGGACCGCGATATCGTCGATTATGTGCGGTCTCTGAAACAGAATGGAATGCCATTCGATCAGAGTAATTCGGCGCCTTATAGCTCATTGAGGGCAGAGGATTTCACGCGGATCATTCTCGGAGAGCCGCACCGAATCACGAAGAAATATGGGCTGGCCCAGATCGCTGACCTATTTCTGTACCCGATGATTAAGGGCGGATACGATGATAGCTATCCGCCGTATGCCAAGTTGGTCGGGCGAAATATGGTGATCGACTGCCATCTTAAGGCGGACGAAATTCCTCTCCGAGGGGTGAAATACAGCTGTTTTGATTTCAAAAAAACAAAAGGCTCGGTTTGACCGAGCCTCTTGGCGGCCTGCAATATCGGCAGACCCCGGGGCGTTGCCCACGTATCGATATTGGGGATTTCGGAGACGTTTGCAACATTAATTTTTTCTTACCGCCCGTGGAACCAATCCCGGCGCAAGAGGTTCCGTCGCCCGGATTACTTCTTCGCCTTCAGCCCGAGCTCTACAAGACGACGGATGGCCTCAGATCGGTTTATCGCATTGGCGGCCGAATAGCCGTCTATCGCCTCGATCATCTCTTTCGGAAGACGAATATGCACGCCGGGGTCTCTTCCCCCGGACGGCGGGCGCCCGCGTCTTTTTGATGCTACCTTAATTGACTTCGTCATAAATACGGTGCTACCATAAAAGCAAGCCGAAGGGAAGGTTACAGCTCCCCCTCGGCTCTGACCCGTAACCATAGAGGACTGAGAAATCCCATGATCCAGGCTAAGACGCGTGTTATCACGCCACCCCTAAACTCGTCTTCAAGCAACGTTGTAGTGTCGACCGCTGACGGCGCCGACTCCTCTCGACGTGCGTTCCTCGCTCAAGCCGCCGCGGTGGCCGCTGGAGCAGCCGCCCTTGGTGCAGCCCTTCCGGTGTCAGGATCGGCAGCCGCCGCGGGGCTGGCTCCCGATTCGATTCTACAGGTCATCGAGAAGCACAAGGCAGCCTACGCAGCATATGGAGCGGCGATCGATCACAGTGGGGATATGGAACGCGAGGTTCCAAAGGAAAGGCGCCGCTCAGATTTCGACGCCTCGGGGGAGGAGATATTCGAGACTGACGATCCGAGATGGATCGAGTCCCAACGCGCTGTGTCACGAACGAGTCGCGAGGTCGACGAGGTCGCGATTGAGCTTTTGAATGTCCGCCCGACTACTCTGGCCGGCCTTTGTGCCCTCGTCAGGTATGCCATCGATCACGACGTCGACGGAATGCACTGGCCGGCGCGTCTGGAAGATGGAGATATAGAACGGTCTTGGCACTATTTCCTCCTCGAGAGCATCCTTGAGGTACTCCCGGCTCTGGGCGGCCACGAGCAAGCGGGTACGATGTAGTGGGGTGATGGCCATGCAGACAGAACACCAGATCATCACGCCGCGGCGAAACTTCCTCATCAGGGCCTTGGGCTTCACAGCGGCCGGCGCTGCGGTGCCGGTGGGCATCGTGACGCTTGCCGACGCCAAGTCGAGGATGGATCACCATCGGGCCGAACTGCTGAGGGCATGGGAGGACTATTACGCCGTGGCCGTGTGCAGCGTCGTCGGCAACAGCCTCGAGCCGAAACGCGTGCTCGGGGACAGCAGCGACGGAGCGTGCCTCATCTTCCGGGCCGTCAACCAGGAGCGATCCCGATGACGGCAGTAACGCAGGACCACCGCCGTCACGCCATCCAGATAGCGGCTGCGCTGCCGAACGGTACAAAGGACGCGCTGATCGTCCTACGGCTTGCAGAGCGGCTCGTAAGGGACTTCCTGATCGATACGGAGGACAAGGCGCCGGCGGCCAGCATCGTCCGGCTGGTAGAGGACAACTGACGAATACGCCGCCGGGCTGGAAATACAGCGTCCCGGCGGCGTTCATCTCACTGGTGCCCTGACCGCCATTCTCATTCTAGACTGGAAGCAAATAAGGCCTCTGCCGGCCGACATTCTTGGTCCCGAGAGCGTAAGCGCTAGTCGCCCCTGTCAGCCGGGTGATGAGCCGGCGGGTTTACGCCTCTATCTAGGGTCTGTACCTAATTAGCGCACTCTGATTCCCTTGGACCGAACTGATTCGGCACGGGGGACTTCGATGCGCAAA
>NZ_JCAMOQ010000013.1:0-190360 GCF_059512365.1 Bradyrhizobium sp. Ses1
TGTGGTCCTACCCCCGTGCTTTTTGTTGCACGGGACCCACGGGTGCAACCAGCACCCGGCTTTCCCTGCGCCCTCTGTTCAATGAGGGTGGAAAGTGAAGCAAAGCTCGGGCGAACAACGCCGCGAGAACGCGAACTGCTGCTTCCTCATACTCCACCGTCATGCCCCGCGAAGGCGGGGCATCCAGTATCCGGCGGCCTCTCGGCTCAAGCACGACCGCCTCTGGATTACTGGATCGTCCGGTCAAGCCGGACGATGACAGCGGAGTTGCTGTTTGACATTTGAATCCGAACCCCATCTCCACGCGCACATCCGCTTCATTCCACCGCCGCCCCGACCGGTGGCCCGCCGGGAGGTCGATGCAGGAACGTCATCGTCAGGTAGGCGCCGACCCAGGAGCCGATCGCCGCGAACAACACGTAGACCGAGTTTTCGGTGTAACTGATCACCGCATAGGACGAGAGCACGTACCAGACGCTGCTCCAGGTTGCCGCCGGCACGCGTTTGCGTGCCACCACGGCGGACGTGAACATCACGTAGACCGCATCGGTTGCGGCCGTCGCCAGCACGACGCCGGCGGCGGTCAAGGGATCGATGGCCATTGCAACTCCTTCCCAGTTCGGGCACTGCTCTTGGGCACACAATTGAGGGAATGCCGAAGCGCGACCGGTTCAACCATGCCGAAAAGGGCAGGCGGTCGGCATCGTCAAAACAGGAGGGATCGTCAGGCAGGATCTGCCTGCGCACGGCAGGGCCTGTCACACGGCCCGCTTTAGTTTCGCCGGCCGCCACCCCGGAATTTCCCGGGGCTTGGCATTCACCCGGCGTTCATGCCTCACTGTCCAAAGATAAACCGGAACCTGCGTCCAATTGTCGCTTTTTTGGTTGTCTGAACCGGTAATTGGGCACTATTAGCGCGCAGCGGAACCTTCGACATCAGCCACGGCCCATGGTCAAAGACATTACCAAGCAATTGCAGACCCTTAGCCGTCAGCGCCTGGCGCTGGTCGTGGCCGTGCTGGCGGTTGCCGGTGGCGTGGCTTACGCATCCCTGCACAACAAGGGGGCAAATGGCGGCCATTCGGAGATTTCGAGCCAATCCCGCAAAGGCCTGCAACGCTACACGCCGACCCCTGCCGAATGGGCGAGCCTCAGCCTGCAGCCTGTCTCCGAGCGTGCCTTCCGCGCCGAATACGTGACCGAGGGCAAGATCGGCATCGACGAGGATCGCTCCACCCCGGTGTTCTCGCCCTATACCGGCCGCATCACCAAGCTGCTGGCGCGGCCCGGCGACAGCGTTGTCAAGGGCCAGCCGCTGTTCGTGATCGAGGCCGCCGACACCGTGCAGGCGCAGAACGACTACATCTCGGCGATGACTAGCGTGAACAAGGCGAAGTCCGCGGTCGATCTGGCGCAGATCCAGGACAACCGTGCCAGGGACTTGTTCGAAGGCAAGGCCGTGCCGCTGAAGGATTATCAGCAGAGCCAGGCCACGCTGGTCCAGGCGCAAAACGATCTGCGCTCGGCGCAGACGACGCTGGAGGCCGCGCGCAACAAGCTGCGCATCCTGGGCTTCGGCGACGGAGATATCGATGCGCTGCGCCAGAAGGGCGGCATCAATCCGGAGATCACGATCTTCGCGCCGATCGGCGGCACGGTGGTGCAGCGCAAGGCCGGCCCCGGGCAATATGTCTCCTCCGGCGCCAGCGATCCCGTCTATGTCATCGGCGATCTCTCGACGGTCTGGCTGCTCGCCTTCGTCCGCGAGAGCGACGCCGCCAAGGTCGCGGTCGGGCAGGACCTCACATTCAGCGTGATGGCGCTGCCGGGCCGCTCGCTGACCGCGCGCATCAATTATGTCGCCGCAGCGATCGATCCGGCGACGCGCCGGCTCCTGGTCCGCGCCACCATCGACAACGCGGATGGCGCGCTCAAGCCGGAGATGTTCGCCAATGTCACGCTCTATTCGCCGGGCGACCATCCCGCGGTCGGCGTACCCAAGCAGGCGCTGATCTATGAAGGCGACCAGGTGCGCGTCTGGGTCGCGCATCCGGACAAGACGATCGAACTGCGCCAGGTGAAGCCGGGGATCACCAATGGCGATCTCGTCGAGATCGTCGGCAATCTGCGGCCAGGCGAGCAGATCGTCACCAAGGGCAGCCTGTTCATCGATCGCGCCGCCTCCGGTACCTGACATTCCCGGATTATTGAAAGCTTCGATCTGAAATGGATCGCCTCGTCGCTCTCGCAGTCAGCCGCCGCTATCTGATGGTCGGCATCTTCGCCGCCGTCATGATCGGCGGGCTGATTGCCTTCCAGCACCTCAACATCGAGGCCTATCCCGATCCGACGCCGCCGATGGTCGACGTCGTGACGCAAAGCCCGGGCCTGTCGGCGGAGGAGATCGAGCGCTACATCACGATTCCGATCGAGACCCAGGTCGCCGGGCTGAAGAACCTGCGCACGATCCGCACCATCTCGCTCTACGGCCTCTCCGATGTGAAGCTGCAGTTCTCCTTCGACTACACCTATGACGAGGCGCTGCAGCAGGTCCTGAACCGTCTCGCGCAACTGCCGCCTTTGCCTGGCAATGTGCAGCCGACGATCTCACCGCTCAGCCCGATCGGCGAGATCTTTCGTTACCGGCTGGTCGGCCCGCCCAACTACAGCGTCCTCGATCTGAAGACATTGCAGGATTGGGTGCTGCAACGCCGCTTCCGCGCCGTGCCCGGCGTGATCGACGTCACCGGCTGGGGCGGCAAGACCAAGACTTATGAGGTGCAGGTCGATTTCAACAAGCTCGTCGCCAACGGCCTGACCTTGCCGCAGGTGTTGCAGGCGGTGAGCAACGCCAACATCAATGTCGGCGGCAACACGGTCGATATCGGCACCCAGTCCGCGGTGGTGCGCGGCGTCGGCCTGATCCGTTCGGTCGACGATCTCAATAACACCATGGTGTCGCAGTCCGGCGGCAACCCCGTGCTGGTGAGGGATATCGCGACCGTCACCATCGGCGAGAAGCCGCGGCTCGGGATTGCCGGAATCGATAATGACGATGACATCGTGCAGGGCATCGTGCTGATGCGCCGCGGCGAGCAGAGCTCACCGACGATCGCCCGCGTCGAACAACTGGTCAAATCGATCAATCACTCCTCGATCCTGCCGCCGGGGGTCAGGATCGAGCGCATCTACGACCGCAAGGACCTGATCGATCTCACCACCCACACCGTGCTGCACAACATGGTGGTCGGCATCCTCCTGATCGTGCTGCTGCAATGGATCTTCCTCGGCGATCTCCGCAGCGCGCTGATCGTCGGCGCAACCATTCCCTTCGCGCTGTTCTTCGCCGTGATCATCCTGGTGCTGCGCGGCGAATCCGCCAATCTGTTGTCGGTCGGCGCGATCGACTTCGGGCTGATCGTGGATGCCACCGTCATCATGATGGAGGCGATCTTCCGCCGCCTGTCACAGACCACGCGGCTTTCTGAAGCCGAGCAGAGCCATGTCTCCGCCGAAACCATGATGGGCATCAAGACCCACGCGATCCTGTCCGCGTCCGCCGACGTATCGCGCTCGATCTTCTTTGCCGCCACCATCATCGTGGCCGCCTTCCTGCCGCTGTTCACGCTGAGCGGCGTCGAGGGCAACATCTTCGGACCGATGGCGCGGACCTATGCCTATGCGCTCGCCGGTGGTCTGCTCGCGACCTTCACGATCACGCCGGCCCTGAGCGCGATCATCCTGCCCGCGCATATCCAGGAGACCGAGACCTGGATCATGAGGCAGCTCGATCGCCTCTATTTGCCCGTCCTGAACTGGGCGGTCGCCAACCGGCGAGTGGTGATGGCCGGTGCGGCCGCCCTCGTGGTCTTGACCGCGCTGTCGGTACGATTGCTCGGGCTCGAATTCCTGCCGAAGCTGGAAGAGGGCAATCTGTGGATCCGCGCCACGCTGCCGCCGACGATCTCGCTGCAGGAAGGCAATGCCTATGTCAACGAGATGCGCCGGATGATCCGCGCCCGTCCCGAGGTGGAATCGGTGGTGTCACAGCATGGCCGTCCCGACGACGGAACCGACGCCGCCGGTCTCTTCAACGCGGAATTTTTCGCGCCGCTGAAGCCCGCAAGCGAATGGCCCGGCACGCGCGACAAGGATGAGCTTACCGCGCAGCTTTTGGCGCAGTTGCAGGACAAGTTTCCCGGCGTCGAATTCAACTTCTCGCAATATCTGCAGGACAACGTCTCCGAAGCGGTTTCGGGCGTGAAGGGCGAGAACTCGATCAAGCTTTACGGCAGCGACCTGCAGGCGTTGACCGACACGGCCAATCAGATCAAGTCGGTGCTCTCGACGGTGCAGGGGATCACCGACCTTGCCGTGTTCACCTCGCTCGGCCAGCCGACGATTCAGATCGACGTCGACCGCGCCCGCGCTGCGCGCTACGGCCTGTCGCCGGGCGACATCAATGCCACGATCAAGGTCGCAGTCGGCGGCGACAGCGCCGGCGATCTCTATGAGCCCGGCAGTGACCGCCATTTCCCGATCATCGTGCGGCTTGCCCCGGAGTACCGTAAGAGCGCCGAAGCGATCCAGAACCTGCGCATCGGCGTCGCCAACCCGAACGGCGGGATCACGCAGATCCCGCTGAGCGAAGTGGCCTCGATCAAGCTGATCTCGGGCGCCGCCTATATCTATCGCGAGCAGCAGGAACGCTATCTGCCGATCAAATTCTCGGTGCGTGAGCGCGACCTCGGCAGCGCGATCCAGGAGGCGCAGCAGAAGGTCACGGACCAGGTCAAGCTCCCGCCGGGATCGCGTGTCGAATGGGTCGGCGAGTTCGGCAATCTGCAGGACGCGATCAAGCGGCTGTCGGTCGTGGTGCCGATCAGCCTCGGTTTGATCGGGATACTGCTGTTCCTCAATTTCGGCTCGATGGTCGACACGCTGCTCGCCATGAGCGTGATCCCGATGGCGATCTTCGGCGGCGTGCTCGGGCTGCTGGTCTCCGGCATTCCCTTCAGCGTCTCGGCCGCGATCGGCTTCATCGCGCTGTTCGGCATCGCCGTGATGGACGGCATCATCATCCTGTCGCAGTTCAACCAGCTCATCGATGAAGGTTACGAGCGGATGCGGGCCGTGGTCCGCACCGGTGAATTGCAACTGCGCCCGGTGTTGATGACCTGCGTCGTCGCCGGCGTCGGGCTATTGCCGGCGGCGCTGTCGGGAGGGATCGGCTCGCAGGTGCAGAAGCCGCTTGCGGTCGTGGTCGTGACCGGCATGATGCTGGCGCCGATCGTCATCCTCGTGACGCTGCCGGTCCTGATCTCCTATTTCTCGCGGCGCGAATCTAGGAGGTGAAGCCGTAGAGCCGCGCCGGGTTGTCGACCAGGATCTTCTTGCGCGTCGCCGCGTCCGGCGCCCACACCGCGAGCTGGTTGAGGAGGCGTCCGTCGTCGATCTGGTACAGCGGAACAACATCCGTGACCTGCTTTCCGGGCGGGACCACCGTATCGGGATGCGGCCAGTCGGTGCCCCAGACGATGCGGTCGGGATTTGCCGCGATCAGGGCCTTGGCGAGCGGGATCGCGTCCTGATAGTCGGGCGCAAGCTTGGAGGCGCGGTAGGCGCCGGAGATCTTCACATAGGCCTTGCCGGACTTCACCAGTTCGACCAGGTCCGGAAAACCCGGTTGTTCCACGCCGAGCGCGGCCTGCGCGCCGCCGAAATGGTCGAAGACAACGGGTACAGGCGATGCAGCGACGAGGTCCTTGACCGCCGGGATTAGCGGCAAGTTCGTGTACACCTGCACATGCCAGCCCCGCGCCTTGACGCGATCGACCCCGGAGGTCAGGCGGGCACGGGCGACATTGGGATCGTTGATGCCGCCGGTTGCGAGGTTGAGGCGGATGCCGCGAAAACCGTCCTTCTGCATCGCATCCAGATCGCTTTCGGGCGTCTTGTCGTCGATGACAGCCACCCCCCGCGCGGTCGCGCCGCGCGCCATCATGCCGAAGCGGGTTGCGGAATTGTCGGTGCCGTAGACGCTCGGCGTCACGATCACCACGCGCTCGATCCCGAGCGCCTTGTGCAGCGCGCTCATCTCCTCGGGCGAGGCCGGTTCCGGCGTGTAGACGCGACCGGCGAAGAACGGGAATTTCTGGGGATCGCCATGGATGTGGGTGTGGCAGTCGCAGGCGCCGGCCGGCACGTCGAAATTCACCGGCGTCGAAGGCTGGGCCGCCTTGGCGTGCACGTCTCTGTTGTTCATCATTACTCCGGCCGCGATGGAGGCAAGCATCATACTGCGTCGCGTCAGCATTGGTCTTCTCCCTGCGTTTCCTCGTTTGATCGGCGCTTGCTGCGCCCCAGCGTTATCAGCCGCCGGTTGAGCGAGGTTACAGGGCGAATGTGCGGGCGGGAAGGCGGTGATGCCTATGCCGGATCACTGTCCGGACGGCGTGCGCAGCCCGTGCCAGGCGTCGCGCACCTGATGGTAATGCACCTCCGGCAGGTAATCGGGCGTATTGAGATTGAGGTTCTTGACGTCGAGCCGGCCGATGGCGCTGAGCAGGCTGTAGGAGGCGATCACGCGGTCGCGCAGTGCGCCGATCAGCCGGGCTCTGGCCGAGATCAAATCCTGTTGCGCATTGAGCACGTCGACGGTGGTGCGCTGGCCGCCTGCCGCCTCGCGCTGCACGCCCTGCAGCGCAACGTTCGCGGCACGGACTTCGGACTCGGAAGCGGAGACCGCCGTCTTGGCGCCTTCGTTGGCGACCCAGGCGCTGATCGCAGCGGTCCGCGCCTGGTTACGAACCTGGTCGAGCACCAGCCGGCTCTGCGCCGCCACTTCCTTGGCCTGCCGGGTCTGGGACGCCGCCATGCCGCCGTCATAGATCGGCTGGTTCAACTGGCCGATGATGGAAGCCTGATCGGTTCCGAATGTGCCGAGCGTCGGGTCGGAGTCGCGGCTGCGGCTCACGCTGCCCTGCACCGTGACGTTCGGCATCAGACTGCTCTCGGCGACGCGGATCGTGGTCGAGGCGACGTCGACGTCGTAGCTTGCCGCCATCACCGCTGGGTGCTCGCGGAAGGCGAGACCGATTGCGTCCTCGCGGTTGCGCGGCAGCAGGCGGTCGGTGGTTTCGGCAGGCCGCAATTGCGCGGGCGCATTGCCGATGACCTGTGCGTAGGTCGCTTGGCTGATCGCGAGACTGATCTCGGCGGCGTTGAGGTCGGCAAGCCCGCGGTTCAGTCGCGCTTCGGCCTGCGCCGTGTCGGTCGGCGTGACATCGCCGGCATTGAGGCGCTTCTGCGTGATGGCTTGCGTTTCGCGCAGAAACGCGACGTTGGCGCGCTGCGCCTCGACCAAGGACTGGTTGGCGAGCACATTGGTATAAGCGGTCACCGCGTCCAGCAGCACGCCCTGGCCGACATTGCGCAGCGCCTCGCGGCCGGATTGCACCTGCAATTCCGCCACCCGCACGCTGTTGGCGGTCTTGAAACCGTTGAACAGCGTCTGCGTCACCGTCAGGCCGATCTGCCACGGCTTCAGGTTCGCGGTCTGAACGACGTTATTTGGCAAGAGGTCGCGCACCGCCTGCAAACCGGCGGAGAGGGTTGCTGCGATCTGCGGACGATAGCCGGTCAGTGCCTGCGGCACGTTCTCGTCGGTCGCCCGCTGCCGCGCCCGCTCGGCATTCAGCGCCGGATTGGTCTGGTAGGCTTTGGCGAGTGCTTCAGGGAGGCTCTCCGCATGGACCGCCGAGGCGGCGAAATCGACACAAAGCATCACGCCAAGGCAAATGCCCGTCTGAAGCAAACGCCTTCTCACGTCGCTAACTCTAGCGGCACGTCCAACCATAATAACCCGCAAACCACCCCGACTGTCCGCCCCCGTCGACTGGGTCACATCTACTGTTTAGGGGATGGTCTCGCTACTGACAAACGGTCGCGCGACATCTGCACATCAAATCAGCGCTTGTCTGTTGCCGGTTCGTCACAGACTGTGACGACAGTGATTTAACTTACCTGTTCTTATTCACAGGCTGTCGCTTCTCGATGAAGGCGGCCATGCCTTCGGAACGGTCTTCGAGCGCGAAGGTCGAGTGGAACAGGTTGCGCTCGACGTTGAGGCCTTCCGACAGCGTGGTCTCGAAGGCGCGGTTGATGGCTTCCTTGGCCATCGCCGCTGCCGGGCGCGACATCGATGCGATCTTTTCAGCGGCGGTGAGTGCTTCGTCCATCAGCCTGTCGGCGGGCACGACGCGGCTGACGAGGCCGGAGCGTTCGGCCTCGGCGGCATCCATCATCCGTCCGGTGAGGCAGAGATCCATCGCCTTCGACTTGCCGATCGCGCGCGTCAGCCGCTGCGTGCCGCCGATTCCGGGGATCGTGCCGAGCGTGATCTCGGGCTGACCGAACTTCGCGGTGTCGGCAGCGATAATGATGTCGCACATCATGGCAAGCTCGCAGCCGCCGCCAAGGGCATATCCCGCCACCGCCGCAATCGTCGGCTTGCGGCATCTGGCGACGCGGTCGCCGCCAACAGCGGCGAAGTCGCTGGTGAACATGTCGATGAAGCCTTTCGGCTGCATCTCCTTGATGTCGGCGCCGGCGGCAAAGGCCTTCTCGCTGCCGGTGAGGACGATGCATCCGATGGCGTCGTCCGCCTCGAGGTCGTCGACTGCGGCTGCGATCTCGCGGAAGACGCCGAAGGACAGCGCGTTGAGCATTTTGGGACGGTTCAGCTTGATGATGCCGACCGCGCCCTTGCTCTCGACAATGATGTGTTCAAACGTCGACATGATCCACCCCGTTCTCCTGATCTGGCGGCAATGTGCCCGCTGACGGGGTGGGCTTCAAGTGGGCTCCCGGACGCGGTGTGGCGCTATTTGCGCCGCGCGTCCGGGCACAAGGGGACGTCAGGCCATGAACATGCGGGCGGCAGACGCCATGGTCAGCAACGCGCCCGCGGCGATGAAGATCTTGCCGATCAGGGAAGTCCGGTCCCAGGTCGTGTCGTCGGCGCTGGCGACCGGCGCCGCCGTAGGCGCTTGGGCGGTCGTCATCGCGACCGCCGGGGCAGGCTGCTGCGGCTGTGGCTGCGCGGCGGGCTGATTCTGCTGCTGGCTCTCCTGCATCGCGCGATCGACTTCGTTGAGCTGGTCGGAGGCGACGACGTCGGCATCACCGGGCGCCTTTGCCTCGTCGGGCTTATCGGATGCGGCGAGCAGCGTGTTGGCCTTCGCCGACATCGCACTCGCATTATCGGCAGGAACGTTGGGGGTCAGTTCGGCCTTGGCATTGGCGACCAATGCCGGAAGCGAGACGGCTGCGGCGTCGGCGGTCTCGGCGCTATCCGGTTTCTTGGCCTCGGACGACTTGGATTCGGAGGACTTGGAAGCGGACGATTTCGACTCGGTCTTGGCCGACGTGTCGCGCTTTGCGTGACGCGTACTCTGTTTCTTAACACTTGCCGCACTATCGGAGTCCGAGGCAGTCGTGCCGCCCGAACCTGCCGCCTCGACCGGGGACGGCGCGGCGACGCATGCAAACAGCCCTGCGGCCACAAGCACCGCCAGAAGCCCGCTGGCTTTGGTGATCATCTGACAATCTCCCCATTTTGCCCGCCCCTGAGGGGCGAAATGAGACCCCGAGGCGTGTCCGCAGCGGGGCAGAAAAAGGGAATCTTCGGGTTTTGCCGGGCCAAAACGGGGCGGCACCGTTGCGCCAAAGCGGCTGCTTTCGGGCACGGCGTCGATTTTCCTCCAGGTAAAATTCTGCGCTCACGCTCCGACCGGTGCGAGCTCCAGCAATCGATGTTAAGAGCGCTGTGGATCTCGAACGGCCCGCTCGACTTGCGCTGGTCCGGATTTGAGATTCTGTCGCCCGGGCGCCGTTTCACGATTTTGTGATCAGTTCGCCGCCGGTGTAACAAATTGAAGGATCGACCGAATTGCGTTGTGGGAGCGCACGTGCGCGAGCGTGAGGACGAATGGACCGGCCTGATGCGGGCGGCCATTTCAGGCGACACCACGGCGTATCATCGCCTCCTGAAGGCGATCACGCCGGTCCTGCGGGCGGCCGCGCGCCGCGGTTTGGCGCGCGCGGGCCAACCGATCGATCAATCCGAGGATATCGTGCAAGACATTCTGCTGGCGGTGCATTCGAAGCGACACACGTGGGACGTAAACGCCCCGTTTGCGCCCTGGCTGTTCGCAATAGCCCGCAACAAGCTGATCGATGCGCTGCGACGCCGGGGCAAGCGGGTGTTCGTCAACATCGACGATTTTGCCGAGACCTTGCCCGGCGAGGCGCAGGAGGAGAAGGCCTCCGCGAGCGAAATCGCTGCGCATCTGAACGCATTGCCGGCGCGGCAGCGCGAGGTGCTGCAGTCAATCGCCGTCGACAGCGCCTCGATCAAGGATACGGCAGCAAAATTCTCGATGAGCGAGGGCGCCGTGCGGGTGGCGTTGCATCGCGGGCTCGCCAATCTGACGGCGAAACTGCGGGAGAGTTGAACATGGAGACCGATCAGCTCATTCGCACGATCGCCGCCGACAACACCCAGCGCGCACAGCCGGTGGGTTTTGTCCTGATGCTGGCGTTGCTCGCCGCCGCACCGATTTCTTTGCTGATGTTCTTCACCGAGCTCGGCGTCAGGCCCGATGTCATGACCGCGATGCACAACCCGTTCTTCGGTCTGAAGTTCGCGGTGACGCTGGCGCTCGCCGCTTCCGCGATCGCCGTCAGCCTGCATCTATCGCGGCCCGAGGCTTCGCTGCGCGGCTTTGGCTGGTGGTTGCTGGTTCCGGCCGGGCTGCTCGTGGCCGGTATCAGCGGCGAGATGATGATGCCGCAGCGCGCGCCGATGATGACGCGACTGGTCGGCAACAATTCGCGGGCATGCCTGATCTCGATTCCCTTGCTGTCGCTGCCGCTGCTCGCGGCCGCTTTGTTCGGCCTGCGCCATGGCGCGCCGGCGCGCCCGGCAGTCGCCGGCGCGATCGCGGGCCTGCTGGCAGCGGGACTTGCGGCCACGCTTTACGCATCGCATTGCGCCGATGATTCACCGCTGTTCGTGGCGACCTGGTACACGATCGGGACCACGCTGGTCGCCGCCATCGGCGCCCTGATCGGCTCGAAGGTGCTTCGATATTGATTGCGGTCCCTCCACGTCGGCATTGCGAGCGCAGCGAAGCAATCCATCTCTCCACTTGCGGAGGCATGGATTGCTTCGTCGCTATCGCTTCCTCGCAATGACGAGTGTGAATGCTATGCCGCGGGCGCGGACTGCTGCATGCGGTGGAAGCGCAAGACCTGCTGTGCGGTCGATGGCCGGAGCCGTTCGTAGGTCTCCATGCAGGCCAGGAGATCCGTCGGCTCGCCGCCTGACAATTCGTCGCGCAGGTTGATGATCGAGCGCACGGTCGACCACGAGAAGCCTGCGACCTTGGCCAGGATCATCACGCCTTCGGCGCGGGTTTCGATCATCATGTTCTCGGCAACGGCCAGACTCACATTGGCAAGAGCTGCAATCGAGGCATTGGTCTCATCGAACTTGCCGGCGTCGGCAAACGCTGCCACCTGGAATTCGTCGAGGCGGCCATCCTCATACAGCGACTTCACCAGCGCATGGGCGATCGCCGTGTCGCGCGTGACCGCCGCGGGCGCGGAGCGAGCGCGCCGCGTCGCCTCGCGCACCGCGCTCGGCACCTCCTTGGCCTGCTGCGGGTTGGCGGCTTCGAGCCGGTGTCGCACCGTGTCCGATGCCTTCGCCAGCAGTTTCAGATAGAGATGCCGCGGCATGCTCGGGCGGAGCCCGATGCAGGTCGCAAGGTCGTCATCGCCTTCGGCGCGGCTGATCAGCCGCGTGAAGCCGCGTTCGGTGAATTCGGCGCCGGGATTGTTGACGGTGCTCTGGATCACCTCGTCGTTACCGCGCAACACCAGCACGTCAGTGACGGCACCGCTCAGCGTCTTGCGCGCCGCGATCGCCAGCAGATGCGCCTGGCTCTTGTTGCGCGCGGTTTCGATCAGGGTGTTATCGTCGAGCCGGCTCGATTGCGTCAGCACGGGACCGGCGACCTCGATCATGTCGTCGAAGGCAAGCGTCCGGACGGTCAACGGCGGGGCAGTATCGATCGGCGCCAGCCGGTTGGACAATAGCGCCTTCGCCGAGGTTTCGATGTGCAGCAGCAGGCACTGGAACACATCGTCGAACAGCGCGATCTGCTGGTCCGAATAGTCTACCGCGCCGTTGATGAAGAGATCGGTCACGCGGCGCAGGGTCTCGACCCGGCGCGCCACCGTTCCATGCGCGAGCGTTGCCTGCAACTCGTCAAGCAAGTTCTCGGGGGCGATTGCGGGTTTCAAATTCATGACTGTGACTCTGTCCTGGAGTATTGGCGATGCCACCGCGTCGGATTCTCCGACGGTGGAAGCGAATTCGTTTGGTCATGCACTGGCGATGCGATTGCGTCCTCGTGCCTTGGCCGCGTAAAGCGCGCTGTCGGCGCGCGCGAGAAATGTGTCCGGGCCCTCGTTGGGCCGCAGCGTTGCAATGCCGGCGGAAATCGTCACCTGCATGCCCGGCGAGAACGCGCTCCAGTCGAGCTCGGCGATGATGACCCGCAGCCGCTCCAGCGCGCGCGAGGCGCCATCTTCGTTCAACTCGGGCAGTATCAGCAGGAACTCTTCGCCGCCGTAGCGGCCGAAGCGGTCGATGCTGCGGATGTTGGCGAACATGGAGATCGCGAAGGTTCTCAGCACTTCGTCGCCGGTCGGATGGCCATAGACGTCGTTGACGCGCTTGAACCAGTCGAGATCGATCAGTGCGACAGAGCAGGGTGCGCCAGTGCGCTCGGAGCGGACGATCTCCTCGTCCAGCGTCCGCATGATGCTGCGCCGGTTGAATGCGCCGGTCAGCTCGTCAAGCTCGGCGAGCTCCTCGATGCGCTTGTAGGCTTCTTTCAGCTTCTGCCCGTTCTGGTACAGCGATTGCTGCATCGAGCTGGAGAGGATGCCCAAGAACATGCAGCGCCCGATGGTGAGCGCAAAGACCAGCACGGTGGCGAGCCGCTCCAGGATGCTGCCGTGCGGCATCGAGATCGGCTTGTCGGTCAGAAGGAACAGTGCGGCGAGGCCGAGCACCGTCACGGTCCAGATCAGGGCGGTCTGTCGCGCCGAGGTCCTGAGCGCGCCGAAGCCGAACACCACGAACAGGTTGCACAGGAACAGCACGCCGACTTGCGGCGCGATGTAGGTGAATGCGAGCTGGTTCGCCATGTGGAGGGCCGACTGCGGCGCGACCAGATAGTGATCCTTGAAGCGGTCGTGGAAGCCGAGTTCGGAAAGCAGCACGTAGACGGCGCACAAGCCCAAGCCGCAAAGCGCGTAGGCCATGCCCAACACCATCGGGATCGTGCCGGCGCTCGCATAGACCAGGAGCACGAGGGCGTCGAAAACATAGCAGACGCCGACCATCGCCTGGATCTGACGCCGACGTCTGGCGCGGCGCAACAGCTTCGTGGCAGCCAGCCGTGAGCCGCGGCCATTCAATCCGCCCGCAACCGGGTTCAGAAATGAGGACGCTGCGATGCCCATGCGCTCGCCATCGAGAGGAAAACTCGCAAAATCTACGGGGAAAAGCCTTTAGGTTTGGTATCTTTCGACCCCGAATCCGGTCCCTAGAGTCCCGCCATCTCCCTTGTTTTCGCAGGTGAAAATCGGGGGAACCTTGACTAGGCAATCGCGGCGGACGAGTGCCGGGCTCGACGGGCGGGAATTGGCGGGAGGACTGCCTTATGTGCCGACTCTTGCTAAGGTCGCGAGCAGTCGACATGGTCTTGGGAGGCTTTTCCCTACTATGATACCTATCTGGGGGGCGAGGGAGTGCGGAATTCACACGGAATTCGGGGTTTGTGGGATAGTTCACACATGCGTTCCGCACATTGCGGTAATGTGAAGAATTCTGCTCTCTCCATCGAACCAGCCCCCACCCGCTCTCGACCAATCTTGCGAGACGGCCATTGAGCGCGACACAGGCGACTTCAGACGAGGTTCTGATCGCCCGGATCGCTCAAGGCGACCGGCTCGCCATGCAGGTGCTGTACGGGCGGCACCACGTCAGAGTGTACCGTTTCGGACTCCGGCTTGTGCGGGACGAACAGGTCGCGGAAGACCTCATCAGCGAGGTGTTTCTCGATGTCTGGCGCCAGGCCGGCAAATTCGAAGGACGATCTGCCGTCTCAACCTGGCTGTTGGCGATCACCCGGTTCAAGGCCCTGTCTGCGCTGCGGCGCAGGAAGGACGCTGAACTGGATGAAGACGCCGCGAACGCGATCGAGGATGCGTCCGACGATCCGGAAGTGGCGGTGCAGAAGAAGGATACGGGTGAAGCGTTGCGCAAGTGTCTAGCGGCACTTTCGCTGGAGCACCGGGAGATTGTCGATCTGGTCTACTACCACGAGAAGTCCGTGGAGGAAGTCGCCGAGATCGTTGGTATTCCGGAGAACACCGTGAAGACGCGTCTGTTCTATGCGCGGAAGAAATTGGCCGAACTGCTCAAGGCAGCCGGCATAGAGCGAGGTTGGCCATGATGGCGGCGAGAAGGAAGATGCTGGAAGAGCCCAGCGACGTCGAATTGCTGCTGCCTTGGCATGCCACGGGCACGTTGAACGCGCGCGATGCGCGACGTGTCGAGGAGGCGCTGGCCAGCGATGCGGAACTCGCCGGGCAATATGCCGTGATCCGCGAGGAATTTGCCGAGACCATCCGCCTCAACGAGAGTTTGGGCGCGCCGTCGATGCGCGCCATGCAGAAACTGTTCGCCGAGATCGACCAGGAGCCGGTGCGCACACGGCCGACTTCGGTGAGCCTTTCCAGGCGAATCTCGCAGTTCTTTGCAAGCCTGTCGCCGCGGACGCTGGCGTGGTCGGCGGGCGTTGGTGCGGTCGTGCTGCTGCTGCAGGCCGGCGTGATTGGCGCGGTGCTGATGATGAAGAGCCAGGGCAGTTCGTTCCAGACGGCGTCGCTCACGCTGGAGCAGCGGGCGGCTGCGCTCGAGTCCGCCGCTCCGATCACCCGCAACCTCGGTGTGACGAGCCCGCCGCGCGCGCTAGTTCGTTTCGCGCCGGACGCCCGCATTTCCGACATCACGGCGCTGCTCGACAACTACCAAGCCTCGATCATTGGCGGGGCCCGCGACGGCATGTTCCGGATCCAGTTCGGCAACAGCGCGATGAGCAAGACCGACGTCGCCGCGCTGCTCGGCAGGCTGCAGAAGGAAAAGATCGTCAGCCTCGCGGTGGAGACGCCGTAAGGCGCAAGCGGTCATAGATTTTCCCACGACGCGCTAGCGCGAGATGCCATGACCCGTGAACGCTCGAAATGGCGGATCGAGATGGCGTTGGTGCTGATATCGGCGCTGTTCATCGGTTCCACAGGTCCGGCCGCGGCGCAGAGCATCATGCGCACGCCGGAAATCCGCGTCGCCCCACGGGTGCCGAGCGTCAGCACGAATGTCGGGCCGCGGGTCAATGCCAATATCGGCGGGGCGGCGGTTGCGCGGACCCCCTCGCGGATCAGCGTCACCACCATGCCCCGCATTGGTGTGCAGTCGACGCTGCCCTCTGCGCGCTATTCGCCCAACCTCCACCGCGCCTGCGACGCTGCCTATCGCGGTAGCGACGGCGAGTGCCTCGACCGTCCCGTCGTCTCCACTGCGGATGGCGGCAGTGGCGGCAAGGCGGCCGGCAGGAAGGCCAAGGGCGGATCGCGCAACAACGCGCCGCGAACCGCGGTTGATTTCCGCGCGGTGCCCAACGAACTCGTGGCCGAAATCGATGGTGCGCTGACCGACGCGCAGATCGAGGAGCTGGCGCGGCGTCATGGCCTGGCGCGGGCGGAGATACGGAACGTCCCGCTGCTCGGCTCCACCATCGGCCTGTTCCGCATCACCGATCGCCGCTCAGTGGATGTGGTGCGCCGGGCGATGGCCGCCGACGGCCGCGTTCGCTCGGTGCAACCCAACTTCCGCTACCTGCTGCAGGACCAGAACACGGCAGCGACCGAGGGCGATCCGGCGCAATACGCGCTGGGGCAGCTTCGCCTGCCGCAGGCGCACACGCTAGTTCGCGGCATGAACGTGACCATTGCCGTGATCGATTCCGGCATCGATGCCAGCCATCCGGAACTGGCGAATACGGTTGCCGACACATTCGATGCGATCGGCAGCAATGAAGGGCCGCATGCGCACGGTACCGGCATCGCGGGGGTGATCGCCGCCCATGCTAGGCTGATGGGGAGCGCGCCGGAGGTGCGCATTCTCGCGATCCGCGCGTTCGGCGCGACCGCGAACGGGGCGCAGAGCTCGTCCTACGTGATCCTGAAGGGACTGGATTATGCGGTGCTGCATGGCGCGCAGATCATCAATATGAGCTTTGCCGGCCCCAAGGATCCACTGATCGAGCGGGCGGTCGCCGCGAGTGCTGCGCGCGGCATCGTGCTGGTCGCCGCCGCCGGCAATGCCGGGGCGAAATCGGCGCCGCTCTATCCCGCCGCGAACCCGAACGTGATCGCGGTCAGCGGCACCGATGCGCAGGAGAAACTGTTCTCCGCCTCGAACCGGGGCAACTACATCGCACTCGCTGCGCCCGGCGCCGATATCTTCCTGCCGGCGCCGGACGGCAAATACCAGATCACTTCGGGCACGTCGTTTTCCGCCGCCTTCGTCAGCGGCATTGCGGCACTGGTGCTGGAGCGCAATCCTGCGCTGAAACCGAACGAGGTGCGCTCGATCCTGACCGCCACGGCGCGCGATCTCGGCGCCCCCGGACGTGACGATCTGTTTGGGGCAGGGCAGGCCGATGCGTTCGCGGCGGTGTCCGCCGTCGCGCCAGTTCCGCTCGCCTCTGGCAAGCACGCGCCGGCTGCGCCCGCGCAGGATAACACTTCTGTGAGCCGGGCGATGGAACAGTCGGCACCGGCCATGGCAGCGGACAAATCGGCCGAAAATGACGTGAAAAGCCCGGCCGCGCAGTGAGTTTTCCCCGCCTTCTGGCCGCAGGCCGTCGCCGCGGAAGGTTAAAAAAATCGAACCGGGATTTTGAACGTCGGGCAGGGTGTCGCGACCAATAAAGTGTGGGAGCGATCCATTCCTCCCCATTAGCTATATCAGGCGCGAGCGCCCATCCACCCCAAGCGCCCATATGGCTTGACCCGTCCGGTTGTCCCCCCGGACGGGTCTTCATTTTTGTGGACAGCGTGGACAACGCTTTCTGGTTGCGCCGTCAGTCATGCTGGCGTCGCGTCGACCGTCTAAGAGCCGCAAACCCAATAATCCGGTATTCCTGCGGACTTCTCTGCGTGCCCCGAGTCGTTTACGAAAAGGTGTTAGACTTTCTTTACCTTTTCCACAGAATATCCCAATCATGTTTTGATTCGGTTCGGTTGCGTCTTGCGTCCGTTTCTCTCCTTACGGGCTGTCTTAATGACAAATCGAACTGACGCGGCCAGAGGCCGCGAGATCGTGGCGCGCTGGTGCGCGCTGGCGGAAGCACGGCTGGAACACCTCACCGAACTGTTCGAATCCGGGCGCTGGCGCCGCTATCACAGCGAGGTGTCCTTCCTCGAGAACGTCCAGGAAGCCAAGCAGGCGGTCGAGACCTGGCGCGAGCTGTTGCGGCGCGAGGCCTCGCTGGACAATTCGCCGATCGACATCTCCTGGCTCGGCCGTGGCCACGTGACGCCGCTGCCGACCCCGGTGCGGTTGCAGCAGCGACCGGTCGAACGGCCGGCGCCGGTGACGCCGCCGGAGCCGCCGATCGAGATTGTCGCGCTCATGCAGGCTGTGGAAGAGGAAGCGCCGGCGCCGGAAGAGGCGCCGCTGCCGCTGCTCGACCTCGCCGCGATTCAGGCGCGCTATCCGCTGCTGCGCAACACGCTCTAAAAGTTATCTTTATCTCCGCACCGCGTTGCCGCCGAGCACGAGCTGCGCATATTGCTGCGCCCCGGCAACCGATAGATCGGTCGTGATCACCCGCGCATGGTCGAGCCCGACCACGGCGCCGCGCGGCGTTTCCGAGATCATGTTGTTGTGGACCAGCGCGATCCCGGCGCCCGGTACCACCGAGACGCCGATACCGACGAAGGCCTTGCGGATCACGTTGCCGGTAATGGCGACATCGCGCAGATATTTGCCCCAGCCGGCAACGATGCCGAAGGAGGGCGCGTTCTCGATCACATTGCCGGTAACCGCTGTATCCGCCTCGACATAGATGCCGATGCCGGCATCATCGTCCGGCGCGGTCCCGATCGGTCGCTTCGGGATCAGGTTGCGGATGATGTTGCCCTGGACCGCCGCGATGCGGCCGCCCTCGTTGAAATTGCACACGGAGACGCCAACGGCCGCGCCGTCGACCGTGTTGTTGGCGATGACGGCACCCTCGAAGGAGAACTCCGAGTAGAGCGCGACCTCGCGGACATCGCTGACGCTGTTGTCTGATATATGGATGTTCGACGCCGAATTGCCGCGCACGGCGGAATAATCGCAGTTCCTGATGCGATTGCCGCGCACGATCACATTGCCGGCCCGGAAGGCGTTGATGGCGTTGCCGTACTGGCCGGAGCCGCCGGGGCCAGCCTTGATGTCCTCGATGCGGTTGTCTGCAACGATGGTGCCATCGTCGCCGATGGCGGTACGCAGGATCTCGATGCCGTTGTCGTTGGTGCCCGAGATCGTGTTACGCGAGACCATCAGGCCCAGCGCGTCGAACGACACGATAGCGGTGGTCGCAATGTCGGTGAAGATGTTGCCGCTGACGTCGCCCGACACCTGCTCGAACCAGATGCCGTTGCCGCCGCTGCCTTTGATCTCGCATCCGGTGATGCGGACATCGCGCGCCGTGACGCAATGCACGAGGCCGCGCCGCGTCGGCAGCGGCACATTGCCGCCGTCCAGCGTGAGGCCGGAGAGGCCGATGCCGTCGGCGCCTTCACCAAGAAACATCGACAGCCCGCCGTTGAAGACGAGTTTGGTCGCGCCGCGCACGCCAATGAGCTGCGAGCCGCGCTGCAGGCGGAGCAGGCCGGTGCGATAGACTCCGGGCGGCAGCGCCAGCGGTGCTTGCGCGCGTGCGGCCTCATCGATCGCGCGCTGCAGGACTTTGGTCTGGTCGTCGGGACTGCCGGGGCGGACGCCATACTGGGTAGCGTCGCGGCCGAGCGCGGAGGTGAGCGGCGCCGCGCGCGCAGCGTCCGCCGACAGCGCCAGCGCGCCGGCGGCGCCCGCTGCGGAAGCTCCGATGAGATGGCGGCGATTGACGTTCATGATGCGTGGCCCCACGACGCCGCAAATCGTAGCGCAGATCGGCAGTCGCGCGTGGCGGACGCGAGGGCGCGCGCGGGTGATTGTTGGGGGTAGGGTTAATCGCGGGTGGAGATATGCGCTGGGCGCCGCGCCAGCTTCACCATTTCCGTCAGCAGCGCCTCGCCGGCATCGACGAGATCTTCCAGCGTGATGCGCTCGGTTCCCTTGCGCAGCGATGTGCCGTGGCGCGGGATCAGCGGCACATGCACGAATGCGGCGAGCCGCAGGCCGTCGGTCTTCTCCACGGCTTCGATCGCACGCCAGCTTAAGTAGTTGCAGAGATAGCTGCCGGCGTCGCGAGAGGCGCGCGCGTCGATGCCGGTCGCGAGCGCGGCGCGCAGCAGTCTTGCGGTATGCGGTCCGAACATTGTCGCGTCGGCGCCGCCAACGATCGAGCTCTTGCGCGCACGGCGGCGGCCGGCATCGGCGACCAGCGTGGTGACGGCATTGCGGACGCGGGTCTCGATCCGTAAGTGCGCGGTGCGGCTGGCAAGCCCGAACATCAGAAGCGCCCGCGGACGGACGCGCGCGATCAGTTCGGGCAATTCGCGATCGACGGTGTCGTAGGCGACGTGGAAGATGTGGCTCGTCAGCCTGACATCATCGAAGGCGGGACGGCGAAGCTGCGTCAGCCGCTTCACCAGCGGCATGGTCGGATTGAACGGCGCCCCGGGAAACGGACCGAAGCCGGTGATAAGTACGGAGAGCTTTTCGCTCATCGCAACAGTTCCGCGATCTGCTCGGCCGCCACGGCCGGCGAGATGCGGCCGTCAGCAACCTCGGCCTCCGTCTTCTTCACCTTGGCGCGGATCGCGGGGTCGGAGCGCAGGCGCGCCATGATCCGCTGCTCCAGCATTGACCACATCCATTTCACCTGCTGCTCGCGCCGTCGCGCCGCGAACTCGCTGGAGGCGTTCATCGCGGTGCGATGCTCGACGATCTTCTGCCAGAGCTTGTCGATGCCCGCGCCGGTCAAGGCCGAATAGGTTTCGACCGGCGGGTGCCAGTGTTGCGAACGCGGTGCCAAGATATGCAGCGCGCTGCGATAATCGGCTGCCGCGACATTGGCGCGCTTGAGATTGTCGCCGTCGGCCTTGTTGATCGCGATCATGTCGGCGAGCTCGACCAGGCCCTTCTTGATGCCCTGCAGCTCGTCGCCGGCGCCGGGCAGCATCAGCGCGAGGAAGAAATCGGTCATGTCGGAGACCGCCGTCTCGGACTGGCCAATGCCGACGGTTTCTACCAGCACCACGTCAAAGCCGGCCGCCTCGCAGAGCAACATCGCCTCGCGCGTTTTCGCCGCGACGCCGCCGAGCGTGCCGGAGGAAGGCGAGGGGCGGATATAGGCCTGCTCGGACGCCGAGAGCCGCGCCATCCGCGTCTTGTCGCCAAGGATCGAACCGCCGGTGCGCGCTGAGGACGGATCAACCGCCAGCACCGCGACCTTGTGCCCGTGCTCGATCAGGTACATGCCGAGCGCATCGATCGTGGTCGACTTGCCGACCCCGGGCGAGCCGGTGATGCCGACACGGAAAGCCTTGCCGGTGTCCGCGAGCAGCGCCTGCACCAGATCGCGCGCCGCCGCCTGGTGGTCGGCGCGACGGCTTTCGATCAGCGTGATCGCACGCGCCAGCGCCGCGCGGTTGCCGGCGCGCAGTTCATGAGCGAGGGCGTTGATGTCGAGCGCTTTGGTGCCGCTCATTGCTGATCGTCTTCATCCGCTTTGGGTCGCGATCCGCTAAAAACCTTTGCACCGTCCGGCGACAGATATGGCTTCAGCGTCTCCCACGGCACGAACGCGACGTATTGGCCCTCGGCGTAGGGGCCGACGGCATAGGGCGGATAGTGGAAGGTCAGGCCGGAGCTCTTGCCCGTCTCGGTCGAAGGCGCCAGCGTCACCGCGCCGATCTTGAGCAGCGTCGGCTTCAGTTCTTTGTACCACTCGGCGGTCGCGGTCTCATCGGCGCCGCGCTTCTTCTTCTCGGCGTTCAACGAGGCGATGACTGCCTCCAGCATCGCCTTCATGGTCGGTCCGTCGTCGGCGGTCTCCGTGAAGAACGGGCGGATGCTGATGCGCTTCTTGTCGGTGGAATCCCACAGGATCGTGTTGACGTCTGAATTCGGATGCGCGCCGCGAGTATTGATGTAGTCGTTGCGGACAATGCTCACGTAACGGCCACCGACAACCGAGCGGATGTTGTACTTGCGCTCGAAGGTCCAGCCGCCACGGTCGAACAGTTGCGGATCCAGCTTCCGCGTGGATGCCGCCTCCGCAGCGCTCTTGTCGACCCACTTCCTGCCTTCGGCAAGGCAGTCCGCCGCCAGCGCGGGATCGGCCTTGATCTTGTCGTCGAGATAGACGGTGGCTTCGATGCTCCTGTTCTTGACCAAAGCGTCGGGTTTGGGATCGGCGGCGAGAGCCGGCTGGATGCATATAACGCTCAATGCCAGCGCAATGCTCAATTTGTTCAGCAAGTTCAAGGCTTCGCTTCCTTGGCAATTTGTTCTGCGAAGTTCTTGAGAGGTTCGAGATCGTCCTCGACCATGCTCCAAGGCAAGTCCGCGTCGGTTCGGTGATAGGCATGCCGTAACCAGTTTCCAAGATCGGCTAAAGCCCTCCAATTGATGCGAGGCTCTTGCGCCTTCAGATCTATTGGAATGAACCGGGACGCCTCGCTGATGATTTCAAGCAATCGTTCCACAGCCAGCCGTATCGCCAGATCGTTGGCAAAGCTTTCGCGTGTATGCCCAGCGACGATACGTCGAATGTCATCGATCGCTATGAGGATATGATCGATTCGGTCGGCTGACGTCGGCCGCACGTCAAAACACTTCGACGATGTCGTCTGCAATGCGCTGCGCGAAGCGGGGGTCGAGCGACCGCCGCGTGGTAGCCTGCGCCTGTAGCCCGGTCGCATCCTCAATGATGTGCTCGACACCAATAATTGAGAAGTGAAAACGAAGCGTCCGGCTCGATCTCGACAAGCACGTCGATGTCGCTGTCAGGATGATTGTCGCCGCGTACGCGCGAGCCAAAAATGGCGAGCTTCGACACGCCCGTTGCCTTGATGGCATCGGCGTTGTTTCGTATCGCAGCAATAACCTCGTCACGCGTCATGGCACAACCTGTTGCGCAGTTCAGCCAGTCTATCAGCTACTCCGCCGCCTCGCTATGGCCGAGCCGGGCGTTGAGTTTGTGGATCAGCTCCTCGGCGGCGTCGGAGATCACAGTGCCGGGCGGGAAGATCGCTTCCGCACCCGCCTGGTACAGCGCCTCGTAATCTTGTGGCGGCACCACGCCGCCGATGATGATCATGATGTCTTCGCGGCCGTATTTCTTCAGCGCGGCCTTCAGCTCCGGCACCGCCGTCAGATGCGCGGCGGCGAGCGAGGAGACGCCGAGGATGTGCACGTCGTTTTCCACCGCCTGCCGTGCCGCTTCGTCAGCGGTGGCAAACAGCGGCCCGATATCGACGTCGAAGCCGATATCGGCAAAGGCCGATGCGATCACCTTCTGGCCGCGGTCGTGGCCGTCTTGGCCGATCTTCGCCACCAGGATGCGGGGACGGCGGCCCTCGGCCTCCTCGAAGGCATCGATCAGCGCCTGCACCTTTTCGACCCGGTTGGACATGGCGGCTGCCTCCCGCTTGTAGACGCCGGTGATGGACTTGATCTCGGCGCGATGGCGGCCGAACACTTTTTCCATGGCGTCCGAAATCTCGCCGACGGTCGCTTTCGCGCGCGCGGCGTCGATGGCGAGCGCCAGCAGATTGCCGTTGCCTTCGGAGGCCAAACGGCTCAGCGCCGCCAGTGCCTGCTCGACGTCCTGCTGATTGCGCTCCTGCCGCAGCCGCTTCAGCTTGTCGATCTGCAGCCGCCGCACGTTGGTGTTGTCGACCTTCAAGACGTCGATCGGCGCCTCGTTCTCCGGCTTGTACTTGTTGACGCCGATCACTGCCTGCTTACCCGCGTCGATCCGCGCCTGCGTCTTGGCCGAAGCCTCCTCGATCCGCAGCTTCGGCACGCCGGCTTCGATCGCCTTGGCCATGCCGCCGAGCTCTTCGACTTCCTGGATATGGCCCCAGGCTTTTCCGGCGAGATCGCGGGTCAGCCGCTCGACATAGAAGGAGCCGCCCCAGGGATCGATGATCCGGTTGGTGCCGCTTTCCTGCTGCAGGAAGAGCTGGGTGTTGCGCGCAATGCGGGCGGAGAAGTCGGTCGGCAGCGCCAGCGCTTCATCGAGCGCATTGGTGTGCAGCGACTGGGTGTGTCCCTGCGTCGCCGCCATCGCCTCGATGGTCGTGCGCATCACGTTGTTGAAGACATCCTGCGCGGTCAGCGACCAGCCCGAGGTCTGGCAGTGCGTACGCAGCGAGAGCGAGCGCGGGTCCTTCGGGTTGAACGGCTTGAGCAGCTTGGCCCACAGCAGGCGCGCGGCGCGCATCTTGGCGACTTCCATGAAGAAGTTCATGCCGATCGCCCAGAAGAAAGACAGCCGCGGCGCGAAGCGGTCGACATCGAGGCCGGCGGCAAGTCCGGCGCGCAGATATTCGACGCCGTCGGCGAGCGTATAGGCGAGTTCGAGGTCCTGCGTAGCGCCGGCCTCCTGCATGTGATAGCCGGAGATCGAGATCGAGTTGAACTTCGGCATCCGCTGCGAGGTGAAAGCGAAGATGTCGGATATGATCCGCATCGAGGGCGACGGCGGATAGATGTAGGTGTTGCGCACCATGAACTCTTTCAGAATGTCGTTCTGAATGGTGCCCGACAGTTTCTCCGGCGGCACGCCCTGTTCCTCGGCGGCCACCACGAACAGCGCGAGGATCGGCAGCACCGCGCCGTTCATGGTCATCGACACGCTCATCTGGTCGAGCGGAATGCCTGCGAACAGCGTGCGCATGTCGTAGATCGAGTCGATCGCAACGCCGGCCATGCCGACGTCGCCGGAGACGCGCGGATGATCGGAGTCGTAGCCGCGGTGGGTGGCGAGATCGAACGCGACCGAAAGGCCCTTTTGTCCGGCGGCGAGGTTGCGGCGATAGAACGCGTTGGAGTCCTCGGCCGTGGAGAAGCCGGCATATTGCCTGATGGTCCAGGGCTGGTTGACATACATGGTCGGGTAGGGGCCGCGCAGATACGGTGCGACGCCCGGCCAGGTCTCGAGGAAGTCGATGCCGGCGAGATCGGCTTCGCCATAGCTCGCCTTGACCGGGATGCCTTCGGGCGTCAGCCAGGCCTCGATCGCGTCGGTGGGAGGCGCGCTGGCGGTTGGCTTGAAAGCGATATCAGCGAAATTGGGAATGCGCGTCATTCCTTTGTTCCCTCAAACCTGCGATTCCGTTCGATCAATCGCTGTACATTCTCTTTGTAGACGGGATCATCCCGATAATCTTTCGCGAGACCGTCCACTCCCTTTCTTACCAGGGAAGCGATCCATGCGAAGGGATTTGATAGCCAATCTGCCCATTCTAGAATTCGCTTCATCGCGGCATCTCGCTCAGCAACAGGCCGCCCTCAATCATGGTCCGGATGCTGGTGGCTGACGATCGTCGCCATCTTCTCCGGCCCGTAATTCTGTTGCGTGGTCTGGCTCGGCAGGTTCGCGATGCCGACCACCCAGCCGAGGCGGGATTCGGTGCCGTATTGCCGGGTCGGCACCACCATGTCGGGCCGGTCGAAGGCGCCGGTCATGATCTCGATCCGGGGACCGTCGATGAGGTGGAAGCTCAAGGGGGTGCCGCAGGCGGGGCAGAAGTCGCGCTCGGCAATTGAAGAGGAACGGAACGACGCCGGCTTACCACGGGTCCAGGTGAAATCGGTCCGCTCGATATCGGCGAAGGAGGCAAACGGCGCGCCGGAGGCCTTCTGGCACATCCGGCAATGGCAGATGCTGATCCGCGTAGGTGCCGCCGTCACCGCAAAACGGATGGCGCCGCATTGGCAGCCGCCGGTCAGAACGGGTTTTTGGCTCGACGTCATGCTCACTCCATCCGCCGATAGGCTTCCTGCAGCGTCGCCAGCGCGTCGCAGCCGGCGAAGACAAAATCGGTCACGCCGGTCGCGCGCAGCGCGGCTTCCAGCTCCCCCGGCCGTCCAGCCAGATAGATATGCCTTGCGCCGGCGGCTTGAAGGGCCTTGGCAGCCGCAGCGGCCTGTTCCGCGTAGACCTTATCCGAGGAACACAGACAGGCGATTGCGGTCCCCGACGCCTTGAAGGCGGCCGCGAGCGCCGCGGGATCGGAAAATCCCTGGCTCTCGAGCGCCTCGATGCCGCCGGTCTCGAAAAAGCTCTTCGCAAAGGTAGCGCGCGCGGTGAAGTCGGCGGGCGTGCCGAGATTGGCGAGGAAGATTTTTGGACGGGCCCCGCTCGACTTCAACTTTGCGTCGGATTTGTCGCGCAGTGCCTCGAAGGGGTCAGCGAGCCGCATCGGTGACAGCGCGACGAACTTGAACTTGGCCTCACCATAAGCTGGTAGCACAACCGGCTTTGCTTCCAGCACCGTTGCATCGGCTTCGTGCAGGTTCGGAAACTCGCTGGCGCCGGTCAGCACGTCGCGACGCTTGGCGATGTTGGCCTCGCGCGCCGCGCGCGTCGCGGCGACCTTGCGCTGGATCAGGTTCTGCTGAAGCGCGGCAAAGATGCCGCCGGCGCTTTCGATCTCCTGGAACAACAACCAGGTCGCTTCGCAAAGCTCCTTCGTCAGCGTCTCGATGCCGCCGGAGCCCGCTGCCGGATCGGATACTTTCGAAAGATTGGACTCTTCCAGGAGAATGAGCTGGGTGTTGCGCGCAACGCGCCGGGCGAAGTCGTCGGGCAGGCCCAGCGCCAACGTGTGCGGCAGCACGGTGACGGCGTTGGCGCCGCCAAGCCCCGCGGCGAACGTGGCCATGGTGGCGCGCAGCATGTTCACATAGGCATCGCGCTTCGTGAGCATCCGCCAGGCGCTGTCGGCGGCGATGAACAATGGCCGTGGCGTCAGTCCGCAGGCTTGCTCGATCCGAGCCCACAGGAGCCGCAGCGCGCGGAATTTCGCCAGCGTCAGGAATTGGTCGGCATCGGCACTGAGCCGCGCATAGATCATGCTTTGGGCATCTTCGAGCGCAACACCGGCCTGTTCGACGGCGCGCAGATAGGCGACCCCGCTTGCCAGCACGAAGGCGAGTTCCTGCACCTCCGATCCGCCGGCATCATGGATCACGCGCCCGTCGGCGGCGGCGAAAGGCCCCTTGAAGCCGAGCGCCATCAGGCCTTTGACGGCGCCGGTCACCGCCGGGACGATCTCGCTCCAGTCATAGGGGCTGAAGCCCCAGACCGCGCAGGCCGCCAGCGGATCGAGCCCGAAACGGATGTCGCAGTTCGCGGGATCAAATCCCCTGCGCTTCACATATTCCGCGACATGGATTGCGGCCATCCGCGATTGCGGGCCGATCTGAAGATCAAGGGCGATGCCGGCGTCGAGGTAGATGCCGTCAAGCACCTTGTCGACGGCTTCCGCTGTCGGCTCGAGTCCGAAGCCATGGGCGCCGCTGCCGCCGGCGAAGACCAGCGCGAGGCCGGTGGCGCCATTCTCGAGATCATGCAGCGCCTGCGCATTGGCGCGGCGCGGGTCCGGATCATCGATCCGCTGCATGATCTGCCAGGGCGCAGCCTGGCCGCGGCCGGCGATCGGGCTGGCATTGGTGGCGCGGCGATAGATCGGCTCGATTTTGATCCCGTCATAGGTCTTGCCGACCAGTTTCTCGAACGGCGCGCCCTTCAGGACGCCGTCCACCAGCTTGCGCCAGTCCTCGTAAGTCGCCGGCGCGAAATCGGCCGCCAGTCGCAGATCGTCAGTCGTGGTCGTCATCCGCCCTATCGTTCCTCAAGTCGTCCTCGCCGTTTGGCCGGAAATTGCCACGCCGAAGCCGCCAAGCCAAACGCTGTTTTCAGTACCGCAATCCCGTAGCCCGGGTGAAGCGCAGACGCCCACCCGGGTTGCGTGTTCCACCCTACCGGGACTACGGCTCCGGGAGCCGTACAATACCGTCGGTCGAAACCGCCGCCAGCGCATCTTTGATCGTCCGTCCCGCAATGACACGGTCGCGCGCGATCTCCGCCAGCGGCACCAGCACGAAGGCGCGCTCGAACAGACGAGGGTGCGGCAGCGTCAACTCCGGCCGGTCGATCCTGACATCGTCATAGGCGATCAGGTCGAGATCGAGCGTGCGCGGGCCGAAGCGGCGTTCGGGAGAGCGGTCGCGGCCGAACTTGGCCTCGACCTTCTGCAGACAGAATAATAGCGCGTGGGGATCGAGGCTGGTTTCAATCTCGATGCAGGCATTGACGAAGTCTGGCTGTTGCTCGTCGCCCCAGGGGCGCGTGGCATAATCCGCCGAGCGGGCCACCAGCGCGGCCTGCGTCATGCCGCAGATTTGGGGAATAGCCTTGTTGAACGTCGTGCGGACGTCGCCGAGATTGCCGCCCAATGCGATCAGCGCGCTAGCCATGCGCGGCTGATTGCCGCGTGCGCGTCAGCACCACGCCGACATCCTCGAAGATCGCGGCGATCGGCGCGTGCGGCTTGTGCACGGTGACCTTGACTGCGCTGATGCGAGGGAAGGTCGACAGCACCGCCTCCGCCACCGCGCCCGCGGCCCGCTCCAGGAGCTTGTAATTGGTATCCTTGAATGCCTCGGTTGCGGTCGCCACCACGTTTGAATAGGACACGGTGTCAGCAAGCTTGTCGGTGCGCGAGGATTCGGAGAGATCCACGGAGAGTTCGAGATCGATGACGAAGCGCTGCCCGACTTCGCTCTCGTGTTCCATTACGCCGTGACGGGCATGGATGAAGATGCCGGTGATGAAGATCGTATCGGTCATTGCTGCCCCCTGATCGCTGCCGCCACCCGTAATGCCTGCACCGTTTCCGCAACGTCGTGGGCGCGGATGATCTGCGCGCCGCCTTGCGCGGCGATGAGATGCGCCGCGATCGAGCCGCCGATGCGCCGGTCGGGCTCTGACGGCGTCACGGTGCTGATGAAGCGCTTGCGCGAGGCGCCGACGAGAAGCGGCAGGCCGAACGCGGAAAGCTCTGCAAGCCGCGCCAGCACCATCATGCTCTGCTGCGGCGTCTTGCCGAAGCCGATGCCGGGATCGAGCACGATCTGGTCCGTCGAAATGCCAGTCTTGGCGGCGATGTCGAGCGAACGGGCGAAGAAGGCCGAAACATCCTTCATGATGTCGATCGAGGGATCGGCGTTGTCGCGGTTATGCATGATGATGACGGGCAGATGCCGCGCCGCGACCAGGGGCGCCATGCCGGCATCGCGCTGCAGGCCCCAGACATCGTTGGCGATGAGCGCGCCGTGATCGAGCGCCCAGGCCACGACGTCCGATTTCATGCTGTCGATCGATACGGGCACGCCGAGCGCGACGACATCCGCCAGGACGGGTTTAAGCCGCCGCAACTCGTCTTCGGCCGAGACCGGCTGGGAACCATAGGGGCGGGTGGATTCGGCGCCGATGTCGATGATATCAGCGCCATCGGCGACCATCTTGCGCGCCTGCGCCAGCGCCTGTTCGGGCGCGGCAAACCGGCCGCCGTCGGAAAAGGAATCCGGAGTGATGTTGAGCACGCCCATCACGGCCGGGTAGGGCCGGGATAGCAGCGCCGGCAGCACCGAAGTCCCGCCGGAATGGGCGTCCCTTTGCATCGCAGCAATCATGCCGGTCGATTTGCGCGTCCCGCACCGGCGAGTCAAGCCGGGAATAGCGAACAGGTTTAGTAAGTGATCTTGGGCGGCAATTTGCGTGCGCGCTCGATCAAGAGCTCGACGGATTTCTCCGAGGGCAGCACGCGGACGAGCTTACGCTTGGTGTTCACGTCCTTCATGTTCTGCGCAAGGCGCGCCGGATTGCGCAGTGCGAGTTCGCGAACGGTGGTGACGCCGGCGGCGCGGACCAACCCGACCTTTGCCTTGCCCATCCCGGGAATGCGCATGTAGTCGGAGACGTTGGCCCATTCGAGCAATTGTTGTTCGCTGATGCCGGTCTTGGCCGCGAGCGTCTTGCGTCCCTTGACGGTGCGGGCGGCTTCAAGCAGCGCGTCCGTGGTGCGAATGCCCTGAGCCTTCAATTTCGAGGCGCAATAGGCGCTCAGACCGTCGATCTCGGAAAGTGGGTATGTCATGATGTCTGGTATTGAATGACTCAACCTGAGGGTGCGTTCAAGCAAATTGGCTGAGTCCTGGTGTCCCCGCGATGATCTCGCCCATCTGATCCGCTCCGAGTTTGTCGCGCCCGAACCGGAAAAGTTCACGCGCAATCTGCTGAACCTCATTCATGCTGAGGCCGAGCGCCATCAGCCTGGTGCCGACAGCCATCAATCCACCGCCCATCAATCGCACGAGACCTGCACTGCTGTCCGCGGCCGCGATCGCCGCTTCCGCGCCCGGAATCTGGTCGATCAGCGCTTCAACCTGGCTGGATGGCCCCTCCCGACGGAGGAAACCCAGAACGATGCCGACGGTCTTTTCGGCGACAGCGCTATCGATGCCGGCCTCGGCGGCCAGCCGTCCAACCAGTTCGTCCATCTTGCCCCGCCCTCAGCCGGCTTGCCGCCGGACCTTGCTTGGGAATTGATCTTGAGCGCCTGTGCCATGAATTACAAGCGACGAGCGCAGATGATCCCACTTTTCGTCCTCATCACAGGCGAAGTGTTGCAGTAATGCAAGAGTACATATGCTAATCGCGCTGTTCTATCGCGTTGCGTCATCGGTTTTTGAACGGCTCGCAAGCGAAAGAGAAGATGAGAATGTCGCGTCCGGGTGGCAAAAAAGCGCTGGCGGCGCTTGACAGTTTTAATCGACGGGCAAGATGCAATATGATGGTTGCGTTCGGGGAAGGTACCTTCCCGATACGCGCGAAGAGGCGATGCGATGGCGATTTCCGACAACAAGATTGCCGATACGGACGAAAAGATTTTTATCGGTAAGGGCGAACAAGCGGCGTGGTTGACGCTGGCGCTCGCCAATCGCCACGGACTTGTTACCGGTGCAACGGGAACTGGCAAGACCGTCACACTGCAGGTGATGGCGGAAGGATTTGCGCGCGCCGGCGTTCCGGTCTTTGCCGCCGATATCAAGGGAGATCTGTCCGGGATCGCTGAAGTCGGCGAGGCCAAGGACTTCGTTGTCAAGCGCGCCAGCGAGATGGGGCTGAAATTCCAGCCGGACCAGTTCTCGACGGTGTTCTGGGATGTGTTCGGCGAGCAGGGGCATCCGGTGCGAGCGACCGTCACCGAGATGGGACCGCTGTTGCTGTCACGAATGCTCGATCTGAACGACGTCCAGGAAGGCGTTCTCAACGTCGCGTTCCGCGTCGCCGACGAGAACGGGCTTGCACTGATCGACATGAAGGATCTGCGCGCGCTTCTGGATGCGATTGTGCCGTCTGGCGGCAAGAAATCCGCCGATGATGAGGACGATCCGCTGGAGCCGCTCCGCAAAGCGGCGCAGAGCTTCGGCAATGTCAGCAAGGCGACCGTCGGGACCATCCAGCGTCAGCTCCTGGTGCTGGAAAATCAGGGCGGCGCGAAATTCTTCGGCGAGCCGGCGTTGACGCTGAAGGATTTCATGAAGACCGACAGCGATGGCCGCGGCATCGTCAATATCCTCGCTGCCGACAAGTTGATGCAGAGCCCGCGGCTCTATGCAACCTTCCTGTTGTGGATGCTTTCAGAATTGTTCGAAGAACTGCCGGAGGCCGGCGACCTGCCGAAGCCGAAGCTGGTGTTCTTCTTCGACGAGGCGCATCTCTTGTTCAACGATGCGCCGAAAGCGCTGCTGGACAAGATCGAGCAGGTGGTGCGGCTGATCCGCTCGAAAGGCGTCGGCGTCTACTTTGTCACCCAGAATCCGATCGACGTGCCGGACAAGGTGCTCGCGCAATTGGGCAACCGCGTGCAGCACGCCTTGCGCGCCTTCACGCCGCGCGACCAGAAGGCGGTCGCCGCCGCCGCGCAGACGTTCCGGCCCAATCCGAAGCTCGATACCGCCCGCGTGATCATGGAACTCGGCAAGGGCGAGGCGCTGGTGTCCTTCCTCGAAGGAAGCGGTACGCCGTCGATAGTCGAGCGCGTGATGATCCGGCCGCCGTCAGCGCGGATCGGGCCGGTTACGCCGGAGGAGCGCAAGAAGATCATCGACGCAAGCCCATTCAAGGGCAAATACGATACCGCGATCGATTCCGAATCCGCTTACGAGATACTCCAGAAGCGGATCGAGGGCGCGGCGGCGCCGGCGGACGGTTCGGAAGCCGGTGGAGGCGGTGGCATTCTCGGGCAGATCGGCGATATTGCCGCCACGATCTTTGGCACCAATGTCAGGCGCGGCAGGCTGTCGACCGGCCAGGTCATCGCGCGCAACGTCACCCGTTCGGTCACCAACAAGGTGATCGGCGGCATCGTGGCCGACGTCGGCAAATCGGTCGGCGGTCAGGTCGGCGGCTCGATCGGACGTGCACTGGTGCGCGGCGCACTCGGCGGGCTGTTGCGGCGGTAGGGTCTGGCTGCGACACCAGATTGTGACGAGGGACGGATTGCTTTGTCGCTCCGCTCCTCGCAATGACGAACGGGGACTGCTCTCCGCTCCAACCACCGTGATTGCAATCGAAGCGAAGCAATCCCTGCGTTATCACGAAATGAAAAGGATCAACGGCTTGCTGATGTCTGGAACGAGCTTGTGCTGAGATATCCGTCACTTCGGGCACCGCTCGACATCCTGTTCTTCCTCGGCTGCATCGCGCTGACCGCCGATGTGCTCGTTCCCGAGATTTTCGGACACGGCAAGACCAAGGATTATCCGTTGTGGTACTGGGCCGGGCAGCAGGTGCTGCAGGGCAAGGATCTCTATCCCGCCGATCCCCATACCTATTTTGATTTCATCTACCCGCCGCTGCCGGCGGTGCTGCTCGCAGCGCCCAGCTATTTCGGCAAGGTTGCGCTCTATCTCGCGCTCTCCCTGCTCAACATCGTCGCCTGGTGGATGACGGCGCAGTTGTCGCACGCGATGGCGGGCTCGGGCCGCAAGCCGGGCTGGCTGTTGGAGGCGTTGCCCGGCCTCGTTACGCTCACATTTGTCTTCGATATGTTCGATCTCGGCCAGCCGAACCTGATCCTGCTGGCGATGATGCTGTATGGATTCTGGCTGTTGCGGCAGAAGCGGCCGTGGCTCGCGGGAAGCATGTTTGCGCTGGCGACTGCCATCAAGGTGTTCCCGGTAGCGGTATTGCCCTATCTGATCTGGCGCAGGCACTGGACGGCGGTTGCGAGTACGCTGGTGTTTCTTATCGTGTTCCTGTTCCTGCTGCCGGCGCCGTTCCGCGGCTTCCAGCACAACGTCACGGAATTGAAGACCTGGTATCAGGGCATGGTCGGCTCGAGCTCGGAAAAAGGCTTTGGTCAGCGCGACGAGCAGAACTGGTCCTGGGTCAACCAGTCGATCATCGCGATGACGCATCGGCTGACGCGTCCGGTGAACTACAACCAGGACGATCCATTCAAGGCGAAGCCAGCGCGGTACATGAACATCGTCGATCTCGACTTCAAGACCGCGAACCTGATCGTGCTTGCGGTCTCGCTCGCGCTTGGTGTCGGCTATATCGCGGTAATGCCGCCCGCATCGCGCCGGACCGAGAAATCCGATGCGGAGGAGATCGGCATCCTGTTCTGCCTGATGACGGTGGCCTCGCCGCTGGCGCGGCAATACTACTTCCTGTGGCTGTTCTTCCCGATGACGGTCCTGATGCATCGCGCCGCCTATGATCCGCGGCCGGCGGTCAGGACCGGGACATGGGTCCTGCTCGGCGTTGCAGGCTGCCTGCTTTTGTTGTCGCTGCCGCTGTTTCCGATCGATGTGCAGGCCTATGGTAACAATCTCGTGGCAACCATCGTGCTCGCGGGGGGATTGGTCTGGCACATGCGGCATTCGCCTGCGGCCGATGCCGCCGACGCTTTGCCTGCGGCGGCGGGCGCGCTAAAACCCGGTGACAACAGCGCCCACAGCTAGGAAATTCAGCGATGTCCAATCCAAAGCTTCAGGCGGTCCTCGACCGCATCGACGCCGATTTCGACAACAGCCTGGAGCGGCTGTTCTCGCTGCTGCGGATCAAATCGATCTCGGCCGATCCGGCCTTCGCGGCTGACTGCAAGGCGGCGGCAGAGCACCTCGCCAAGGACATCGCCACGCTCGGCTTTGCGGCTGAGGTCAGGCCGACCGCGGGCCATCCCGCCATCGTCGCCAAGGCCAATGGCGGCACGGATGGCCGGCCGCACGTTCTGTTCTACGGCCATTACGACGTGCAGCCGGTCGATCCACTTGATCTGTGGCACCGTCCGCCGTTCGAGCCCGTGGTCACCGATCATGCCGATGGCCGCAAGATCATCGTTGCGCGCGGCGCGGAGGACGACAAGGGGCAGTTGATGACCTTCATCGAAGCCTGCCGCGCCTGGAAGCAGGTCGCGGGTTCGCTGCCGGTCGACATCACCATCCTGATCGAGGGCGAGGAGGAGGTTGGCTCGAAGAACTTCGTGCCGTTCCTGGAAGCCAACAAGTCGGAGTTCAAGGCCGATTTCGCGCTGGTCTGCGATACCGGCATGTGGGATCCGAACACGCCGGCGATCACCACGTCGTTGCGCGGCCTCGTCTATGACGAGGTCAAGATCAAGGCCGCCAACCGCGACTTGCATTCCGGCGTGTTCGGCGGCGGGGCGCAGAATCCGATCCGCGTGCTGACCCGCATTCTCGGCGGCTTGTTCGACGACAATGGTCGCATCACCATTCCCGGCTTTTACGACGGGGTGAAGGACCTGCCGGCGGATGTACTGGAGCAGTGGAAGAAGCTCAACCTGACGCCCGAGACTTTCCTGAAGCCGATTGGGCTCTCCGTGCCGGCCGGCGAGAAGGATCGTCTTCTGATTGAGCAGATTTCCTCGCGCCCGACCTGCGACATCAATGGCATCGTGGGCGGCTATATCGGCGAAGGCTCGAAGACGGTGATCCCGTCGCTCGCCTCGGCCAAGGTTTCGTTCCGCCTGGTCGAAGGGCAGGATCCTGCCAAGATCCGAAAGGCGTTCCGCGATTACGTGACGGCGCGGATCCCGGACGATTGTTCGGTTGAGTTCGGCGACCATTCCAGCGCGCCCGCTATTGCGCTCGACTGGAACATGAAGCCGCTCGCCGCCGCCAAGCGCGCATTGACGGAAGAATGGGGCAAGGAAGCGGTTCTCATGGGTTCCGGCGCATCGATCCCGATCGTCGCCGATTTCAAGCGCACGCTCGGCCTCGATTCGCTTCTGGTCGGCTTCGGGCTCGACGACGACAACATCCATTCGCCGAACGAGAAGTACGACCTCAAGAGCTTCCACAAAGGCATCCGCTCCTGGGCCCGGATTCTGGCCGCGCTCGCGGAGGCGCCGAGATAGCGGCGTTGTCGTCACGCGCGGGCTTGACCCGCGCATCCATCGAAACAGACTCTTCGCGAGGTTGATGGATTGCCGGGTCGAGCCCGGCAATGACTGATCCACCAAAAGCTAAAACGCCGCCCGGAATTGGGCGGCGCTTTTATTCGGTAGTGCAGAGGTTGTTGGAAGCAACCTTACACGAAAATCCCGAAAATTCAATTGCGGAAGCTCGGGTCGATGCGGTCGAGCTTGCGCAAGAGCGGCGGCCAGACCAGCGTTGTCGAGCGCAGTTCGGCGCGGTCGGGATTGGAGAGCAGCGCGGTGTTCTTGTCGATCACGGACTGCTCGACCGGGTAGACGGTCGGGCCCAGCATGCGGGTGCGCACCTGCATGGTGCAGGCCCGCTCCAGATGGTACATGCGCTCGAAGGCGGAGGCGACGGAGCGGCCGACCGTCAGCGTGCCGTGATTGCGCAAGAGCATATGGTTCTTGCTGCCGAGATCGCGCTGCAGCCGCGGGCGCTCGTCATGATCGAGCGCGATGCCCTCATAGTCGTGATAGGCGAGATCGTGGGTGACGAGCTGGGCGGTCTGGTTCAGCGGCAGCAGCCCTTCCGGATCGCTCGAGACGGCGGTGCCGTCAGGCGTGTGCAGATGAAGCACGCAGCCGGCGTCCTCGCGCACCTCGTGGATGGCGGAATGGATGGTGAAGCCGGCGGGGTTGATGTTGTAGTCGGTCTTCGACAGCAGATTGCCGCCCAGATCGACCTTGACCAGGCTGGAGGCCGTGATCTCCTCGAACATCAGGCCGTACGGATTGATCAGGAAATGATGCTCCGGCCCCGGCACGCGCGCGGAGATGTGAGTGTCGACCAGATCGTCCCAGCCATACAGCGCCACGAGGCGGTAGCAGGCGGCGAGGTTGACGCGCTGTTGCCACTCGGCATCCGTCATATCCGAGGACACTTCCTTCAGGCGAGCTTCCGCTGGCGACATGACCGGCTTCTCCCATGTGTTGATTTGTCAATGGGAAGCGTAGCCTTGCCGCCGGCCGGCAGCAAGGCAGGTTCGGCGTGACTGATATGCCCTTGTGCGCGGGCCCTACGGCGCAGGAATCGCGAGCAGGCTCGAAATGCTTCGGCCGCGGATATCGTAGACGCGGGCGAATACGACATCATCGCGCTTGATCTCGACCAGCACGGGCGCGGTCAGGCCCTTGCAGTAGAACTCGCCGAGCGTCATGGCGAAATCGGCGGATTGGCTGTCCCAGCCGATGGTGAAGTCCGGGCCGAGCGCAACCTGCGCCGGGCGCTGCGGGCCGCAGACGGCGACCTTCCATTTGCCGTTAAGCGGCGGAATTTCCTGTCGCTCGATCAATTGCTCGCGCAGGCCATCGGAGGCCTGCTTCAGGGCTAGACCCCAGTAGTCCAGCATGAACAGGTCGTCGGCACCGCGGACCGTGCCGGCGATATGGTTGAAGTGGGTATATTGGTAAGGATGGAGCCGGATCATCTCGCTGAGCGGCAGCAGCAGGCCGAAGGTGAAGACGGCGAGCGCCACCGGCTGCCAGCTCCGACGCTTTTCGCCGAGCCAGTCCATGGTGCGGGCGAAAGCAAAGCCGGCCAGCACCGTCATCGGCGGGATCACGAAAATGAAATGGCGGATGCCGTTATAGAGCGCCGGCCGCTTCACCATTGCGATGACCAGTGGAAGCGTTGCCGCCAGCGTCAGCATCAAGAGGATGGTCTTGCGCCGCGCGGTAACGTCGGCGCGCGACAGCGACATCAGGCTCATGACAACAGCTGCGACCAGGAGGCCCAGCAGCACCTCGGGAAGCTGCAGCGCGAACAGCGTCGGCAGATAGGACCACGGCATATCCGGCACCGAGACCAGCGCGCCGTCGAACATCTCCTTCCAGGGTTTCTCGAAGAAGTGCGAGAAATAGGTCACGGCCTCGAGCGGGTGGCCCGGTTCCATGATCGACCACGGCCAGATCAGGCCCATCACCAGATAGCCGAAGATCAACCCGGGCAGCAGCACGTAGACCACATGGCCGAAGCGATGCGCCGCCTCGCGCGGGCCTTGCTTGCGAACTTCTTCAAGCAACAGCGGCACGAAACCCACCGCGGCGTAGATCAATGCCAGACCGCCGAGAACCCGGCAGCCGAGCGAAAGCCCGGCGCCAAACCCGACGATCAGGATGGTGCGCGGCGAGGGCGCCGGATACTCCTCGGCAAGACGCACAAGGCCCATCAGCAGGATCATCATCGCCACCGCGAATGGCGCATCCTTCGGGTTCATGAACATGTGGCCGTAGAAGGTCGGGCACAGCGCGAGCAACAGGAGCGCGGCAAGGCCGGCCAGGGGACCGCCCACGCGGCGGCCGAGCCGCCAGGTGACCGCGAGCCCGATCACGCCGACGACGGCGCCGAGCAGCCGGCGGGTTTCGAACAGTTCGAGCGGGATGACCTTGTGGAGCAGCGCCGCCGCCATGTCGAAACCGCCGCCATACATGTACAGATTGGCGAACGACAGCGCGCCGGTGTCCTTGAAGCCGGAACCATACATGCGCAGCAGGAGGTCGGCGTATTCGGCGTGGGTGTAATCGTCCCAACCCAGCCCGTAATCACGGAACGTGAGGCCCGCGATCAGCGCGACCGCGCTCAGCACGATGATCGCAAGATCATCGCAAGTCTTTTCCACCGAGCGCCGCGTGGGCGTTTCGATGGCAGAAGTCGTAATGGATGACATGGCTATTGGTGACCCGGCGTCCCTCGGCCCTAGTGGCGCTTTAGGGCCTCATTCCCCGGCATCCATATAGCGCAGTTCCACTAACGAGTAATTGGGAATTGTGGCGTAATTTACTGATGCGTCGCAGCAATTTGGCATCAATTCGTAGCCGGTAAATCTACGGGGGGCGCGTTGCCGGCCGACTGTCCTGAGAGGCGAACAGAGCGGTAATCCTGTTCAAGATCCGGATAGGAACCGTCTCCGGAATTGTTGGTTGGCGATGCACATAATATGACGGTATCGTGGAATAGGGGGCCGGCGCGTAGATTTAGCGCGGTTTTCGGGGGTGAGTTTGATGATGGTCGGGATGTTGGTCGCGGGTTTTGGCCTGCTTTTGGCGGGCCTGCTGGCGATCGGCTATGGCATTCAATACAAGGAATTCAGCGTCGGCAGCACGCTGATTCTCTCCGGTGTGTTCGGGTTCTGCACCGGCCTGATCATGTTCGGCCTCTGGCTCAATGTCCGGGAGCTGCGGAATCTCGCCCGGCGCCTGGGCACGGGGGTGCCTGAAGAGGCGTTCCGCGAAGAGCCGCACCACGAATTCCCGCTGCCACCCGTTGCGCCGCGTGCTGCGGCTGCGCCCGAGGGGGGCTTCCCGTTCAGGCGCGGTCAACCAGCGGCAGACGGTTCTGGGGACGGTGAGCCGGAGGGACCCGCGGCGGCCGGTGCGACCCCGCCGCCCTGGTATCACGAGGCTGCCGCGCGCGATCGTGCCCGCAACGAGTTGCCGCCCGTCGCTCCGCCAGGTGCGGAACCGTCGGAGGTTGGCCCGGCAGGTCCCAAGCGGCGCAACCTGATGTTCTCCTCCACGCGCAAGGAGCGTGAACGGGCCCAGCCACGCACAGGCGAGCCTTTGACGCCCGACATGCTCTCGCCGGAGCCGCGTTCGAATCCACTGGCGCCGGCCGCCGAATCGGGCGAGTCGCAGCAGGTGAACTTCGATGACAACTGGCCGAGACCGGAGCGGCAACGACCGTCCGACCTTCCGCCGCGCCGCGCGCCCCGCATGCCCTCGACCCCAGGCGAGAGCTCCAGCGCGCCGTTGGCCGACCGTCGTCCGCCGCAGCCGCAGGAGCAGCCGCCGGTGACGGTGCTGAAATCGGGCGTCGTCGACGGCATGGCCTATTCGCTCTATTCCGACGGTTCGATCGAGGCGCAGATGCCGGAAGGCATGATGCGCTTCGCCTCCATCGACGAGCTGCGGTCGCATCTCGAGCAGCGTTCGTCATAGATCGGGAAATACTTGCAATCGCGCGTCTTGAAAAATAAAGCCGCGTCGTTCTTGCTAGATTCCCGGTAATCCGCTCATATTTGGAAGTAATGCGGGGCTCCGCTGATGTATTGGCGTAGCCCGATATTGTCTGCGGTCCTGCCCCTTTGCCAACGTCCAAGCCTCAAGAGAAGGTTGCGCGATGACCGATGCCACCGGCAAAAGCCCTGTCGAACTGACCGCCAACATCGTATCGGCCTATCTCAGCAACAATCCGACCCAGGCCTCGGAGATTCCCAACCTGATCAGCCAGGTGCATGCCGCGCTGATGCGGGTTGCCAGCGGACGGACCGAGGCGCCGCTCGAGCCGGCCAAGCCCGCGGTGTCCGTGAAGAAATCGGTTACATCAGAATATTTGGTCTGCCTGGAAGACGGTAAGCGATTCAAGTCGCTGAAGCGTCACCTGCGCACGCAGTACAACATGACGCCGGAACAATACCGGGAGAAATGGGGATTGCCGGCCGACTATCCGATGGTCGCGCCGAACTATGCGGTGGCGCGCTCACAGCTCGCCAAGAAGATGGGCCTCGGCCAGCAGCAGCGGAAGCGGAAGTAGCATAGCCTTTCAGGCGAAGTGCCTGAAGAAAGCGCGTCAAAAGAGCTAGGAAGCGGCGGTCGCGAGCGTCTCGCGTGCGTCCGAGCGGATACGCTCGATCATTGAGCGAAATCCGTTGGAGCGCTGCGGCGTCAGGTGATCGCGGAACCCGAACTCATCGAAGATCGCGGCCGCATCCGTCGCCAGGATTTCCTTGGGCGTGCGGTCCGAATACAGCGTGAGCAGGATCGCGATCAGGCCGCGCACGATATGCGCATCGCTGTCACCGAGATAATGCAGCCGCGGCTCGCCGTTGGCGGCGTGATCGATCTTCCTGGAGAGCCAGACCTGGCTCGCGCAACCCTGCACCTTGTTGGCCGCCGAATGCTCTTCTTCCGGCATCGGCGCAAGGGTGCGGCCGAGTTCGATGACGTACCGGTATCGGTCGTCCCACTCGTCGAGCAGCGAGAAATTCTCCCTGATTTCGTCGATCGTCATCGTCACCCGCGTCCCATCACTCCAATCGTTATATAGGGTCGCGGGCGGCCGAATGCGATGAAAATGCAGCCGGTTCCGGCTTATTTTGCGGTCACGGCGCGGGCGGCGGCCGCCATTCGATGGCCTGGTCGTCGGCCGTCAGGGTGTCACGGGACGCAACCAGGGAGACCTCGGCATCCTCAGGCGAGCCGATCGAGCCGGTGTGGTCCGGCGACTTCTTGTCGATGATGATCTGATAGATTTTCCTTGCACCGTCGGTGGCGCGCTGACCGATCACGGTCGCAGCCTGGCCGCCGACCTCGCAAGCCGCAGGCTGGCGCTTGCAGAACTGGCCCATGTCGCTGACAGCAGCGGTCGCCGCCTGCACGGCTTCGGCGGCGCCGATCTGCGGCAGCTTTTCCGATTCAGGTGTTTTGTCCCTTGGCAGCAGCACGAGCACGAGCCCGAGCCAGAATGCCATGCGCAGCAGGAAAAACATCTCGCGACCCCGTCATCTTCGTTTGCGGTTGATCCGCAATTCGCACGTGACTAGCAGCGGTCAATAAAACGCAAGTGTTTGCCTTGAAGTTAAATCGTCGAAAATTCGCGGAAAATGCGTGCCGAAATGCGCGGGCGCGTTGATTCGCTGTAAATTTTCGATTGATGCCGGCGAGCAGCACGAGCCCGGTCTATCCACCATTTCGAAACCATAAGGTTATCGATCGCGGAAACCTTGCGTTCACCATCCGCGCCAAATGCGCCCGCTGTGATGTGCAAAAGCCGTGCGAATGCACGGAGTCTGGCGGCCGGGCGCTGTGCCTTAGCGTTCGCTTAAGTTCACTCTGACACGGTGAGTCCAAGATGAAGGGGGCGTTCCGACTCGTCTTTGACGCAGGATCGGAAAGCGCGAAAGCCGTGAGTGTTTTGAGTATTATCCGCGATTGTCTCGATGCCCTGCTGCATCCGTCGGCGAGATATGATGCGTTGACGCGGGCGCGGCATCGCGCCTTCATGGCGCCGCGTCTGCTCGGCAGCCTGGCGGCGTTCGCTGCGTTTCCGGTCTATCTCGCGCTGCGCGGCGCGCCGACTGCGATCGAGGTTGCCGCTTTCGCGTGGCTGATCGCCCCGATCCTGTTGTCCTGGTTCCTGTCGCGCACCGGCCGCTATGAAGGCGCGCATGTGCTGTCGTCGCTGGCGCTTGCCGTCTTCGTCATGATTGTGGCGGCGGCCACCGGCGGGATCGCATCCTTTGCCGCGGTCTGGCTCATCGTCGTTCCGATCGAGGCGGCGCTGTCGGCCTCGCGCCGTGTGGTGGCATTCGCTTTTGCGCTTGCGATGTCATGTGCGGCAGCCTTGATCGTGCTCGGCCATTTCCAGCTGCTGCCGCCGTCAAATCTGAGCGCGCCATTGCAGGGCGCCTTGATCGGGTTCGGCGTCGTTTCGGCGACGCTCTATGCCGCGGGTCTTGCTTTCGGCGCGGAGTCGCTCGCGCGCACCAGCGTGGCGCTGCTCTATCGCGAGGAAGAACGCTACCGTCTCCTGGCGCACAACATGAGCGACGTGCTGTCGCGCCACAGCCGTAACGGCGCGGTGCAATTCATCTCGCCGGCGGCGGAAGCGATGCTCGGCATGGCGGCGCCGCGGCTGATGGGGCACGGCCTGTTCGATCGCGTCCATGTCGCCGATCGTCCGGCCTATCTCACTGCGTTGTCGGATGCAGCACGGGGCGGCGAGGGACGCAGCGTCGAATTCCGCCTGCGGCGGGAGGCGCCGCGCGGTTTGATGCAGTCGGCGGATTTCATCTGGGTCGAGATGCGCTGCCGGCCGCTCGATCAGGCCGCAGGCGAGGGCGAAGTCGTTGCCGTGATTCGCGACGTCACCGATCGCAAGATGCAGCAGGAGGCGCTGGAGCAGGCGCGCAACGCTGCCGAGCAGGCGGACGCGTCGAAGACGCGGTTCCTCGCCACCATGAGCCACGAATTGCGCACGCCGCTGAATGCCATCATCGGCTTCTCCGACATGATCGCCCAGGAAGACGTGCTGATGCTCGATGCGGCGCGCCGCAAGGAGTATGCGCAGCTCATCCGTGATTCCGGCCAGCATTTGTTGTCGGTGGTGAACGGCATCCTCGACATGTCCAAGATGGAAACGGGCACCTTCGAGATTGCGCCCGAGCCTTTCGCGCCGCGCCCGGCGCTGCTCAACTGCTGCAACCTGCTGGCGCTGAAGGCGCGGGAGAACGGCGTCGATCTGATCACCCGCGCGCCGGAGGATCTGCCCATGATGAACGGCGATCCGCGCGCCTTCAAGCAGATCACGCTCAATCTCGTATCCAACGCCATCAAGTTCACCGAGCGCGGCGGCAGCGTCACGGTGTCGGCTGCGGTCGAGGGATCGCGGCTGATGCTCCGCATCACCGATACCGGCGTCGGCATCGATGCTGACGATCTCAAACGGATCGGCAATCCCTTCTTCCAGGCCGGCAAGACCTATCAGCGCCGCCATGAGGGTACGGGACTTGGGCTGTCGATCGTGAAGGGCCTGGTCGGCTTGCACCAGGGCGAGATGAGTGTAGAGAGCAAGCTTGGCGAAGGCACCACCGTGACGGTGACGCTGCCGCTCTCGTTTGCGCCGCCGCCAGTGCAGGAGCCTTCCGGCAAGATCGCGACGCTGAAGCCCGCGTTGCGATCGGGATTACAAGAACAAGCCCAGCAGGTGAAGAAGAGTGCCTAGAAAAGTCGCCGACGATGACGAGATGCCGCGCCGCCGCCGTCGTGGCGCGCAGGCGGTTGCGATCGAAGCCGAGGAAGAGCGCGGCCTCGTGATGCGCGTGCTGCTGCACAGTCCGAAGGACACGGTCGCCGCCGTGCTCGCAGCCGGCGCCGTCATTGCCATCGTCACCAATGCCCTGTTCTTGCAGGCCGGCCGTCATCCATCGCCGATGTTCGGTTCGGTCGTGACGCTGCCGCCGCCGGCGCCCGCCGTCACCAGCCCGCTGCCGCGTTCGCGACCTGTCGAGGCGGCTGCGCGTCCGGTTGAATCTCAGCCGGTGGAAGCAAAACCCACCGAGCCTGCGAAGCCTGCCGAACCAAGGGCGGAACCGCGGGTCTCCGACTCCAAGGCTTCTGTTTCCAAGACTTCCGATTCCAAGACTTCCGATTCCAAGACTCCCGATCCCAAGACTTCCGACCCGATGACCAATCTCGTGCTGAAGTCGACTTCAGCCCCGCCGGCTCCGGCAAATGTCATCCGGCCGCCTGCGCCGATCCCCTCGCGCGGCGAGACCACCCAGAGTGCGACATCGAAGCGTATCGCAGCGGTGCAGCGGGCGCTCACCGAATATGGCTACGGCCAGCTCAAGCCGACCGGCACCATCGGTTCCGATACCCAGGCCGCAATCGCCAAATTCGAGCGCGACCGCAAGCTGCCGGTGACCGGCCAGATGTCGGACCGAGTCGTGCGCGAACTCTCGGCAATGATCGGACACCCGGTAGAGTAGCTCCAGATTTGTAATGACAATGTCATTGCAAACCTGATATGATCCGCTCGACAAGGAGAGTGGACCATGCCTACGGCCGCGCGTGACACGCTGAACATGCGGATCAAGCCCGAGGACCGGAATCTGTTCGATTGGGCGGCGAAGGTTCAGGGAAAGACGCGTACGGATTTTATCCTTGAGGCGGCTCGACGCGCTGCCGAGGAGGCACTGCTCGATCGCGCCGTGATCCAGGTAGATGCCAGGACCTATGCCGATTTTGTTGCGCGCCTGGAGGCGCCACCGTCGCCAAGCAAGCGCTTGAAGCGGACGATGCAGACCAAAGCGCCGTGGGAATGACGCTTCACGCGCCTTTGCCGATTGATGGCAGCCACGATGTGTCGGCTTTCTCGTGTGGACATCCCAGTCTTGATGACTGGTTGAAGCGTCGCGCGTTCGCCAACCAAAAGAGCGGCGCGTCACGAACTTTTGTCGTCTGCGATGAAAAGCGTGTCGTCGCCTACTACGCATTAGCGGCAGGCGCACTGGCCTGCTCGGAGGCTACGGGAAAGTTCCGCCGCAATATGCCGGACCCGATACCGGTCGCGATTCTCGCCCGCCTTGCCATTGATGTTGGCTTTCAGAAGCAGGGCCTGGGACGCGCCCTGTTCCGCGACGCCTCCTTGCGCATCCTCGCCGCAGCAAGTGCCATCGGGATACGAGGACTGCTCATCCATACGATCTCTGAGGAGGCAGTCAGGTTCTATCGCGCCATCGGCGTGGAAGCCTCACCGGCAAATCCGCGGACGCTGATGATGACCTTGGCCGACCTGCAGGCGGCGTTGTGAAGCGAACACGTCAGCGCTCGCGGAAAGCCCGGACAATCTGGTCGGAGAGCGGCTTGATGAAATAGGACAACACGCTGCGATCATGGGTCTTGGCAAAGATTTCGGTCGGCATTCCCGGCAGAAGTCTCGCGTCTCCCAATCGCGCCAGCTCCTCGGGCGTGATCGCCACCCGTGCGGTGTAGAAACTCTGGCCGGTGCGCTGGTCCGATGTCACGTCTGCCGAGATGCGGCTGATCGTGCCCTGGATTTCCGGCGTGGTGCGCTGGCTGAAGGCGGAGAACCGCAGGCTTGCGGCCTGTCCGACATGGAGCTGATCGATGTCTCCAGGCGAGATCTTGGCGTCGACGGTCAGAAGATCGGCCTCCGGCACGATCAGCATGACCGGTTCGGCCGGGCTGACCACGCCGCCGACCGTGTGGACGCTGAGCTGGTGCACGATCCCGTTCTGCGGGGCGCGGATGTCGACCCGTTTGAGCTGATCCTCCGCTGCCACCTTGCGTTCGATGAATTCTCCGATCTTGCCGTCGATCTCGCGCAGCTCCTTGGCGACCTCGCTGCTGAGGTCCTGATCGATCTGGATGATCTGCAATTCGATTTCGGTGACCTTGCCGCGCACCTGTGCCGTCGCGGCCATCGACTGCGCCAGTTCGCCCTTGAGGCGCGCGGCTTCGCGCTCGAGAACCGTCAGCCGGCTCATCTGGATCAGGTTCTTCTCCCAGAGAGTCCGTACACCCGTGAGCTCGCGTTGGATCAGTTCGATCTCCTCCGCCTTGGCCTCCTGCAGGGCGGCGTAGCCACGGATTTCATCTTCGAGCTGCGCGATGCGCTGGCGGAGCTGCGACTTCTGCCCCCGGCGCGCGGTGGCTCTGAGCTCGAACAATCGGCGTTCGCTGTCCAGGGCCGTGACGAACTCCGGCGAGGGGCGATCGAGCAGCTCGGACGGGACCACGACGTGCTCGGCGCCATCGCGCTCGCTGCTGAGGCGGGCCTTGCGGGCGCGCATCTCATCCAAGCCTTTGGCGTAGATGGCAAGGCCGGCCCGCAGCGCGGTCTCATCGAGTCGCACCAGGGTATCTCCGGCGCGAACATGATCGCCTTCGCGGACCAGCAATTCTCCGACGATGCCGCCGGTCAGATGTTGGACTTTCTTCACATTGGAATCGACGACAACCGATCCGGACGCAGTAACTGCGCCTGACAATTCCGTGGTGGCGGCCCAGCCGCCGATGCCGCCGGTCAGCACGAGCGCGATAACCATTCCGCCGATCAGATGGTGGCGCAGGCTGCGGTCTTCGCCGCGAAATGTGCTCTCGGTCATGTCGATGCCGCGGTTTGAGGAACGACCTTGAATGGCCCTGCGGGGGGTGGTTCTCGTCGGGTCAGCATCGACAACACTTCGTCCTTGGGGCCAAAGGTTTGCTGCCTGCCGTTGGCCATCGTCATTACGAAGTCGACGGCAGCGAGCGCGCTCGATCGGTGCGCGATGATCACGACGATGCCGCCCCGAGCCCGAACCGCGAGGATCGCGCGGGTCAACGCCTCTTCGCCTTCGGCGTCCAGGTTCGAGTTGGGTTCATCCAGCACGACCAGGAAGGGATCCGCATACAGGGCGCGGGCGAGTGCAACGCGCTGCCTTTGGCCGGCGGAGAGGCGCGCGCCCTGTTCGCCGATCTGTGTGTTGTATCCCTCCGGCAAGCCGACGATGAGCTGATGGATGCCGGCTGCGTGTGCGGCCGCGAGCACCATTTCCATCGGCGGGGTCGGGACAAATCTCGCGATGTTCTCGGCGATGGTGCCTTCGAACAGCTCGACGTCCTGCGGCAGATATCCGATGTGAGTTCCGAGCGCCTCGGGTGACCATTGCTCCAGCGCAGCGCCGTCCAGTCGGACGACACCGCGCGACGGCGGCCATGCGCCGACCAGCGCCCGGACCAACGAGGATTTTCCCGATCCGCTGGCGCCGATGATCCCGAGCGCGCTGCCCGCCTTGAGGACGAAATTGATGTCGGTCGCCAACGGCTTTTCGGATTCCGGAGCCGTGACGGAGAGTTTTTCCGCAAGCAGCGTGCGGCTCGGTTCGGGCAAGGGCACCTGGGTCGCGGGCGCTGGGATGGCTGCCAGCAGTTTCTCCAGTCGCCGCCAGCTCTGGCGCGCCGCAACGAAACTCCTCCAGTTGGCGATCGCGAGGTCGACGGGCGCGAGCGCGCGGCCTGTCAGGATCGAGCTGGCAATGATGATTCCGCCGGATGCCTCCTGGTGGATGACGAGGTAGGCGCCCACCGCAAGGACGGCGGATTGCAGCATCATGCGCAGCATGCGTCCGACGACGCCGAAACCGCCCGAGATGTCGCCGGCGATTTTCTGCTGCCGGCGATAGGCATCGCCGAGCTCGCGCCAGCGCGCGAGCAAACGCGCGGACATCCCCATCGCAGCCAAGACTTCCGCATTGCGCCGGCTCGCCTCGGCGAGCCGGTTACGCGCTGCGGCATGGATTGACGCCCTTTGCACCGAGCGGCGGGACAAGCGATCGGTGAGCAGCGTCAAGATCACCAGCACAAGCGCGCCGCCGAGCACGGTGCCGCCGATCAGCGGATGGAACGCAAAGCAGATCACGAGATAGATCGGCAGCCACGGCAAATCGAACAGTGCTGGCAGGCCAGCCCCCGACAGCACCGACCTGATGGTGTCGAGGTCCCGGACCGGTTGCAGCCCATCGCCGCCGCCGCGGGTGCGGAGCGGCAGGCGTATCACGAGATCATAGACGCGGTCGCTGACACGCCAGTCGATCTGGTTTCCGATCCGAAGCAGCATGCGTCCACGCGTCAGCTCCAGCATACCCTGGAAGACGAACAGCATGGCCGCGATGATGCTGAGACCGACAAGCGTGGGCACGCTGCGGCTCGGCAGCACGCGATCATAGACTTCCAGCATGAACAGCGAGCCGGTCAGGCTCAGCAGGTTGATTAGTCCGCTGAACATCGCGATTGCGATCAGCGCGGCGCGGCAGGATGCTAGCGCTAAATGCAATTCCGATTCCGCGGCAGGACGGTTTGCTTGCGCGATTGGCATCACGGGGAATTGCTCCGCAGATTGCAGGTGAGGGGCGCGGTTTGAAAGCATGGATGCGGAGGCGGGGAAGAACCCGTGCCTCCGCAAGTCCAAGGGCAAGTCCACGGCTTGGTGACGGACGGGGAATGGCCCGTCCGTCAGGATCGCCATCAGACCAGATACTGGTGGATCAGTTGTAGCTGACCACCCTCGACCTGTTCGCCGCCGACGTTGAAGTGCGCCTGGGTATCGATCAGGTAGACGTTCTCACCGGCGTTGCCGAGGATGTGCGAGACGTCGATGACGCCGGACGATTCCTCGTCCTGGGTCAGGAAGTTCGCGCCGCCCGAAGTGAAGCGGCTCGGATCGTGCTCGGCGAGCTGTGTCAGCTTGTCGGTTGCCGGATCGTACTGCCAGACCTTGCCGAGATGCGCATTGTTGCCGACGTCCTCGCAGAGAACGATCTTGCCGTTCGCGTCGACCGTGAGGTTGTCGAACATCTGCTGCCCTTCGGTGCCGTTGAGCAGCAGCTTGATGGTGCCGCCCGCGGCCGGGTTGCTGGCATCGTTGAAATCCAACGCCCACAGCCGGCTCGGAGCATTGAAGGCGTCCGTCGTCACGAAGTAGAAGCGGTTCGGGTTGAGCGTGTCCCAGGCACCGTCTTCCGGACGAAGGAAGCTGGTGACGCCGGCGGCCTCGCTTGCGGCATCGATCTGAGCGCCGGTCATGCCGCTGACGTCGCCGAGATCGATCATCGAGAAGGTCGACTTCTCGTCCGTCCCGAGCGGGGAGGCGGTGTTCGGCTCGTTGTTGTTCAACGCGCCTTCAAACTCGCTGACGTGAATGCCGAAGAAATGGCCGCCGGTCAGGCCGGCCTTCTCGACGGCGTTACCGGTCGCCTTCTTGTCGCCGGCATAGAAGTAGACCTGGCCATTCTGTCCATCGTCGAGCGCCGCGACCACGGTCTTGTCGCCGGTATGCGCATTGGCAACCACATTCTCGAAGGACATGTTGCCGAGCCAGGCGAGCTCATAGCTATTGCCGTCCTGCGCGCCGCCTACGATATGGGCGAATGCCCGCCCTTCGACACCGGACTCTTCACCGTTGAGATAGAGCCTGCCGTTGAAGCCGAGACCGGTTTGCGCATTGTAGAACGCGCTCTGATCGGCAAGATCGGCGGAGCAGAAGCGGTTGAACGATACCGGGCTGTTGCCGCCGTTGTGGTCGACATAGCTGTTGGTCGTCGTGTCGTAGAGCCAGACGTCGTGGATGAGGTCCTTGCCCGACACCGCCTGCAGCGTGGTCTTGTCGAACACCCATTCCGAGATGAACGCGCCGGTGCCGCCATGAGCGCGCGCAACGCCCAGGTTTCCGCCGATCTCGTGGTTCATCAGGACGGTGAAGGTCCCGTCGCCATTATCGAACGCGCCAAGGCCGTCGGGAATGCCGGCCATCTTGTAGCCGCCCACGCTGTCACCCGCCGTCAGCAGCGACTGGGTGTAGACATGGGAATCGCTGCTGACGAGATAGGGCGTCTGCGAGCTTGACGGCCCCTTGACCTCATCGGCGATGATGAACTGTTCGGCATGAAGGTTCGCGATCCGCGTATCCTCGATGACGAGCTTGTCGCCATTGCCGAAGCTGATCTGAACGTCGTGGCCGACCTGTCGGGCGGAGTCGATCAGCGCCTGAAAAGAGGCGACATGGAAGTCGCGGATATCGATGCGGTCGCCGAGATCGAGATGCTCGATCGTGTCGACGCCCATGCCCTTGCGGAACAGAAACTTGTCATTGCCGTCACCGCCGCTGAGTTCGTCTTTGCCGGCGCCGCCAAGCAGCAGATCCCGTCCGGGGCCGCCGAACAGGCGGTCATTACCTTCGCCGCCGATCAGGGCATCGTTGCCCTTTCCACCGAACAGCGTGTCGTTGCCTTTGCCTCCGTCGATCAGATCGTCGCCCCGAAGGCCGAAGATGATGTCATTGCGGTCCGACCCGAAAAGGTTGTCGTCGCTTTTCGTTCCGAACAGCTTCTTTCCGCCGTGGTGACGCGCGTGATGGTATTGATGACTTCCTGACATTGCTTTCCCCTGGAAAATGGATCGTAGCCCGGTCCGTTAACCAATCGGTCATGACGGTCGCGCGACATCGGGATGAAGTTGCAATCGCCAGAGGCGGAAACTCGCCCATCTGCGGCAAATGATGTCGATTTTCTCGGGAAATTCGGCTTGTTTTAGTTGCGTGACAAAGAGTCGCGGTGTGTGGGTGCCTTGTGGAAAAATTGGCAAATCGGGCGGTTCTTGCGAGGCCACGGCTTGCCCGGTTCGTTTGAGCGCCCCGCACAAAACGAGCGGAGAAGCACTGGCGCTGATCTCGCGGCCGGCTTATCGTTGTGCGATGCGATTGAAATCGAGCATCTGGGTGTCCGCATATCTGCGGCGCTGTCAGAAGGAAGGCGTGTTCGGTGCCGTGCGCCGGCGCGGCGCGGAGGAGGCGGGGGCGGTGTTCGTCAAGGTGGCGCTGCTCGACGGCAACGCCATGCTTTACACGCCGGCGCCGCAGACAGCCTACGAAGACAGCCGGCCGTTCGACCGTATCTTCGTGCCGATGACGAAGGAGCCGGTGCCGGAATCATCGGTGGAGCAACGGCTCGCCAAGGAAATCCGGTTCGATCCCGATGTCTGGGTCGTCGAGACCGAGGACAAGGCCGGACGGCACTTTCTCGATCTGGCGAAGGGTTAGAGCGTTTCGGGCGAAGTGGAGACCGGTTCGCGTGAAGAAAACGCGTCAAAACAAGAATCTAGAGCTTCGGTTCTGATTCAATCAGAACCGAAAATGCTCTAGCGTCCGGAGCTCTGCGAGCGGATCGCGGGCGCATCGCCCGGCTGACCCGCCGGGCGCCTGTCGGCAGATGTGGAGCGTGCGCGATGGCGTTCGTCATCGTAGAGCGAGGGGCGATATTTGGCGCGCGCGACCGCCATGGTCGAGCCGCGCCATGCAGCGAGCATGATGAGCGCCGTGCGCTCGCTCAGCCGATCGTACATTCGCGACAAGCGGAATACGTAGTGCACCGATGAACCCAACGCCGGATTGAGGAACATCAGCACCCGCTGGAACGCCGGGCTCGGCATGTTCAGCGCTCTTGCCGCGCAGGCCAGCGGCTCGCCGCCGGGATCATTCACCACCTGCTCGGCGATGCGCGACGGCAGGATCAGGGCTTCGCCGACCTCGCGCGCGAAATTCTCGATGTCTTCGGCGAAGGCCGCCATTTCCAGGATTTCGATGGCGCGCGCGGCGCGCGCTGCAGGAATCCGGGCTGATGCCTTCAGCGGCGTCTGCACGATGTTCTGCAGGATCTGGACCCGTTCGCTGGCCGTCGCGGCGAAGAACATGTCGGTGATCTCTGCGGCATCGTTGGGCCGCATTGCGAGGCTCGCTGCCATCCGAAGCTGCGCTTCGGTCGAGGGTTGGACCGGCAATGGTGGAGACGGCGGCGCAGCGATTTCAGCGGCGACCGGCAACGGCTGGTCCGGATCGGTGCGCCGCAGGCTAAGCTTGCCGAGAAGCTCCTCCGGCGTCGCCGGATAGACCGAGAGCCGCGCCCGCACCGCCGCGCGCGTCGCATCGTCCACCTGGTCGATCAGGCGCGAGGCAAGTTCGACGAACTGCCGCTCTTCATCAGCCGAATGAGCCTTGGCCTGCACATAGAGGTCGGTGAGCACGCGCAGCAGCGTAGGACGGATGTCGACGCCCTCGCGACGAGAGAGGGTCATCAGCCCGTCGAGGCCTGGAATGACTGGAGCTGCGCTCATGGGAAGGCGTACGCGACTTTCGAGAATGCGCAAAACGTTCTGACGCCAGCCTATGTCGGCGGCTTTAAGAGCCGGTTAAGGAAAACGAGCCGTGAAGGCATCCGTTAAAGTGTGAACTATCTGACGGAAGCGATCTGGCGAATAAGGCACACTCGCCACATCGGTAATCGACCGGCGGCTCCGATTAAGAGGTCGTTAACCACGTGCGGTTCTTAATCCGGACGTCGCCTGGCAAATCATCGCCGCGCGGCAAGCAGAGAGAACAGAAATGGGCACCATCATTGAGTTTCCGGCGGATGCGGCTTCGCGGCGGCTGGGCGCAGTCATGGGTGGCGCTGCAAGCGATGGCATGGGGACTGTTCTGATCCTTCCCGTTATCCGGATTGAGCGCGTAACCGAGCAGAGCGACGGTGGACGCGGGCCGGCAGAAGGTGCAGCGCCTCGTCGCCGTCGTCGGCGGCGCACCTGACGATTGGACGTTTGAGATGCGGAAGGGGGGTCTTCCGAGCCGGAGCACGGGACGCCGTCGCGCACGCCCGGTAGTGGCGCTGCTGCTGATCGGCACGGCGCTCGGCGGCTGCAGCGGCGGTGATTTCGGCCGCACGCGCGCCGACTTCCGCAACGACGACATGCACCGCTGGCTCGGTGCGGAAGCGACCGGCAGCATCGGCATGAGGCCCTCGCAGTTCCAGCTTACCGAGAACGAGCGCCAGCTCCGCGATCTCGCCTATCCCTTGATCGAGCCGCCGCATTCGCGGCCGGCCTGGAAGAGCGTGTTCGGCGATTATCAGCCGTTGCCATCGCCATGGCGACAGAAGGTGGTGTTCGACCGCACCGCTTACGGGCGGGCGCTGATCGATGAGCCCCACCGCGCGCACACTTCCCGCTACATGCAGCTGATCGACGACGTGCGCGACGACATCACGCGTTTCGACCCTTTCTTTGCGACGGCGTGGCGCGTCATCGAGCTCGACCGCAAGCGCAATGCCAGCCTCGGCATGGTGTCGGACCTGTCGCCGCGTGAGCGGGCTGACGCGATCGCGCGGATGGAGGAGAACACGTTGATCGTGCAGTGGGTCCAGCAATGCCTGGAGCGGCGGATCTCGTCCTATCGCTGGGCGCTGGAGCGGTTGGTGATCCAGGCGCCCGATAATGTCGCGGCCGACGCCGACCGCCTGATCGGCGAGCTTGCCGTGCTGACCGCCAATCCGCCGGTCGCCGCCCAGCCGCCGGTGATCGGGCACGCTACGGTCGTGAAGGGCTAGCGTTTCGACGGCCGTGCCGAGGGCGCGGGGGCGGGGAGCGGGATTTCGGCCTGCTTGGGCGCCGGCGGCTCGGCCTGCACCTTGCAGCTTGCGGCCGCGAGCGAGGCCTGGGCCTGCGGCATCAGGCCGGGCTCGGCCGCCAGCGCCTTCAGGAGGATCAGGCCGGTCGTGGTCGGGGAATCGATGATCAGTCGGTCGGCGGCGGTGACGTCCTCATCCTCCGGCAGCTCGTTGTGCTGCGCCTCGGTCATCAAATCGAGCTCGATCACCTTCTTGCCGGCGGAGCGGTCGTTGATGGCGTAATAGGCGAGCTCGTTGCGAGTGTAGAACGACACCGAGGTATAGGCCTGGCTCACCGGCACCGTCAGCTTGATCGGCCCGGTCGAGAGATCGTAGCGGCAGATCGCCATTGCGAATGCCGGGTCCATAAACGGCATCAGCGAATTGCCGGGATCCGCTGATGGCAGTGGCGTGACCGCGTTGAGCTTTGTGATCGGCGTCAACCGCGAATAGGCGTCCTGCGAGGCGATCCGCGGCAGGGCCAGCACGCTGACGAGGTGCACCACGCCGCCCAGCAGCACGCCTGCGATGATCGTGAAGGCGAGGCGGATCATGGGCAGCCCACCGTCGAAATCGTCGGCATCGGCGCGTCGCGCTGGGTCCGCGTCGCCACCCCGACCGGCGTATCGTAGAGCCGCAGCATCAGCGCGTAACGCTCGATGCCGCCCGTCGGCAGCCAGTTGCCGGCGCGCGAGCGCGAGGCGATGCGGATCTCGAAGGTGCCATCGGATGCGCGGATGATCTCCTGGCTGGTGAAGCCGTAGCGCTGTAGCGAATTCGCCACCAGACGGCCCTTGTTGTCGAACAGCGTCAGCGTCCAGAACCGCGCCGGCGGGGTGACGCCGCTGACGACGACGTCGCAGCGTCCGTCGAGCGGTTTCTTGTTGTCATCGGTGGTGGCGGTGAAGCCGATGCCGTCGCCGGTGCCAACAGGCAATTCGCCCGAGCGGGCGATGATCGCGCGGTTGTAGGGGTCGATGTCGGATGTGCCGTTCCGCGGCCGCGCGGTCCATGCGCCGATCTTCAGCGTGCCGATATTGGTGCCGCGCGTCGCGGCGACGTAAGTCGAGCCGAGCCCGATCCCGGCGGCAACGATCAGCGCGAGCAAGGTGATGAGGATCAGCCGCACGGCCCTACAGCTCCGAAGCGATCACTGGCCGGATCATGCTCTAGTTCTTGCGCGGCATCGGTGGCGCCGCCTGGTCGCCGGCCGCCGTGATGTAATTCTCGGGGAACGCCAGTGCGCTGGACGACGGCTTATCCGGTTGCGCCGGCGCGTTGGACGACGTCTTGCCCAACGTCCTGGCCGCATCGTCGAGCATTTTCTCGACCCGCACCAGGATATCGGCGCCGCGCTTGGTCAGCACTGGCGGCGGCCCGGGCTTGGTCTCGAGTATCTTGGGCGCGGCATTCGCCTGCGCCGCCGGCTCCTTCGGCAGTTTCTGGCCCATGCCGATGCCGGGAATTTCCCGGACCTCGACGCCCTGATGCGCGGCGACCATGATGTCGTGCCAGGTCTGTGCCGGCAGCGAGCCGCCAGTCATACGATTGGTTGGCGAGTAGTCGTCATTGCCGTACCAGACCGCGCAGGTGAAGTTGCCGGTGTAGCCGACGAACCAGGCGTCACGATAGGCGTTGGTGGTGCCGGTCTTGCCGGCGGTCGGAATGCCGTCGAGCGCGGCGCGGCGGGCGGTGCCTTCGCTCACCACGTGGCTCATCATCCCCGCCATGTCGGCGGCAACGGAGGCCGGGATCGCCTGCCGCGGCTGCGGACCGTCGCGGTCCCAGCGCCAGACCAGGTCGCCGGCGCCGGTGCGGACTTCCAGCACCGAATGCGGCGTGACGGACCGGCCCCTGTTCGGGAACGTCGCGTAGGCGACCGCATGCTCGACCACGGTGACCTCGTCGGAGCCGATCGGCAGCGACGGCGTATCCGGCAGCGGCGCCTTGAGGCCGAAACGACGGGCCACTTCGACGATCTTGGCGCGGCCGGCCTTCGGGCCTTCCTTGCCACCGAGCGCGATCGAGAGTTTCACCGGCACGACGTTGATCGAGCGCGTGATCGCCTGCGTCAGCGTCACCGAGCCGGAATAGGAGTGGCCATAGTTCTGCGGGCACCAATTGCCGATGCACACTGGGCCGTCGACGATCTTCGAGTTCGGCGTGAACCCGTTCAGGAGCGCCGTGGTGTAGACATAGGGTTTGAACGACGAGCCGGGCTGCCGGTAGGCGTCGGTGGCGCGGTTGAACTGGCTGGCGCCATAGTCGCGGCCGCCGACCATCGCGCGCACGCCGCCGTCGAGATCGGCGACGACGGTCGCCGCTTGGGTCGCGTGATAATCGCGGCCGAACTGGCGAAGCTGGTTCTCGATCGCTTCCTCGGCGGCGCGCTGCACGTTCATGTCGATGGCGGTACGGACCACGAACACGCGCTCGGTGTAGGATTTCGGGAAGGTGTCCACGAGCCTGCGCATCTCGTCGAATGCCCAGTCGAGATAGTAGTTCGGCGAATTCTCGTCGCGCCGGTCGACCGCCACAGCGGGATTGCGGCGGGCGCCGAACACCTGGCCCTCGGTCATGAAGCCGGCATCGACGAGGTTATCGAGCACGACGTTGGCGCGGGCGCGCGCCGCCGGCAGGTTGATATGCGGCGCGTATTTGGTCGGTGCCTTGAACAGGCCGGCGAGCATCGCGGCTTCCGCCAAATTGACGTCGCGCGCCGACTTGTTGAAGTAGAAATGCGCCGCGCCGTCGACGCCGAAGGTGCCGCCGCCCATATAGGCGCGGTCGAGATAGAGCTTCAGGATCTCGTTCTTGCTGAGGCGGTGCTCGAGCCAGATCGCCAGGAATGCTTCCTTGATCTTACGCTCGATGGTGCGCTCGTTGTTCAGGAACAGGTTCTTGGCAAGCTGCTGCGTGATCGAGGAGCCGCCCTGGCGCACGCCGCCGGCTTGCGCGTTGGTGACAAGCGCGCGGGCGGTGCCGGCGATGTCGATGCCGAAATGGTCGTAAAAGCGGCGGTCCTCGGTGGCGAGGGTGGCCTTGATCAGAACGTCCGGAAAGTCTTCCAGCGGGATCGAGTCGTTATGCTTGATGCCGCGGCTGCCGATCGGATTGCCGTAACGGTCGAGGAAGCTCACCGCGAGATCGGACTTCTTCAGCCAGTCGTCATCGGCGGTTTCGCGGAACGCCGGGATCGCCAGCGCCAGCAGCACGACCATGCCGCCGAGCCCCATGGTGGCGGCTTCCGACAGCGGCTCGATGAACACCCAGCGCTTCCAGCGGCCGACATAGAAGCGGTCCATGAAGGTGGAATAGCGCTCATAAAGCTCACGCAGGCCCCTGGCGGAGGAGAACAGCGTGGAGTCGATGCGCGCATCCAGGTCCAGAAAGAAGTTCCGGAGCTTGGTCGTCCACTGCGGCGGTAGGATCTGGCGCACCGGGGCCCTTGCTCGTTTAGAAACCGCTCACGTGCCCATCCATTTGGGCACCGGTCGAGCGTCTTGATTCCATGTTGCGGCAAACCCAAGGCGCTGCTCGCGCCACTTGGGAGACTCGGTTGTTGTTTCTATCTGAGCGGAGGCTATAAACCAATGGTGTTGCTTGCGATTTTTAATGTCAGGCTGAACCTGTTTGTGAACTCGTTCGGCCGCCTGTAGATGGCCGGCTTGCGCGCCTGCCACTGCCGCCCCTAGATGGGGTGCGAGCCGAGTTAAACCAAATTCTTCGATGTCCATGACCGCACCACCCAAACGTGCCTCGAACCAGGAGGGATTTTTCTGGAAAACCAAGACGTTGGAGCAAATGTCCAATGTCGAATGGGAAAGCCTGTGCGACGGCTGCGGGCGCTGCTGCCTGGAGAAGCTCGAGGACGAGGACACCGGGAAAATCTACCTCACCCACGTCTCCTGCAAACTCCTGGATGCCGGGCTCTGCGCCTGCAAGGACTATCCGAACAGGTCCGACAAGGTTCCGGACTGCGTCCGGCTGACGCCGGAGAATGTCCGTAGCCTCAATTGGCTGCCGCCGAGCTGCGGCTACAAACTGGTCGCGGAGGGCCGCGATCTCTATTGGTGGCATCCGCTGATTTCCGGTGACCCGAACACCGTGCACGAGGCCGGCGTCTCCGTGCGCGGCCGGGTGCAGGGAACCGAGGACGAGATCCCCGACGCCGAGCTTGAGGACCACATCGTGCGGTGGCCGGCGGTGCTTCCGAAACGGGCGCGGCTGAAAAACCGGCCGAAATCGTAGCGTCTCGTCCAAGGCGCAACTCACGTCATTGGGATGACGCGGCCTTGGAATGCGCCCATGCGCTGAGCCGCCTGCCTCAACAGGAATTTGCTGCCTAGATTGAAATTCATAGAACGATTCCATTGCGGCGTTGCGCTGCAGCGAGAAATTGCGCCCGAGATGAACAAGTTCGAACGGCAGAGCCGTGAACCTGCCGACCGACAGACATTGCCTGCAGACGTAGCCGAAGAGCTGTCCCGCCTGCCGACCGAGGTGATCGACCTCGCCGACGCGCCACCCTTGGCGCCGCCGGCTCCGCTTGCCCCGGACGAAGTCCGCACCATCGTGATCAGCCTGATGCTGACGATGTTCCTGGCGGCGCTCGACCAGACCATCGTCGCGACGGCGCTGCCGACCATCGGCCGCCAGTTCGGCGACGTCTCCAACCTGTCCTGGGTAATCACGGCCTACCTCTTGGCGTCGACCGCGGTCGCGCCGGTATTCGGCACGCTGAGTGACATCTATGGCCGCCGCGCCATGATCATCACCTCGCTCAGCCTGTTCGTCGTCGGCTCGATCCTGTGTGCGGTCGCGCCCAACATGCCCATATTGATCCTGGCGCGCGGGCTGCAGGGGCTCGGCGGCGGCGGCATCATGCCGGTCGTGCAGACCGTGATCTCCGACGTGGTCAGCCCGCGCGAGCGCGGCCAGTACCAGGCCTATTTCAGCAGCGTCTGGATGGCCGGCGGCATCGCGGGGCCGGTGATCGGCGGCGTGTTCGCCGAGCACCTGCACTGGTCGATGATCTTCTGGATCAACCTGCCGCTGTCGTTTGCTGCACTGGCGCTGCTGTTGCCGAAGATGGGCAAGATCCCAGTGTTCCACCGCAGGCGCAAGGTCGACTGGCTTGGCGGCATCCTGTTGATGGCCTCCGCGGTCGTGTTCATGCTGGTGTTGACCTGGGGCGGCAACCATTTTGCCTGGCTGTCGCCGGTGATCATGGCGATGATCGGCGCGTCGTTTGCGCTCGCCGCCACCTTCGTGTGGCACGCGGGCAGGGCGGACGAGCCGTTCCTGCCGCTGTCGCTCCTGAGCGGAACAGTCGTTCCTTTCGCGATCGTCGCGGGCAGTTGCGCGCTTGGCGCGATCGTCGGGCTGACGGTGCACCTGCCGCTCTACTATGAGGTGGTCTATCACCTCAGTGCCAGCGAGGCCGGGCTGGCGCTGATCCCGCTTGCTGCGGTCTCGACCTGCGGCGCGGCGATTGCCGGCCGGACCATGGCGCGTGCCAAGCATTACAAGCGCGTCGCGATCGTCGGCACCTCGGTCGCCGCCCTCTGCGGCGTGGCGATGGCGATGACCACGCTGCCGCTGTGGGGGCTGCTCACGCTGATGTCGGTGTTCGCGCTCGGCCTCGGCACGACGTTTCCGGTCAGCGTGGTCTCGCTGCAGAATGCGGTGGCGCGCTCGCAGGTCGGCACCGTGACCGGTGCGATGAATTTCTTCCGCGCGCTGATGGCCTCGTTCGCGGTGGCGGCGTTCGCCGCGATCCTGCTGATGGCGCTCGGCGCCGACATCTCGCTTGCCGGCGAGCATCATGGCGAGGTGAGCTCGATCCCGGTCGCCGACATGACCAACGCCTTCCGCTTCGTCTTCGGCGCCGCCGCCGTGCTGCTCGCAACTGCTGCGCTGTGCATCACCATCATGGAAGAGCGGCCGCTCGCAGGCCCGACCACGCGCCAGGTGGAAGTGGCGGAGTAGGCCGGATCGGGCCTTACGTCGCGGCCCGCCCGTGCTTTCGTGGACGACGTATTCCGTCATTGCGAGCGCGGCGAAGCAATCCATGCCTCAACACGCGGCGCGATGGATTGCTTCGCTGCGCTCGCAATGACGAGGTGAGTTCTGATTCAAATTTCAAACAGCTCTCCGCGGTCATCGTCCGGCTTAACCGGACGATCCAGTATTCCAGAGGCGGGAGTGCATGAGCCGAGAAGCCGCGGGATACTGGATGCCTGCCGGAGCCTATCATCGGGCGGCGCGTACGCGCCGACCCGTTGGAGGGCATGACGGTGGAGTGAGTGGATATGCATCCGCATTCTCGCGGCGTAATCCGCCCGAGTTTTGCTTACTTTCACCCTCTCATTGAACAGAGGGCGCAGGGTAAGCCGGGTGCTGGTTGCACCCATGGGTCCCATGCAACAAAAAGCACGGGGGTAGGACCACAGGTTCAACCGAAGCATTCCGGCTTTCCCTGCGCGATGGTGTTACGGTTTCCTTCGTGCTCTCCTTGGTGACCGGGCTTTCTTGCCACCATCGCCTCTCGCGCGGATTTCTTCGCGCAAAAAAACTTAGCGCCAGCGTCGGGGCGCCAGGACCACACGACTTGAAGTCTAATGGCTTTTTCGGCCTGTTGAAAGCGGCGGAAGCGCCGGAAAATAAAGGCATTTTCTGATCTCTGCTGGGCCGACGAAAGGGCCGCCGAAACCGGCTGGGCCCCGATAGGCCCTAGTTTCACACCCTGTGCGCTGGCGCGCTTCGTCCTGAAAGCCCAAGGACGCACCGTGCGCGCGTCCTTGCTACGAACGTCCATGGGATTGCGAAACGTCGGCCGCTTACGGTCTTGGCTGTCTGAAAACGCCAAGGCGCTTGATGGCGATAGAAGAAGTAGTTCGTCCGAGACCCTCTTCGCCCCCAAACTCGCAAGCAGCGGGAATAAAAACGGATGCCAGACGGTAATAAGGACTGTCTGGCATTCAGGGGCTGAACTCAAGCCCTTATGTTCCACTTCAGTTCACTCCGCAATCGTTGCTCAACGCAAACAAGGGAGTGTCCAAATGTCTCGTTTTTCAGTTTTCGCAGCGGCAACTTTTCTGTCGGTGTTAGCGACAACCCCGATGGCCTTCGCCACGGAGCATCACCACGTCCGCACAGCGCCGCAGCACATCAGCCTTCCAGCGCGGGCCTACGCAGGGCCTCAGCCATTGATGCACTACCATGACACTCCAAGCTACAACGACCCCTCGAAGAATGGATGCTGCGGCTGACCTGCAATGCAAGTAGAGCATCTCTGAAGACGTGCTCGGTGCTCGACGTAATGCGCAGGCAGTGACGGCCTACGCCTTGCGGAAGTGGGCGCGCGCCATACGCTTCAGTTAGCAGGTCCGCAATCGGTCGTCAGGGTCCTTTGGAGGGTGCCGAAGCCGCGGGGTCCGCGCGACCGCGCCCTGCGAGCGTATTTGCAGTTTTTCAAATCGCTCTAAATTTATGTACCGTTCTAGAGACTCCGGCCATGCCGCGCTCCGATGAACCTGCCGACGTGATCCGAATGGAAAAGGCAGGCCGGTTTCCGAGACCGACCTACATCTCTCCGAACCGGCGCGTCTGGTTCGAGAGCGATATCATCGGGTGGCAGAACGAAATCATGGCCGGCGCCGGGGCCGCCGCAACCATCTCCGCCGCTCGAAATCCTGAGGGTGCCGCCGCAGCACGTCGGGGCGCGCTCCGATTGAAGTATCGGGACGTCCTGCAAACGAGTAAGGCCGCAGTTGGCGGCTGGTTGCGCAATCTTGCTGAACATCCATTCAAAAAAGTTCCGACACAGTTCCCGAAACTCCACGGCCAGCCGTTCGTTTTCTTGTCAGTTGTAACTAACGAGAGGAGACGAACCATGAGAAAGCTTTCTTACGTTCTCGCCGCGTTAGCAACCATCGCTGTTGCGGCCCCTACAGTCGCAAGCGCTCAGGGTTTTAGTGTTCGGATCGGCAGCGACCGAGACTACTATCGCGACCATGATTATTACGGACCCCGTGCTGGGTTCTATGGGTATGACCGTGGCTGGCATCGCGGATGGTATCATCGCTATGGCGACCGCGACGTAATCATCAGGCGTCACCACTACTGGGACGACTAACGGAAAATGGCCCCTAGCCGGGGCCATTTTTTTCGTCTGTTGATAGGTGCGATAATGAAACCGAAGCAGTCCGATGTATTTAGGGATAACGCGCAGAACTGCGCCGAGATGGCGGAGCGGGCGAAAGATAAAGCGGCGTATAAGCGCTTTAAACGCATGGACTGGCGTTAGCCAAGGAGCAAGAACGGTTGGATGGCGAGATACAACCAAACAGGTCCGTGCTAACCGAAGTCCTTGACGGAAAAACCTGACGCCATCTGCGGCGGTTTATCAGCCCGCGCCTCGGCAAGATGGCCGCGAGCACGGTCGCCAAGCGCGCGATATCGCCACACTCTCGGATGATATCGTCGCTGGCCGGTATCCCGGCAGCAAGGCGTCGGTCGCCAATGCCCGCCACATGCGCCGCGCGGCCTCGGGCCTGTTCATTTGGGCCGCTGAGGCGGGCCGCGAATATGTGACCGCGAGCCACGTTGAAATCTCTAGGCAATTTGACATGGATGCGCATTGGCCTTTGGGGGCTCGCGGCGGGTCAGATGCATTGCCAAACTGATTGGAGCGGTCGGGCATGCGAGCACCCGGGCGCTGAATGCGTCACGATCACCGCGAACAGCGGGAACTTGGCCGCCTGATCTGCTTTGAGAATGCGAGGTCGCACGGCCGTGTCGAAGGCCGCCTCACGGGTGGGGAGCATGATCGCGATCATCCGCGGATTTTCCTGGCGGGACTGGCTGTTCTCGCTCAAGTCCTTCGCCGCTGCCGTGCTGGCGCTGTACATCGCATTTCAATTGGACTTGTCGCAACCGAGCTGGAGCGTCACCACGGTCTACGTTGTATCCCAGCCGCTCGCGGGAATGGTGCTCGCCAAATCGCTCTACAGGGTGCTCGGGACGGTGATCGGTGCGGTCGTATCGCTGGTCCTGGTCGCGCTCTTCTCCAATGCGCCAGAGCTATTTTGCCTTGCGCTCGCGCTTTGGATCGGTGCGGGCACAGCCGTTTCCATTTATCTGCGCGACGCACCGCAGGCTTATGTCGGCATGCTCTCTGGCTATTCGGCCGCCATCATCGGCCTGCCGGCAGCGCTCGCTCCGGAGACCGCCTTTGACTTTGCCGTGGCGCGTTGCCTGGAAATCATCCTCGGAATCGCCTGTGCGACGCTGGTCCACCACCTCGTGTTTCCGCAACGAGCAGGCGCCGCGCTGGTTGATGCGCTGTCATCGACGCTGTCGACGATGGCGCGCTGGGCGGGAGACAGGCTGTCGGCTGAACCGGTCGAGGCCGAAATTCAGATGGACCGGCGCCGCATGGTCGCTGCCGTAGTAGGTCTGGAGCAGTTACGCGTGTTCGCCAATCTGGATACGCCGGCGGTCAGGGCGATGGACAGTCTGGTCCGCCTGTTCGAAGCGAAGCTGCTATCGCTGCTGGCGCATCTCGTCTCGGTTCATGACCGGATATTGCTGCTGCGGCAACGCGACCCGCAGCGAGTCGAGCGGCTGCGCCCGCTTCTGCAGGCGACGACGGCGCATATCGCCGCCTGGACCGGATCGGCGACGCCGGATGAATCGCGGCGGGAAGCAGGTCATGGGGCGAGAATCCAGGCCGAGATCGACGCCGCACAGCCGTCGCGGCAGGAGCTTGAAAGCACACCGAACGCCTTCCTGGTGCGCAACATCTTGCTGCGGTTGCAGGACATCATCGATATCTGGCGCGATGCGGTCTGGATCCGGACTCATATCGGCTTGGGAGTGCTGCCCCCGGAGCGCGAAGCCGCGCCGTCCTTTCAGCCCTATCGCGAGCCAGCGCTCGCGTTGACCGGCGGCGTTGTCGCTGCGTTGACGATCGTCTTGTCCAGTCTGTTCTGGATCTATTCGGCATGGCCCAATGGTGCGACCGCCGTCACCTTCGCCGGCATCATGTGCGCGATCATGGGTGCGCGTGACAACCCGGCCGCGGGCGCGGCGATGTTTTTTCGGATGACGGTTGTCGGCGCCGTCATCGCGGCGGCCTACCTGTTTGTGCTGTTGCCGACGCTCAATACGTTTGCCGCGCTGGTGGTCGCGCTTGCGCCGTTCTACCTTGTCTGTGGGTTGCTGCTCACGATACCTCAGGCCGTTCCGATGGTGATGCCCGTGATCTTCGGCGCGGGCGGCCTGATCGGCATTTCCAACCAGATGACCTATGACTTCGAGGCGTTCGCCAACAACGCGCTAGGCTATTTGGTCGGCATCGGCTTCGGCGCGGTCTCGCTGGCGTTGTTCCGTCCGTTCGGTCGAGAAGTGGCGGCCACCCGTCTGATCCACGGCTTGTTGCGCGATCTGGCCCGCGTTGCCACAGCTGCAACGCCGCAGACGCGTGCTGCGTATGAGAGCCGGACGTTCGATCGCATCAATGCGCTGTTGGCGCAGCTCGACCCTGAATCGCCGCGCTATGGCCAATCGGTGCAGAGCGGCTTTGCCGCGCTTCGCGTCGGGCTGAACATCCTTGTCCTGCGACGGGAACTGCCGCACGTGCCGGGCGATGTGGTTGATGCGATCGAGGGCGCGTTGAGCGACCTGTCCGCCGCGTTTCGGGCAACCCTGTCCGGACATGCCTCGGCGTCTCCCGCACCTCTGCTCGAACAGGCGCGTCATCGTGCGCTCTCGGCCGAGGGCGACCTGTTGGTCGTTGCCGATGCGCTCTATGGAATCCAGACCACCATCGAGCAGCATGAGCGCTTCTTCCTTGGCGATCGGCGCCTTGCATCGCGGTCAGTCGGCGAGGCGGCAATCGCATGATCAAGGAGATCAACCTGGGTGGCGTCTATCTCTCTCCGTTCCTTGCCTATATGGGAGTGGCCGCGATCATCTGGGTGCTGATGCGGCTCGTATTTGACCGGATTGGCCTCTATCGTGTCGTCTGGCATCCGGCGCTGTTCAATACGGCGCTCTACCTCATTCTGCTCACATTGGTCGTCGGCGTGAGCATGTGAGCCATTGGTGAGCTGTTGGCATGCCGAGTCTCGGGCGTTTCGCACAATATGCGGTTACGATCGCGGCCGTCGCGGCGGCGATCGTTGCAGGATGGTGGTTGTGGCGGCTGTACGAGGACACGCCGTGGACGCGTGATGGTCGGGTGCGGGCCAACGTCGTCAACGTCGCTCCCGATGTCGCGGGTGCCGTCATCGACCTGCGCGTCAAGGACAACCAGCAGGTCAAGATCGGAGACATTCTTTTCGTCGTCGACCCGGCGCGCTATCAGCTCGCGCTCGAGGAGGCGGAGGCCACAGCCGCGGGAGCCAAGGCGACGCTCGACGAACGGCAGGAGGAGCAAGATCGCCGCGAGAAGCTCAGTGCCGCCGCGATCTCCGTCGAAGCGCTCAATCAGGCGCGAAGCGCTACGCTGGAGGCCCGCGCCGCTTACGATCAGGCGGTGGCGCAGGTCGGCGTCGCCAAGCTCAACCTCGCACGAACCAACGTGCGGTCGCCCGTTAACGGCCATGTCACCAATCTGCTTCTCAACCGCGGCGACTATGTCACGGCCGGAAAACCGGTCCTTGCCGTCGTGGACCAGGATTCCTTCTACATCGCCGGCTATTTCGAAGAAACGAAGCTGCGCTTCATCAACCTGGGAGACGCCGTTTCGATCCGATTGCTCGGGTACGACGCGCCACTGAAGGGTCATGTCGAAAGCGTCGCCCGTGCCATCACGGATCGGGAAAACGTCATCGGCACGGATCTGATCGCCAACGTCAACCCGACCTTCAGTTGGGTCCGCCTGGCCCAGCGGATTCCCGTTCGCATCGCGATCGATTACGTGCCGGAAGGCATCACGTTGAGTGCCGGAATGACCGCGACGCTGCAGGTCACGGCGCCGGGCCCTCAACCCGATGCCGCGGTTTCGGTTTCGAGCAAATAGTTGGGGGGCTATTCCTCATCCAGGCCAGGTGATCGCCGCAGCATGAAATGACCAAACGCCGAGGCGATCGGCTTGGTCGGGTCATCCTGCCAGGCCTGCGCCTCGAAAGCGACGACGCGCCGGCCCTGCTTGACGATGGAAACCTTGGCGTGGCTGTCGAGTGCGCGGCCGGAGCGGAGATAGTTGATGGTCAGGCCAATCGGCTTCGGCGGTGCCGAAACGCCGAGCTCGCGCGTCACGCCCACGACCGCGGCGGTCTCGAGGAATGCGCCGGTCATGCCGCCATGAATGGCGGGCAGCAGTGGGTTGCCGATGATCTTCGGCGAGAAAGGCATCACCAGCGTGCCATCCTCACTGAGGCGGATGCCGAGACAGCGCGCGAACGGGCTGTTTGCGAAGGGGCCGGTGGGATCGTCACGTGCTTCGAGCACGGGCAGCTCGCCATCATGGCGCGCCTTGTCGAACAGCATGTTGGTGCGGTTGGCGCCGACCATGAAGCAGGCGGTCGCGGTGGCGACCGGATCGTCTTCGGAATCCTGGTAGGCGGTCGCGCGCACAAAGGCGATGGAGCGGGTGACGCGATAGCAGATCGAATGCGCATTGATATCGAAGCCTGGTGTGGCGGGCTTCTGGTAGTCGATGCGCAGGTCGAGCGTGGCGATCGCGCGCGTGCCGTCCAGCGCGAGCTGCACGGCCATGCCGCAGGTCTCGTCGAGCATGGCCGTGACCACGCCGCCATGCAGAACACCCGTCTGCGTGTCGCCGACGAAGACCGGCCGATAGGGCAGGCGTGACCAGGCTTCACCGGGCGCGGCGCGATCGAGCTGCAGGCCGCTGATCTGTCCATAGGTGGAGCGGCGCCGTTTGATGGCTTCCGCCAGCTCGTCGAACGGTAGTGGCGTGTTGAACGTCGATGTCTCGGACATGCCGACGTCTTAAACCACCGTAGCTCAGCTTGCGATCAGAATCGTAGGGTGGGCAAAGCGCAGCGTGCCCACCTTCTCTTGCACCGACCGTGGATGGTGGGCACGCTGCGCTTTGCCCACCCTACGGGATCTACGTGCCCGGCCTCGACACCTCGGTTTCCTTGCTGGTGATGAATTCGAGCAGAACCGGGATGCCTTCCTTGGTCTTCTGGATGCCGCGCTTGATCGCCGGCACGATGTCCTCAGGCTTGGTCACGCGCTCGCCATAGCCGCCGAAGGCGCGCGCCATGGCGGCATAGTCGCCGGAAATGTCGGTCGAGCGGTATTTCTCGGTCGAGATCGGCATCACCTTCAATTCGATCGCCATCGAGAAATTGTTGAGCAGGATCGACATGATTGGGATGCGCTCGCGCACCGCGGTCTCGAAATCCATGCCGGTGAAGCCGATGGCCGCATCGCCCCAGACGTTGATGCAGAGCTTGTCCGGCATCGCCAGCTTTGCGCCCATCGCGAGCCCGAGCCCATAGCCGAGCTGCGTGGTCTTGCCCCAGCCGAGGTAGGAGAGGGGCTCGACCGACTTCCAGAACGGCGAGAGCTGGTCGCGCGGGCTGCCGGCATCATGGGTGATGATGGTGTTGCTGACATCGACGGTGTGCTGCAGGTCCCACAGCACGCGGTAGGGATTGAGCGGCGCCTCATTATGGGTGAGCTTCGGCATCCACTTCGCGAGCCACTCGTTGTTGATGGCGGCGATCTCGGCGGCGACCGCACTGGCATCGCGATCCGATGTGACGGTCTTGCCGATGTCGTCGAGCAGCGCATCGAGTACGAGCGCCGCATCGCCAACCAGGCCGACCTTGGCCTCGACATCCTTGTTCAGGTGATTGGGGTCGAGCGTCGAATGGATGATGGTCTTGCCCTTCGGCATCGCGATGCCGAAGTTCGTTTCCGTGAACGAGCAGCCGATGCCGAAGATCACGTCGGCCTCAGCGAGGAATTTCGGCACCGCGCGCGGCACCGCCAGCCCGCCCGAGCCGAGCGAAAGCGGATGCGTCTCCGGAAATGACGATTTGCCGCCGAGGCTGGTGGTGACGGGAATGGCGAGTAGCTCGGCAAGGCGCTTCAGTTGCGGCCAGGCGCGGGCGTAATGCACACCCTGTCCGGCGTAGATCACGGGGCGCTTGGCGTTGATCAGGAGCTCGGCGGCCTCCTTCACGTGCACGGGGTCGGCGCCGTAGCGGGTGCGCAGCACCGGCGTGTAGTTCAAGGGCTCCGGCACCTCCTCGTTCCACATATCGGAAGGGATTTCGACGATGACCGGACCGCCGCGACCGTTCTTCAATCTGGTGAAGGCGCGGCGGAAGATGTTGCAGACCTCGGAGGCGAGAATGATCGGCTCTGACGATTTCGTGAACGCCTTCATCGCCTGGCTGGAATTGAAGTTCGGCTCGACGTTCGCCAGCCGGCGCGGATAGCCCATCGGCAGCACCAGCACCGGCACGGACTCGCCGAAGCATTGCGCCACGCCGCCCATCGCATTCTCCGAGCCGGGGCCGTGCTGCATGCAGAACGCGCCGATGCTGCGGCCGGACGTGACGCGGGAGATCGCGTCCGCCATGTGCACACCGATGCGCTCCTGCCGCACCATGATAGGGCGGATATCGGCGTTGGCGGCGTGCTCAATCAGATGATTGACGGGATAGCCGCAGAGAATCTCGATTCCCTCGCGCTTCATGATTTCCGCAATCGCCGTGCCGAGCTTCATGGCCGTGTCTCTCCCTTGGGTCGTGGTCGGTTCATCCGACCGCTTTGCAACAGAGGATCAGGATTCCGTGGGCGCGTAAAGCGTGCGTCGCGCGCACCTCGGGGCTGCAGTTATGCGTTTGGCGATGCGGAGGGGCGCGATGCACGAATGGCACTTGCGAAAATACACGCGGTCGATGACGCGGCGTTCGACAACAACCCATCATTCGATGAGCTTCGAAGCGTAATCGTGGCGGAAACGTCACAGCGCGGCGCCGACAGCATCGACCTCACCGCGTTGTTATTCGCGCCGGAAGTTTTTGCATTAGGTAACGCCTCAAACATGCGTGTGCATGTTGAGGGACCAGGAGATTTGATCAGATGTTACGGGCGCGAACACTCATTCTCGGCACAGCCGCCGGCCTGATGGCCATAAGCGGCGCACAAGCAGCCGATCTTCCAGTCAAGGCGAAGGCCGTTGAATATGTGAAGGTCTGCTCGCTATACGGCGCCGGCTTCTGGTACGTCCCGGGCACCGATACCTGCATGAAGATCGGCGGCTATCTGCGCGTCGACACGACATTCAATGGCGGTCCGCAGGGCCAGCCGGCCTGGAACGGCGATCTCGGTCAGGGCAACCGCTATCGCGATGACTTCGCGACCCGCGCGCGCATGGCGCTGACGTTCGACACGCGTACCTCCACAGAGTACGGCACGGTCCGCACCTTCATGCAGGCCGACTTCCAGTTCTCCACGCTCGGCGGCAGCACCAACAATCCGAACTCGGTCAACGGCTCGCTGCCGGTTGCCGGCGCGCAGCTCCTCGACACGCCCGGCGGCGGCTATGTCGCGGTCGAGTATATCTTCATTCAGTTTGCCGGTTTCACCTTCGGTAAGTCTGCTTCCGCCTACGCGACGCCATGGCAGGGCTTCCCGGGCAACAACTCGTCCTTCCTGATGGGCGGCCAGAACACCGACACCGGCGTCAACAACATCCAGTACACCGCGCAGTTCGGCAACGGCGTGTCGGCCAGTATCGGGCTTGACGATCCGGTGGTCTGGGATCGCACCGCGGTCTACAATCTGGCGCTGCCGCTGAACGCGACGCTGAATTCCGGCAACGCCTATGCGGGTGTCCGTTCGCCCGACGTCGTCGGCAACGTGCGTGTCGACCAGGCCTGGGGTCTGTTCCAGGTTTCGGCTGCGGCGCATGAAGTGAGCGCGTCCTACAACACCCTCAACACGGCTGGCGCTCCGGCGGGCGGCGTCGGTCTTCCGGGCGCGGCGCCGACCGCGGCATCCGAGCTTTCCGGGCATCCCGACGACTCCTGGGGCTTCGCGACGATGGTCGGCGTGAACATCAAGAACGTCCCGACCGGCCCTGGCGACGACATCAAGTTCGACGCGAGCTACGCCAAGGGCGCGACCAAATATGTGATCGCGACGTCGTCGGCCTCGCCGAGCTTTGCGATGTTCGGTGGCAGTGGCGCTTTCGGCGCGTATCAGAGCATCGGCTTCGGCGCGACGACCGACGGTGTCTACCTGCCGGTGGCGGCCGGCGGCGACGGATCGCTGCACCTGACTGAGTCCTTCGGTTTCCGCGGTGCGTTGAACCACAACTGGGATCCGTACTGGTCGACCAGCTTCTACGGCAGCTATTCGGCGGTGCGGTATGACGGCACAGCGAAAGCGTTTATTTGCGCGAACTTCACGACGCCGGCGAAGGCGGTCAGCGCGAATTACGTCTGCAACCCCGACTTCAACGTCTCGCAGCTCGGCGCGGTCACCCGCTGGACTCCAGTCAAGAACCTGACGTTCTCGGCCGAATTCCAGTGGTTCCACCTCGACCAGAAATTCCAGGGTACGGCCGTCCTTGGAGCTTCCGCCCCCAAGCCGGCTGCGACTTACGAGTTCAAGGACCAGGATACGTTCTTCCTGCAGCTTCGCGCACAGCGCAACTTCTGATCGCCTTCACCTCGCGCTTTGCGAGGAAACGGCGACGAAGCAATCCGGCGTCTTGCTCCGGATTGCTTCGCGCCACGTGTCAGCGGGTCAGCCGTCGTAGCGGCCCGCTGATTTGCCTTGACGATCGATGTGGATGATGGAAATCATCTCGCTTCCATGCGTCGATTGAACACCGCCGCCACCAGCCTTTGAAGATATCGGCCCACCTGGCGATCGTTCCCGCTCCGCAGCTCGGCCACCATGCGCGGCTCGTCGGCCTCCTCGTAGAGAATGCCGATATAATTCCTGCGTGTTTCTCGCGTTTCTTGGGGCATGTGCTTCCTCCGCGGCAGTACCGACGCCGACTGTGCGAGGATGGCGCGCAAGGTCTGGTAAATTTTCCGTACCGTATGAATACCGGCGCAATCCGCGCATGGCCTTAATCAATCGTTCATCCTGTCCGTCAATGCGGCATCAACCAGTCGGCTTTTAGGTTGCGGCCAAGACGCAAGTCGGGAGAAACCCGCGCGAGGCGTCGGCGGGGATTTTGATGCGCCAGTTGATTTCAAGTTTTTTCAGCGACGAGCGCGGAGCAACCGCGATCGAATATTGCCTGGTAGCCTGCAGCATCAGCATCGTGATCGTCGCTGCGGTCACCAGTCTTGGCCAAGACGTCAGGGCGCTCTTTGTCCGGGTCCGCGACAACTTTCCGCAGTAAACGGAAATCACGTGCGCGCGGCGGTCAGCCGTCTTCGTTGAGCGCTCGCAGCATCGCAATCCGCGCGAACATCAGCCAACCGCCGCCGCTCTCGGCGGCGTGAATCAGATTCTCGACGGCGGTTTGCCAGCACTCGCGCTGCTGTACCGGCTCAGGCAGCTTCATGATGTAGTCGGCGGCGTGCTGGAGCGTCACCAGCTTGCGGCCGCCGCGCAGGACGATCGGCTGCTCGAAAGGCGTCGACCACGGCATGTCAGCTTGCCGCCTGCCGCGTCGCTATCATTGCATGAGACCGCCGGCTGCTTTTTCGCCTATCCGGCCTTCTTGGCCCGGGTCGGCGCGCGCACGGGCTTTTCCGCCTTCTTCGGCTCTTCCTTGGCGGCGCGCTTGCCGGCACCGGTACCGCTTCCGGCGATCGGCAACAGCATTTCGCGCTGGCCCTCGACCCGCTTCTTCGGCTTCTTGCCTTTTGCCTTGGCGGGAGCGGGTGCCTGCTGCTCATTGGCAAGGCTGCGCTTGAGCGCGTCCATCAGATTGATGACATTGCCGGTCGATTTCGGCGTGGCCTTCGCCACCGGCAGGCCGTTGCGTTTCTGGTTGATCAGCTCGATCAGCGCGGTCTCGTAGCGGTCGTCGAACTCCTCGGGATCGAAGTCGGCCGATTTCTGCTCGACGATGTGCTTGGCAAGATCGAGCATGTCCCTGGTGATCTTCACGTCCTGCACGTCGTCGAAATATTCCTTCTCGTCGCGGACCTCGTAGGGGTAGCGCAGCAGCGTTCCCATCAGGCCCTTGCCGAGCGGCTCGAGTGCGATGACATGCTCACGGTTGGTCAGCACCACACGGCCGATCGCGACCTTGTTCAGGCTGCGGATGGTCTCGCGGATCACCGCGAACGCGTCATGGCCGACCTTGCCGTCCGGGACGAGGTAATAGGGGCGGATCAGATAGCGGCTGTCGATATCCGCCTTCGGCACGAATTCATCGATCTCGATGGTGCGGGTCGATTCCAGGGCGATGTCGTCGAGCTCGTCCTTGGTGATCTCGATGTAGGTGTCGGTATCGACCTTGTAGCCCTTCATGATGTCTTCGGCGGCGACTTCCTCGCCGGTCTCGGCATCGACCTTGGCGTATTTGATGCGGTGCCCGGTCTTGCGATTGACCTGGTTGAAGGAGACCTTCTCGGTGTCTGACGTGGCCGGGTACAGCGCGACCGGACAGGTCACGAGCGACAGCCGCAAAAAACCCTTCCAGTTGGCGCGGGGGGCCATGGGGATACTCCGAAGACGCAACAGACGGGAGGCAGAGGATACCACCGCGGAACCGGGTTTCAAACATGGCCAAACGGTGAACCCGTCAATGACGGTTAACCGCTGATGGCACGCATGGTTCTTGCGGATTTTCTCGCGGCCTGATGCGACGCATTGGCCGGTCAGGGTCGCCAATATATCCGGAACATCGCTTCCCAACATGCGTTGCGTCCAGGAGGGGGCACCAGGCATTAGCCGGCAGTTACAGGCACTTAACTGCTAACCGAATGGAATGAGGTGGCGCATGGCAACGACACACCGAGATGGCCGGATTATTGAAACCCCGACCGAGGCGCGCCAGGCCGAACCAGGACCTTCTGTGGCCGCGCTGTTGTCGATTTCGACCGGGCTCGCGGTTCTGATCCTCGGCGTGATCTGGTTCGTATTCTTCCACACCTGAGAGATGGCCGGTGGTTCGGTCGATTGGCTGCTGATGCAGGTGCATCGGCCGAAGACCCCGGAAACCGAGCGACTGGGTACTTCCACCGACACGTATTGCCCACAAAGTCTCTGGAAGGTGGCGCCCAGAGGAGCGTCACCAGTTTATCGAATTTGCACCGTAGAAAGTCGGATCTGAAGGTTTCCACCGCAGATCCGGTATGCCCTCCCCACCAGAAAAAGTTTCGTTCCTGACGCGGGTGAAGGAGCGCAGTTTCTCCGGCGCGTTCCTGGCGGTGGCGCTGCTCGCCATGGTAGGCTGGGTCTACCTTTTGGGTTCGCTGTTCCTGAAATTGATGCTCTGGAGTTTCTCTTGATCCGCGCCGCGGGGGTGACCGCCGCAACTTTACGGTTCCTTAACTAAGACGGGGCGACTTTGGCGCGTTGCTCCGTAGGGCCCCGGACCGGACGAACGCAGATGTTTCAGCTCTTCTTGCGATCCCGAGCGCAGAACTTCATCAAGGCCCGGCTCGGGATCGATGAAGGTTTTCGCGCGCGTTCGCCCGAGCGCGACGCCGAGACCGACCGGCTGCGGGTGGCATCCATCGTGGCCGCGATCGACAATGCGTTGCAGGCGGCGGAAAGCGAACAGAGCGGCCTGAGCCGCCGTGTCGACGATGTCCTGGCGCGCGCCGCGGTGACGCTCGGCAACGGCACCGACGAGTATCTGGAGCGCGAGCCGCTCGACAATTATCACCACGACTTGTTCGACGCCGAGATCGCCAATGGGCAGCGCCGGCTGCAGGAGCTCGCGGCGGCGATCTCGCACTTCAAGTTCATGAAGGCCGCCGTGCTGAGCCGGTTTCCGGACTACAAGACGGCTGCGAACAATTAGGGCAGGCGCCCGACCTCCGGCCGCACCGATCAAGGATAATTGGCCGATCGGTTCCGCTGAAGCCTTCACCGCGACGCATTGTCGGGCGATGATCGTGCCGCTGGGTAGTATGACGCGAAGGATAGAAGAGCGGTGTCTGCAGACAATTTGCTGGTTACGGGTTGCGCGGGGTTCATCGGCCTTCATCTGACACAACGATTGCTGGCGGCCGGCCAGCGCGTCATCGGCATTGATAATCTCAACGACTATTACGATCCGGCGCTTAAGCTCGCCCGCCTCGATCTCATCAAGGAGCATCCGAACTTCACCTTCCACCAGCTCGATCTCGCCGACCGCGCCGGGATGAAGGCGCTGTTCGAGCAGTACCGCTTTCCGGCGGTGGTCCATCTGGCGGCGCAGGCGGGCGTCAGATATTCGCTGCAGAATCCTCACGCCTATGCCGACTCCAACCTGGAGGGTTTCATCAACATCCTGGAAGGCTGTCGGCATAATGGCTGCCGGCATCTCCTGTTCGCGTCATCCTCCTCGGTCTACGGCGCCAACACCAAGCAACCGTTCTCCGTGCGCGACAATGTCGATCATCCGATCAGCCTTTATGCCGCGACCAAGAAGGCGAACGAACTGCTCGCCCATTCCTACAGCCACCTCTACCGCATCCCGATGACCGGGCTTCGCTTCTTCACGGTGTACGGCCCCTGGTATCGGCCCGACATGGCGCTCTATCTGTTTGCGCGCGCGATCAGCGAGGGCAAGCCGATCAACCTGTTCAATAACGGCAACATGCGGCGCGATTTCACCTATGTCGACGACGTCGTCGAGGCGATGATACGGCTGGTCGATCACGTGCCGCAGGGCGATCCGGACTGGTCCGGCGACGAGCCCAATCCGAGCTCGAGCACGGCGCCGTGGCGCATCTACAATATCGGCAACAACAAGCCGGAAGAATTGATGCACGTGGTGACGCTGCTGGAGAAGGGGCTTGGGCGCGAGGCCGAGAAGGTACTGCTGCCCATGCAGCCCGGCGACGTGCCCGCAACCTTTGCTGACGTCGATGACCTCGCGCGTGAGATCGGCTTTCGGCCGCAGACCCGGATCGAGGATGGCGTCGAGAAGTTCGTCGCCTGGTTCCGCGACTATCATCGCGTGTGACTGAAAGCCTCAGCTTCGAAGTTACTCGCTGTCATAACGACGTACCGTCAGCCGTCGTAAGATTGTCTTTGATCAATATCGAGGCAGCCGTCTGCACATGAAGTCAGGCGTCTGAATAATGTTTCAGCGCGTCAATCATGCTGTCGTCACAACCGGCACATGAAAATATTGTCAGAACGAGATATATTGTCGGCAAGCATATTGGGTTGATGTCATGTTTCCCGCGTTGATTTTGCTTGTCACCTTCTCAGTCGGCTTTCTGCTGGGATATGCGGCGCGCGACTGGCGCTCGCGGAAACGTCGGGCGCATTATCTGCTTTACGCGCCCTATGGGATTCGCGGTTCCTCGGAGAAGCCTTCCGTCGCTGAAGCATCACCGCCAACCAAGGCGCATGATCGCGCCGGCGCGTTGATGCAGGATTGATGGCAGTTCTCTCTCGGCTCCAGAGCGTGATATCGCTCGTTCAGCCACGTACCTCACTATGACAGCGCCTGCGCCTCCGAGGCTCTCCGAAAGATCGGGCATCACAGCCCAGGTTGATATTGCGCTGTAGTTATTCTTAATTATATTGAAGACGAGATTTGAAGGGGAGCCTCCCGTTGTCCCGGACCACTACCATGACCGTTCGCCTCAGCGGCGCCCTGAGCGACTTCGTGGCCGCAAATGTGGGCGAGGACGGTTCTTACGAAAACATCAGCGAGTATGTCCGCGACCTGATCCGTCGCGACAAGGAGCGGGCTGAGAAGGAAGCTTTTGACCGGCTAAAGGCCGAGCTTAACAAAGCGTTCGCGGCGCCAGAAGCCACATACAAGCCGCTGAACGCCGCCGAGGTAATTACGCGCAATCGGACCTGACTGGATGGCCGTTCGCGTCCAGGAGGCGGCCTCACATCGCCTCGACGAGATTTATCGCTACACGCGCAACCGATGGGGAAGCGATCAGGCGGATCGCTACATCATCGGCCTGTTTGCGGCATTCGAGAAGATCGAGACGCATGGCGTGATGTCGAAGCCTGTTCCGGCTGAATTCGGTGTGGAGGGGTATTTCTTCAGGTATGAGCGCCACTTCGTCTATTGGCGCAGGCTGTCGGACGGCGACATCGGCATCGTCACCATCCTCCACGAACGCATGCACCAGATCTACCGCTTCCGTGAAGACTTTGGGCTGAACGGGCCTTTTGAGAAGTCTTAGCCGCGTCGACGGGATCGCTGAGATATGTCTCATCCGAAACTCAAGGAATTCATCAAGGAGGAGAGCGGGGAGCCAGCGCAGAAGCTGGCGCGATTTACACTGTCCTTGGACGGCGAGAGAGTCCCCACTCGGCGCCTGCGCCATAGTCGAGTCTTTTCTTCGGCGTGTCTTAGAAACGGCTGTTGAAGGCGGCCTATGCCTCCCCCGCCAGCTTGCGGGAGAGTCGGAGCGAATTCGCCGTCCTCATGCTTTAACTTGCCGACGGCGTCGGTCGGCCCACGCTTTCGTACTTGAATCCGTGAGCGATGACGTCGCTGGGCCGATAGACGTTGCGGAGGTCGATGATGGCCGGATTGGCCATCTTCTGCTTCAAGGCGTCCAGATCGAGTGCGCGGAATTGCTCCCACTCGGTCACGATCACCAGAGCGTCGGCGCCCTCGGCGCAACTGTACGGGCCGTCGCAATAGGTGACGTCGGATAGTTCAGCGCGTGCCTGTTCGATGCCTTCCGGATCATAGGCCCTGATCTTCGCCCCGAGATCCTGCAACGCCGTGATCAGCGGGATCGATGGCGACTCCCGCATATCGTCGGTGTTGGGCTTGAAGGTCAGGCCGAGCAGCGCGACGGTCTTGCCGCGCAGCGACCCGCCAAGCACCGAGACGACCTTGCGCGCCATCGCGCGCTTGCGGTTTTCATTCACCGCCAGCACCGCTTCGACGATGCGGATCGGCGCTTCATAATCCTGTGCCGTCTTGATCAGGGCGCGCGTGTCCTTTGGAAAGCACGATCCGCCGAAACCAGGGCCGGCGTGGAGGAACTTGGTGCCGATGCGATTATCAAGGCCGATGCCGCGCGCGACCTCCTGCACATCGGCCCCGACCTTCTCGGCAAGATCGGCGATTTCGTTGATGAAGGTGATCTTGGTCGCAAGAAAGGCGTTCGCGGCGTATTTGATCAGCTCGGCGGTGCGGCGGCCGGTGAACATCAGCGGCGCCTGATTGAGGTAGAGCGGACGGTAGATCTCGGAGATGGCCTTTCTGGCCCGCTCGTCGTCCGTGCCGGCGACGATACGGTCGGGATGCTTGAAGTCCCTGATCGCCGCGCCCTCGCGCAGGAACTCGGGATTGGAGGCGACCACGACGTCGGCGTCGGGATTGGCTTCGCGAATGAGGCGCTCGACCTCGTCGCCGGTTCCGACCGGAACCGTCGATTTGGTGATCACCACGGTGAAATCTCTGAGGCTCGCCGCGATCTCGCGGGCCGCCGCGTAGACATAGCTGAGGTCCGCGTGACCATCGCCCCGCCGCGACGGGGTTCCGACCGCTATGAAAACGGCGTCGGAATGAGAGACTGGATCGGCTAGGTCAGTCGTGAACGACAGCCGTCCGGACCGCGTGTTGGTTTCCACCAGCCGATCCAGATCCGGCTCGAAGATCGGGATTTCGCCTCGCTTCAGCGCCGCGATCTTTTCCGCGTTCTTGTCAACGCAGGTGACTTGATGCCCGAAGTCAGCAAAGCAAGCGCCAGAGACGAGGCCGACGTAACCCGTGCCCACCATCGTTATTCGCATATCGGATCCTGAAAGCTCTTCTTAAGTGGATCGCCCACGTTGAGGCGCGTGTGGATGTGTCACGCTGTGACTTGAACGGTCATAGCTGAACCATTTCCATGATGACCAAATGACGGTCAAAGGCAATCCCCAGCCCGTTTGCGCGGCTTGGAGCATGATCCGGAAAAGTGGAAACCGGTGTTCCGTCTAATTGGATTATGATCTCGGGCCTATCCCAGCCCGATGCGGGCGCGTTCGTAGCCCCGATCGAGGATGGCCTGCCACCAGGGACGATTGTCACAAAACCAACGCGTCGTTTTCGCAATGCCGCTCTCGAATGTTTCCAGTGCTTTCCATCCCAATTCGCGTTCCAGCTTGGAGGCGTCGATGGCGTAGCGGCGGTCGTGGCCGGGGCGGTCGGCGACGAAGGTGATCAGGTTTCGGCGCGGGCCCCGTGCGCTCATTGAGATCTCGTCGAGGAGATCGCAGATGGTTTCGACCACATGCAGGTTGCTGCGCTCGTTGCGGCCGCCGACATTGTAGGTCTCCCCGACCGCGCCGCGCTCGAGCACCAGCGTCAGTGCCTTGGCATGGTCCTCGACATAGAGCCAGTCGCGGATGTTCTTTCCGTCGCCATAGACGGGCAGGGGCTCGCCGGCCAGGCCCTTGATGATCATGTGCGGAATCAGCTTTTCCGGGAAGTGATAGGGGCCATAATTGTTCGAGCAGTTGGTGACCAGCGTCGGCAAATCGTAGGTCTCGCGCCAGGCGCGCACCAGATGGTCGGAGGAGGCTTTGCTCGCGGAGTAGGGCGAGTTTGGCGAATAGGCCGTGGTTTCCGTGAAGAAGCCATCGTCGCCGAGCGAGCCGAACACCTCGTCGGTCGAGATGTGGAGGAAGCGGAATTGCTCACGCTTCTCGGGCGAGAGCGTGCGCCAATGGCGCAGCGCTTCCTGCAGGATGGTGAAGGTGCCGACGATGTTGGTCTGGATGAATTCGCCGGGGCCATCGATCGAGCGGTCGACATGGCTCTCGGCGGCGAGGTTCATCACCGCGTCGGGCTGGTATTTTTCGAACAGGCGGCGGAGCCCCGCGCCATCGCAAATGCATTGCTTCTCGAAGCTATAGTTCAGGTTCTGAGCGGCGCCGGGCAGCGAATTGGGGTTCGCCGCGTAAGTGAGCTTGTCGACATTGACGACGCGGGCATGGGTGTCACGCAAGAGATGACGCACGACGGCGGAGCCAATAAATCCTGCGCCGCCGGTGACAAAAATGGTCGAGCCCTTGAAACGCATGATGAGCTGCCTCTAATGCTCAAACGAACGATAAACCGACATTAAATATTCGCCGTAGCTGCTCTTGGCGGTCTTCTGCGCCACCCTGGCGAAGGCCTGGAGCGAGATGTAACCCTGGCGCAGCGCGATCTCCTCGGGGCAGGCGATGCGCAGGCCCTGGCGCTGTTCGAGGATCTGGACGAAATAGCTGGCATCGACGAGGGATGCGTGCGTGCCGGTGTCGAGCCAGGCAAAGCCGCGGCCGAGCACCTCGACGTAGAGATCGCCGCGATCGAGATAGGCGTTGTTGACGTCGGTGATCTCGATCTCGCCGCGCGCCGATGGCCTGACCTTGGCGGCGATGTCGACAACGTCGTTGTCGTAGAAGTACAGCCCGGTGACGGCGACGTTGGATTTCGGCTGCTTCGGTTTCTCCTCGATCGAGAGTGCGCGGCCTCTATTGTCGAGCTCAATCACGCCGTATTGCTCGGGCGTCTTCACGACATAGCCGAACACTGTGGCGCCCTTCTTGCGCTGCGAGGCCGCGGACAGCATCTCCGGCAGACCGTGGCCGTAGAAGATGTTGTCGCCCAGGATCAATGCGACGGGGTCGGTGCCGATGAACTCCCGGCCGACGATGAAGGCGTCTGCAAGTCCCCGCGGCGTCTCCTGCGTGGCGTAGGAAAAACGGACGCCGATCTCGCTGCCGTCGCCGAGCAGCCGCTGAAACAGCGGCTTGTCCTGCGGAGTGGAGATGATCAGGATGTCGCGGATGCCGCCCAGCATCAGCGTCGACAGCGGATAATAGATCATCGGCTTGTCGAAGACGGGCAAGAGCTGCTTTGAGACCACCGTCGTCGCCGGGTAGAGGCGCGATCCCGTCCCGCCGGCGAGGATAATGCCCTTCATGATCAATCCCGATTTAAATATAAAGCGGGTTATAAATAATCCGATCTCATTATAAAAATAAAGCTGGATATAATATTAATATTTATTGCCCCGATTAATCATACGGTATTATAATACTGGCGCTCATCGAGCGCGGCCTCCCGCCGTGCCAACCTGGCGCGTTTGCGTGGTGATTTCGGAGTTGATATGCCACTCGTGGGACGTGGCGCTGGACCAGGAACGCGCTGACCGTTGACCAGATTTCAACCGGTCCCGGACCGGTAAGACACGTGGGTTGCGCTATGATGGCCAGGGCTAATCTCGTCGGCTTGATCACCGCTTTTGTTGTCTTGTGCGCATGCAATACGAAGGCGCATGCGATTTCCGTCGAGGTGGCGCGGGCCTGCGATGCCCTGGTGGCCAAGACGTTTCCTCCGCGCCAGATCGGCAATCCGGCCGCCGGCAGCGCCAAGGGGACGGGCAAGGATCAGCGGGAATTCTTCAACAAGTGCGTCGCGAACGGCGGCAAAATGGACGCCGAGCCTGCGAAGGACACGAAATAACCAATCCCTTTCAGCGCTTGGAGGGCTTTTGCTCGCGCGTCGGGCAGGGCGAATAGAAGGCGCCGTTCGCGGCGTTGACGCGCTCGACGCATTGATTGGGATCGGTCACCTGTCCCGACACCGAAAAGTCATATCCGACGCCTTTGACGACCAGGACGTATCGGCCCGGTGAAAGCACCAGGCCCTCGTTCTCCGGTTGTATCAGCAGCATCTTGGGCTGGTCCTCGACGGGGCCGATCTTGAACGGAAAGGACGCGCTGCGAATAACCCAGGAGTCGCCGCCTGGCGTCATCTTCGCCGTGCCGGTGCTGTCGACACCCATCGTCCGCGAGACTTTGGCGACGACGCGGACTTCGACCGGGCCGGCGGAATCCGGCCCCAACTCCGGCCTGAACGTAATGAATTTGACATCTCCGCTCGGAACGCTGGTTTGGGGTGGGATCGGGATCGCGGCCGAAATGGCAACCCGGCGGTCCGGGACCTTGCCCGGCAGCAGCTTCAACTCCTGCAGTTGCCCATCGCTCAGGACAAAAACGCCGAACGTGCTGGGAAGCGGAAACCTGGGCTCCGCCGCGGGGGCAGGGGGAGCGGCCGGTGCCTCGGCCACCGCCTGCGGACGCTCGATTGGCGCGGCTTCGCGCGGCGCGGGTGGCGAGCTCTGGAACGCAGTGACAAGTGATCGCGCCGATTGCCAGTAGAAGACGGCTGCGCCAGCGATTGCGAGAACGAGGAAGAGCGCTGCCAGCCAGATGGCTGTACCGAATACACCCGATCGTTTTGATTGCTTGAAAGGAGAGGGCGCCGCCGTCGGGCGCGGCGCTCTTGCCGGGGGCGCCGCTTCGGCCGCCAAGGACGGTGGAGGGGGCGGCGGCACGATGTCCTGGCTTCGCTCGGCGAAGATGCGTTCGACCTCGCCGATTGCGCTTTCGAGCATCTCCATGGTCTGCCGCGAATACCTGGCGTCGCCATGTCCGAATTGCTCGAGCAGCCGGATGCGGGCCAGTTCATAGACCAGCTCGCGCATTTGCGTCGGATCATTGGCGACGGACTGCACCCGCGCGGAGAGAATGCGAATGAACTCCGTCCTCATCGCCGAATTTTGTGCAGTGTCAGACGGGTCGCCGGAAGCAGTCATTGCAATTGATCAAACATCTTCCCTCTGCCTAGCAGCAAGAGCGCGGACCTCAAAGTCCGATGCATGATCTGTGGATGCCGCCACCGCTCGCCCGAGAGCGGATGGCCATAAGGCGCTTGCTTTTGCCGGAAAACCTGCAACATTCCGGGTAGTCATTCTTTAGTTGGTACTTGATATGCGCGGCGTCCTGCCAATTCTGGGTCTTTCAGTCGTTTTGATGCAACCGGCGCTGGCGCAGGGCATCAAGGATCCACCGAACTACCCAATGTCGGCTTCGCAGCGCGCGCAGAAGGCGCAGACAAGTCAGAGCGCGTCACGGCCTACGACGATTCGCAACGTTGCAACCGGCAGCCTGCCCGCGGGCATGGCCGTGCAGCGCGTGTATCGGGACGGCAAACTTGTCGCACTCCCGCGATATTAGATTCGGGAACCGCAGGCGGGCTTAAGCGTTTCTCGTCGCTCAGGAGGCAAGGCGATGAAGGGCGTATTGTTGTTCGCGGTTGTACTGATTGTCCCATGCGCCGCTGCGGCGCAGGGGGTGAGAGACCCGTCGACCCCGAATGCGAACTCGGTCATCGTCGTAAATCCGCCCCAGCAGCCCGCGCGTCCGACCGCGACGCCCAACGTGCCGACGTACATACCATCGCCACCGCTTGGGGTACGGCGTGCGTTTCCCGCTCGAACAGGCGCTCGGGGAAGCGGCAGCCGGTATTAAGCGCACTTATCTCCGGTTGCGCGCGGTGGCAGCAAAATGAACGGATTGAAGACGGCGGCCACCATTGTTCTTGCGCTCAGCATCCTCGATGGCGCAAGCCTCTCCCGGGCTCAGGAAGATATCGCGGCCAGCGTCACGGATGATGGTCCGCCGCCTGAAATATCCCGCAACGCGTGGCGGCAGAGGATCGAGGACGCGAAAAGAAGGGCGCGGGAAGTCGCGCGCGAGAGGCGGGAGCACCCCGAGCTCTACATGCCGATTCCCGAAGATCCCGACCTCATCGCCACCGAGCGCGTGCTCAACGACGAAAGCCTGCAGACCGGCGACATCGTCTCAACCAACAAGGGACTATTTGTCTTCCGCGGCCGCATCGACCAGCCGCGGCGCCAGGAAGATTTCGTCCCTTTGTCCGCGCGATGAGCCCGGTGGCTGCGACCGGGTTGGCTGGCTAGCCCGGGTTTTGCCGGCCGGTGTGGCCTGCGCATAAAGAACCCAAAGCGGGTGCTTGACGCGGGCCCGGACAACTCGCACATCCGAGCGAACCGTCCAACGGACGCCATCAATGCCCGCGATTTTGCGCTGCAAATCGGTCAGAAAATTATGGCCCCACGCCCGAGCACCCGCATCGCCCGAAAAGCCCGCCACAAGGCTGAGGCGGATTTTGCCACCTGGCTCATGATGGCCAAGCTCGGTAGCTTCGATGACTTACCTCCAAATGCGCAAGCGTTCCTGCTTGACTATCGAGCCAGGCTTGAGCGGATGAGCGAGGCCGAGTCGAAGGTGGTGGCAGTTCGCGAAGTCTACGCCAGCTACTATGGCGAGATGGGCGGCCTTGGCCCGGCGCCAGAACTGGAAGCCCTCGTGACGTCAGTGGATAACGGCGCCGTGCGGTCGCAGGGACAGCGTAAGCCGCAGCCCGCTCGGCTGGCCGCGTCGGCCCCCAACAGGCCAGCCGTCCGAAAATCCGTGCCGGCCCTGCTGATTTTCGCAGCCATGGTGGCTTTGATCGTCGCCTACAAATTTCTGATGAATTAGAGCGTTTTCGAGCGAAGCATGCCCTCGGACTTGATCCGAGGGTGGACACCGGTTCGCGCGAAGAAAACGCGTCAAAAAACAATCTAACGCTTCGGCTTGGGAAGTACCATCCTGCCCTGGGAAACAACGCCACCCCACTTGGCGGACCAAGCGACTTCCGAGGCGGAGGGTCGCTCGGCGACGTGCCCCCGAGCACCCTGCAGCGCAAACAGCGCGCCCTGGGGATCGACACATCGCGCGATCCAGCAGCCATCGGGCAATTCGATCGGCCCCTGGAGAACCCGGCCTCCGCCAGCATTCACGCGCTTGGCAGCCGCGCCGATGTCGTCGACATTGAAGTAGTAGAGCCAAAACGGTTGCGACACGCTCGGAAGCTTGGTGAGCATGCCGCCGATCGTCTGCCCGGCCGCCGAAAACAATTGATACAAATCTGCGGGGTCGGTTTCAGCGTTGGCTTTCCGCCAGCCAAAGAGCGCGCCGTAAAAATCAAAGATCTTGTTCCGGTCTTCGGCCAGCAACTCGTGCCAGCCCACGCGCCCGAGCTCGTCCAACGCGACGGGTTGCCGTTGGCCATATGTCAGCCCAGTGACCAGCGCAAAAGTCGCCTTTTGCGGATCGGCGACCACTGAAATTCGGCCGATATTGCTGCCCGTTGGCGGTAGCAAGACTGCGCCTCCAAGACGCCCGATCTGTGTGGTTGTCGCATCGATGTCATCGACTGCGACGTAGCCGACCCATCTCGGCGTTGCCCCCAATCGCCGCCCTTCCTCCGGCAGCTCCATAAGCCCGCCAACCGGAACGTCGCCGGCGCTGAGCACCGTGTAGGCCAGTTCCGGAAGCGACGCATCCTTCACACCCCAGCCGACGACCTCGCCATAAAAGGCACCTGCTGCCGCGAGGTCCGTGGTCAGGAGTTCATACCAGGCGAAGCGTCCGAGTTGATTGATCAAGCCAATTCCTCCGCTCACGCCTGGCGACGATTGCGCACTGCATCAAGTCGCGCTCTTTGCAATCCGCGTTACGGCGCGGACCTCGTTGCGATGGACGAAAATGCACCGGCTTCGTTCATGAAGATGAATGCTATCTGAACGAGTGTCGTTACATTTTCGTGTGTGCATCAATCTTGCCTGCCTTATTTGCTCGGCGTAGGATCACTCCAACGAAGATCCTTCTTGCAACATCGGAGGATGCGACCATGGCGCGGGTGAAGCAAGCTTCGAAAAAGAGGCGAGTAACCAAAACCGCCGTACCGGCGTTGGGAGTCGCTGGACTAACTTTTTCGCTAGCCGGGAGCGCATCGGCAGCAGCCGTACCGACGGGCGACGTTCAACAGAGGCCGAATTTCTCACCTGGCATGGTGATCACGCTCGGTGAAGAGGAGCTGGCCGACGTCAGCCTCGCCACCTTCCATCTCTTCGACAACGAAAACCTCGGCAGCGGCGTGCAGCTAGCCCAGCGCGGATGCGGTGGCTGTCGTGGATGTGGTGGCTTCCGGGGATGCGGTGGCTTCCGCGGATGCGGTGGTTGTCGCGGCTGCGGAGGCTGTGGATGCAGAGCCTGCCGATGCGGCGTCGGGTGTGGTGGCTGTGGCATTGGTTGGATAGGCATAGGAGTGCCGTGGGTCGCATGCGCAGGTTGCTGTGCATCCTGGGGCCGGTGCCGCTGGTGCTAGGCTGCGGCACGTACTGATTGTGTACCGACAAGCCAGGAATTCATTGGCCGGGCTCGCGATCGACCCGGCCATTTCTGTTTTCGTTGCAACACTTGCGGGCGATCTGAAATGGCAAATAACAAGATCCGCGTGCTGACCCGATGACAGCCAATCGCAAGACTCCTGTTACGAAGCAGACCCGCAAAGACATCCTGCAGTTCGCGCCAAACTTCACCGCCTATGTCCTGCCTCCCGATGCGGTTTGCCTCTATTCCGAGGATCGCAAGTTCTTCCTGCACGGCGAACTCTATTGTGCGCTGGCCACGGCGATCGGAAAAAATGGAAAGGCTGCGCCAGAGCTCATCCGCCAGCTTTCGAAGAGCTTCCCGCCCGACAAGATCGAGGAGGCGATCAAGCGGCTGATCGAGCGCCGATATGTCGTGACGGCAGCATCGCACGGATTCGCAGGCGCCGTCGCTGGATATTGGGCGAGCCTCGGCCTGCCTCTCGAACTCGCGGAGCAGAATCTCCGCAATTGCCCGGTGCAGGTGGAATCGATCGATGTCAAAGGCGCGAGCGAACTTACCGCTGCCTTGAGCAAACTCGGCGTTCGCTTCGCCAAGCGTTCGCCTAAGCTCGTGATCACGCTCGTAAGCGACTATCTTGACCGGCGATTGGCTGAGATGAACCGCGAGCGCGTGTCTGACAAGACGCCCTGGCTGCTGGTGCAGCCGTCGGGCGTGTTTCCACTGGTGGGACCCGTGTTCAAACCGGGCGAGAGCGCCTGCTGGACTTGTCTGTTTGATCGCATGATACGCAATCGGGAGATCAAGGGGTTTCTCGACCGCGGACAGGCGCGTGCGGTCGCCGTATCGCCTCTGGTCAGCGACACCATCGGGCAGACCGCCATCCACTTTGCTGCCGTCGAAATTGCGAAGGCGATTGCCTCCGGCTTTCGCACAGATCTGCGCGATCACATTGCAAGCTTCGATCTCACTGGTGCGGTCGTCGCCAAGCACTATGTCGCGCGGCGCCCGCAATGTCCCACCTGCGGCAACAAGAAGCTGCAGAATCCGCGCCGGGCTGCGACGCCGATCGAGATTGCCGAGGGCACAAAGCTCATCATGACCAGCGGCGGATACCGCACCGTGACGTCGCGAACCACGGTGGCGCGGTTCCGCAAGCATGTAAGCCCGCTGACCGGAGTGGTGACGCGGCTCGAGCGGATCGAGGCTGATCTGCCGATGAACACCAATTTCTACGCCTATCACAATTTCTCTGCGCCGGCCCAAAGCCTCGATCAGCTCAGGTCGGGACTGAGCGGCGGCAGCTTCGGCAAGGGCTCCACGGCCGAGCAGGGCGAGGCCAGCGCGTTGATGGAAGCAATCGAGCGCTACTCGGGCATTTTCCAGGGCGACGAGATCACGACGGAGCGCCGCTTTATCGATTTCGCTCCCGGCGACGCCGTTCTTCCCAACGACGTCCAGCTTTTCAGCGAAACACAGTTTCAAAACAGACATGCCCCGTCACCGGACGATTCACATCCGGTTCCTGAGCCGCTCGATCCCTCGACCAAGACCGAGTGGTCGCCGGTCTGGTCGTTGCGCGACAAGCGCTTCAAATATCTTCCGACCGGCCTCTTGTACTTCTTCTATGGCGGCTTCCATACTGATTCCAACGGATGCGCGGCCGGCAACACCCGCGAGGAAGCCATTGTTCAGGGCTTCCTCGAACTGGTCGAGCGCGATGCCTATGCCATCTGGTGGTACAACCGGCTGCAGCGTGCCGAGGTCAACCTCAAGCAATTCGACGATTCCTATGTGCAGGATCTGCAAGCCCAGTTTGCCGATGCCGGGCGCAGGCTCTGGGTGCTCGACATCACCAGCGATCTCGGCATTCCCGCTTACGTGGCGATCACGCACTGGATGCAGAACGGACATGAAAATATCGAGTTCGGCTCCGGCGCGCATTTCGATCGCCGCATAGCTTTGCTGCGTTCGCTAACCGAGCTGACCCAGTTCATGTCAATCGGCATGATGGGCGGCGGAAGCGGCGAGAAGCCGACGCTTGACGGTGTCACGCCGCTGCGCCTGGAGGATTATCCGTTCCTGATCCCCAGCGACGATCCGATCGTCCCGCCGGCGCCGAGCCTTAAGGTTCACGACAATACGCGCGACCAGGTCAATGCCTGCGTCGAGATCGCCACCAGCGCCGGATACGATTTTCTCGTGCTCGACCAGACGCGGCCCGATGTCGAGGTCCCCGTCGTCAGAGTGCTCGTTCCAGGCTTGCGGCATTTCTATCGCCGCTTCGCACCGGGCCGGCTTTACGATGTTCCGGTGAAGCTTGGACTATTGGATCGCCCGCGGCAGGAAAGCGAACTCACGCCGTTCCTACCACACACCTGAGGCTCGGTCTTTCGTGCGCGCTCCCCGGAAAAAGCCAGCCAGGAAGATCGCGCCAGTCATTGCTATCAGATTGAACGGTCGTTTTTCCCTTCAGATGCAGGCGGACGGAAGCATCGTCGCCGTCCTGGGAGACTATTCGGTCAGTCTGGGACCATTCAGCGCGGCCGCGATGGATCGCGCGGGACATCTGGCTGCCGGCCTGCCGCTCGCTTCCTTTGCCGGCAAGAGCGCCGTTGCCAGGGAAGTCGACGTCCTGGTGCATCGACTGGCGCGGCACGGGCTTGTCGAATACCGCCTGTACTCCCCGCGTGACGAGCAGGACCTCGTGGTCATCGAGCCGCAGGTCCCTGAATACTGGCCGCAATGCGCAAAGCTGGGCGATCGTGACATCGTCGTGTTGTCGCGCTTTGCCTATCTGCGCCGGCGCGGCAATGAGATGGTGCTGGAATCGCCGCGCGCCGGCGCGCTGTTTCGGATCGGCGATCCCGCCATCGCCGCGACGATCGCTGCACTGTCTCGACCGCAAAAGATCAGCAAGCTTCGGCGCGAGGCGGCCTTCTTCAACCTCGATCTGCTCGGACTGCTGCTCGACAGCCAGATCCTGCTCAAGCTCGACGCGAAGAGCGGCGACGGCCTTCGGTTGAATGAAGGCGACGGCAATCTCGTTCTGTGGGACTTTCACGATCTCCTGTTTCACACGCGGAGTACAGAGGGCCGGCATGCCAATCCAGTTGGCGGCACCTTCGCCTATGCAGGCGCAGTTGCACCCCTGCCGGCGGTGCGTCCACCTTGGCCCGGCAAGACAATCGACCTGCGCAAATTCTCCACCTCGGCGCCGGTCTCACCCTTCGCGAAGCTGTTGCGCGAACGTCGTTCGATACGGGATTTCGACGACGAGCATCCGATCACGCTCGCCGAACTCGCGCAGTTTCTCGACGCTACAGCCCGCGTGCTGTCGGAATGGAAAAGCGATGCGAATTCTGGCGGCGATCCTGAAGTCACCTACAGCACAAGGCCCTATCCATCGGCGGGGAGCGCCTATGAACTGGAATTGTACCTGGCTGTCTCGAACTGCGAGGGGCTCGCACGCGGACTTTACCACTACGACGCCGGCGCCCACGTGCTGGTCGCGACCGGCGCCTCCGCCCAGCAACTCCATGCGCTCTCGACGGCGGCCGAGTTTGCCATGGACGCGGCCGGTGCGCCGCAGGTCCTGATCACGATCGCCGCGCGCTTTGGGCGGATTTCCTGGAAATACAGCTCGATCGCATATTCGCTGATCCTGAAGGACGTTGGCACCCTGATCCAGACGTTCTACCTGGCGGCAACCGATATGGGACTTGGCGGCTGCGCCATCGGTACGATCAACATCGATCTGTTTGCAAAAATGACGGAGCTCGAATTTCATGTCGAGAGCCCGGTCGGCCAATTCGCACTCGGACGCGGCAGGAAACCGCTGGCCGCAAGCTAGAGAGGCAGTGGAAGGAAGCGAACTCCTTCTTGAGCCGGGAGTGGAATCGGCTTGCGGTTCCTCTCCGCGCAGCGTAATTTTCAACCATACGTAGATCATTCGGAAGCAATCTGTCGGGTTCGGCCTATCGGGAGAGGGCGATGGCGGACGTCACATGGCACCTTTCCGGTGACTATTTCGAGAATTGCAGTTGCAGCCTCGTGTGTCCGTGCCTTGTGTCAGCGGCTCCCCCGTTGACCTCGCGACCGACCGAGGGCTTTTGTAATGTACCGCTGATCTTCCACGTCGAGAGTGGCCGCTATGGCGACATCGCGCTCGATGGACTCAATGTTCTGGTTATCCTCCACGCACCTGGGGTCATGGCAGACGGAGACTGGTCGGTGGCCGCCTATATCGATCAGCGCGCCGACGATGAGCAGACCGAGGCCCTGGCCGCGATCTTCACCGGCGCCGCCGGTGGTCCTATGGCCGCGTTCACACCGCTGATCAGCAAGAACCTTGGGGTGAAGAAAGTCCCGATCACATTCCGGATCGACGGCAAGACGCGGTCCGCGGAAATCCCTGATATTCTGCACATGTCCGTCGATCCGTTGCCGACCATGCATCCGAGCGGGGAAATGTGGGCGAACATCGGCCATCCGGTCAGCCCCGACAGGATGGTGATGGCAGTCGGCGCCTCCGGCAATACGTTCACCGATCATGGCATGCGCTGGGACAATTCCGGCAAGAACGGCCTCTATGCGCCGATCAGCTGGTCGAACCAGCCGTGATGCAGCGCCCGATACGGCCCTTCGACAAGACCGGACGCACTCCTCGCAAATGATCGACAGCCGCCTGGAAACCGTGCTGCGGCGCGATCGCTGGATCGTCGGCGGCGCGATCGGGATCATTGCCGCGCTGGCATGGGGCTACGTGCTCTGGCTCGCCAACGACATGGACATGGGCGGCATGGACATGACCGGCTTCCGCATGATCCCGGCCGGGATCGGAATCATGTTGCCGGCCAACGAGCCATGGCGAGCGGTCGAGTTCGCGTATGTGTTCCTGATGTGGGCGGTGATGATGGTCGGAATGATGGCGCCCTCGGCAGCTCCCATGATCCTCATGTACGCCCGCGTGGGCCGACAGGGGAAAGCACAGGGCAAGCCGTTCGCCGCGACCGGTTGGTTTGCGGCCGGCTATCTCCTCGCCTGGAGCGGCTTTTCGCTGGCAGCAACCTTTCTCCAATGGGTGATCGAGCGGATAGCCCTGCTGGATTCCCGGATGGTGATCGCCAGCAACCTTTTCGGCGCAATCGTGCTGATCGCGGCGGGGGTCTATCAATGGACACCGCTCAAGGACGTCTGTCTTGCTCAATGCCAGTCGCCGTTTCTGTTCCTGATGCGCCACGGCGGCTTTCGCGACGACCCGCGAGGCTGCCTGCTGCTGGGGCTTCGGCACGGAGGTTATTGTGTCGGCTGCTGCTGGGTCTTGATGGCGCTGTTGTTCGTAGGCGGGGTGATGAACGTGCTTTGGATTGCGCTCCTGGCACTGCTTGTCCTTTTGGAGAAACTCACGCCGGTCGGACGATGGATCGCGCGTGCTGCCGGCATTGCATGTGTGGCCGCGGGCGCTTGGCTGCTGGTGTCCTTGCCGCAGTGATGAGCAGCTCGACCTTAAAACTAATTCTTTCTCACACCAATCGCCGATCGCCGCCGTTGGCCAGGCCATGTGCGGACAACCGTCTCTTCGTAAAGAGGGGCTTCGCGTCAGGTCGATCCGTGCGGTAAAACCCGCTATTTTGAAACAAAAATTGATCGAATGCTCCAAGAAGAGCGAGGATATTTCCCAGAAATGGCTTGATTTCTCCGTTCGGTAGTTAGCGCCGGTATTTATTTGTTTGATGAGTAACCAGCCATGACTGATCAACAATTGAAGGCAATTGGCGAAGCCCAGCTCATTTTGGAAGAACACTTTCGGTCGTACCCCAAGGATGATGTCCATATCCTTGGAATACTCGAACGCCCCGACTTGATCGTTGCCACAAGCCGATTGCGGCAACGAAGCGGTTGGGTGCGCTTATGAGACAGCCGCTACAATCGTTAGCTTTGACCGCTTGCATTTCTGTGCTCCCGTTGATCGGGATGTCAAATGCACAGGCAACGCAACAATGCAGCGCCGCGATGCCATCAAATCCGCGAGGGCAGTGGTGGTCCTATCGTCTCATCGACGGAAGAAAATGCTGGTATGCGGGCAAGCCCATGCTTTCGAAATCATTGCTCGCATGGCCCAAGGAGGCATCTGCCGCACCGCGTTCTCCAGAAGCTGGCGGCGTCCTCATAGCGAAGGCTGGAGATTCAATAGACGCACAAGCGGTGCCACTGAAAGACTCTGACACCTTCGAAGCGCGTTGGCGTGCCCGGATATCTATTTGCGGGGCATGCAACTGACCAACAAGGACACGCCGCGGCGAAGATCGAGGACGAATTCGAACTGCGCATTCGGTTTATTGCGCCCAAGATACTGGGCGAGAGAAAGAGGCCGCCAACTCCTGCAGCCCCTTTCTTAGGCCTGAGGTGAAAGTCATCGCCAATGGTGATGATGCCGCCAGCCATGGTGGTGGCCGCGGTACCAACCGTGGTGATGGCCCCTATGCCAACCGTAGTGATGGCCCCGGTGCCAACCGTAGTGATGGCCGCGACCGCCGTAATGGCCCCACCCATGCCCGTGCCCATGCCCATGACCGCCTCTGACCTGAATGACCGCCTCATCGGCTCCGCCCAGCGTATACGGTGTTGCTGCGGGCATAGCCGACGCCGACATAGTTGGCGCAAGCGCAAAAGCACAGCCGGTAAGTCCGATGATCAGAAGCCGTTTCATTTTGGTGCCTTCTCCTTTGTGGCAAATGCTTCTGCAGACTAAGAGCTCTGTTTTGAATGTTGACTGAACGGTGCATTAAACGCCCGTTCAGCGCCGTTGCGACTGACTTGCGGGATCGCAATTGGGTCATCTGTTCTTGCTTCGACCAATGTCCTTGACGGGTCACCCGGCTCACACCCGGCAGGGCTCGGGTCGAGCTAAATGGGTTCTGCTCAAGAAGCCGACATGTCAGCGTTAATGAGCACCCTGCACGAGTCTAGTAACGCCGCAGCAGGTTGCCGAACTTCGGATCCAGGGCCTGCGCGGATTCCATCAGCAGGGTTTTGCCGGGCGGTGTGGCCTGCACATAGGCTGCGATGAGCGGGGCTTCGAAACGGGAGCGGTTCGAAAGCACGGTGCGAATATCCGACAAGGCGAGCAGGCGGATCTCTTCATCCGATGCGGCCGAATTCGACGTGACGGCCTGAAGTCTCATGAACGCCACATCGGACGACACTGGTCCCGTAAGATAGGACGCCTTCAGCGCGGGAAGGGCGGTGCCATCGGTCCGCGCTTTCAACGTTGCAAGCGTCAACCAAAGCACCGGCCTGATCGGCGAAACTTTCAGCGCGGCCGCGACGGCGCCCTGAGCGGCCTGACTGTCCTCCGCCCGAGTGGCAGGATCGAGTGCGGGTTGATTCAGAACCTGCGCTGCCTTCGCGATCGCATGATCAGCGAGAAAATCCCCGTCGAATGGAAACAGCGCGGCGAGGATGGTGGAGGCAAAGCCTGTCGTCGCGGCCTCGCCGTGAAGTCTGCCCGTCAACAAGTCGTCTGCACGAAGCTTCGACCGACTTAGGTCCGCACAGAAGCTGAAGGCGGCATAGGCGATCAGTATCACCGCCATGCACGTTCCCGTCGCGCGGAGCCAGGTCATTTGATTCATCGGCTGACTTTGTGGATGGGCACCGTTCGTCGGTGCCGGATAAAGCCCAATTGAAACTTCAAATCGCGAGCAGACTATCACCCTGTATCGTCAGCAGCGTCAAGTTGCCGGTCGCATATGCGCCCGTATCGATGTTGATGCGGTTCGGCCGAACGTCCGGCGCGCTGACGGGCGTATGTCCGTGAACGATATATTTGCCGAAACGCTCCTCGGAATTGAGAAACTCCTCCCTGATCCAGAGCAGATCCTGGTCCTGCTGCTTGTCGAGCGCAACGCCGGGGCGAACGCCGGCGTGCACGAAGAAGAAGTCCCCGCAGGTGAACGACGTCGGCAACTGCTCGATGAACGCAAGGTGCTCGGGCGGCAAGGCACGCTTCAATCCTTCGATGAGTTCGACCTGCTGTTCCGCCGTCGGGTTCATGGTCGGCGTCACGCCATAGGACATCAGCGTCACGAGGCCGCCGTAATGGCGCCACTCCTGGAGCTTGGCCGGGTCCTTCAGGACGTCGAGCAGGAAGACCTCGTGGTTCCCCTTGAGGCAAACCGTTTCGTGACTTTGGCTGCGCTGGATCAGGATATCGAGCACGGCCCGCGATTGCGGCCCGCGATCGACGTAATCGCCAAGGAAGACCTGGATGGCGCGCTCCGGCGCCGAACGGTCGAGATCAACGTCAATTACGGTTAAGAGCGATTGAAGAAGATCGGCGCGTCCGTGGACATCTCCGATCGCATAGACGCGGACGCCATCGGGAAGCCGGGGCTTGATGTTCTTGCGAAAGCGTCGGGTCAGACCCATCCTTAAGCCAACTCGCCTGCCTCCGGAGCTGAAGCTCCAGATTCTTGTTTTGACGCGTTTTCTTCATCGCGAACCGACGTCCGTTTCGCTCGAAAACGCTAGAGCCGATCAACCCTGCCACGGCTCTTAGCAGAGCCCATTTCGGACCGATATCGTTAATTGTTTCAGAAAGAGTTGCTTCGGTTTTGACTAAAGGGCTGCGCAGCGAATGAGCTGTATCTCAAGAGGTCTTTTGTAGCTTCCCCGCAACGAGAACGGGGGGCGCAAAATGCGCGGAGTTGCAAAGATATTGGCGGTTGCCGCCGCCATCTTCACGATCGGGCTGCAGCACGGGGCGAAGGCCGGCTTTGTCGGCACGCCAATGGCGCTGCGGGGGGCTATCCAATACATCAAGTTCGATGCGCCGACATTGCCGCCGATGGCGTTCACGATGTTTTGCCTCAAATATGCCGGAGAGTGCAAACCGCGCCGCATGGTGTTCCGAGGCGGGCGGCTGAAGCTCACCGCCGAGCGTTGGGCCGATCTCAAGGAGGTCAACCATTCGGTGAACACCGGGATTCGGCCACAGGCCAATCTGGAGGGGCTGGCCGGCGAGAAATGGCTGCTGCATCCCGCAAGCGGGGACTGCAACGACTATGCGGTGACCAAGCGCCACGAGCTGATCGCAAGGGGGTGGCCGGCCCGTGCCGTTCTGCTCAGCGAGGTGGTGACGACCTGGGGCGAGCATCACCTGGTCGTCGTCGTGCGCACGTTCAGCGGCGACCTGGTCCTCGACAATCTGACCCAGAACATCTCGCCCTGGTCGCGCAAGCCCTACCGCTGGGTGCGGATCCAGATGCCCAAGAACCCCAACTATTGGGCATCCCTGGGCGATCGCAACGCCTGAACTCAGCTCACCGTGCGGCCTGGCTGACGCTTTGCGAAAGGCCAAGCCCCACGATCGCTGCAAGACAGACGATGGCCCCGGTGCGTAGCAGGCCGGGACCGGCAAATCCCTGCACAACGGCGAAGCAAAGGCTGGCGGCCGCCGCCGCCGAAAAGAAGGAGTCGCGGCCACGCCGCAGCGCCCCTGAGATAAGGCGCGTCAGCAGGGAAAGCACGATCGCGATTGCGAGTGCCAAGCCGATCCAGCCCGTTTCCACGAATAGTGCGATGGCTGCGGAGGGGACCGCAAGCGGTGCCGTTGCATCGCCGGATTGATAGATCCGGCCGATGGACTGGAAGGCTCCGGCGCCGGCACCGAACCAGCGCGTATCGGCAAGCAGGCGGTCGAGGACCGCGCGCGCTTGTTCTGGTTGGATCGGCAGAAGCCGCAGCAACGGCGATCCAGAGCCTTTTTCGAAGATCCAGGTCAGAACGAGGGCCGCGCCAATGGCTGCGACCACGCAAATCGCGCTGGCAGCCAGGGCCGACAGGTCCAGCCTGCGAATGACCAGGATGAGCAGAAACAGCGCGACGCCGAGCGCGCAGGCAACCGCGCTGTTGGTGTCGGAATATCCCAGGATGACGGCGCCGTTGATCAGCAGGCCCGCGAGCCCCAGCATGCCGATAGCAACGGAACGGATGATTGCGTGACGCGTTTCGGCGCGCTCCGCGGCCAATTGCATGACGGCGAGATTGAGCGCCACGCCAAGGCCGCTCAAGCTGGTCGCGAAATCCCAGCCATCCGGACCGATGCTCGCTCCCTGCAGCCGATGATCGACGATTTTCAGCTCGGCCACGAGAGCTGTCAGGGTGCTCAACACGAGCAGGACGAGCTCGGCCCGCCGCCGATCCCTGCTAAGGACGATCGTCACCCCGATCAGCGCGACGCAAGCGAGCGCCAGAAGGAATGCGCCGAGCGTTCCGCTGAAGTCGGCCGTGACGTATCCGAAGGGGATTCCCTGCAGGGCATCATACGTAGTGGTCCAGATCGGATGAGCGAGTGACAACCCGATTGGCATCAATTGCGCGCCAATGCAGAGCGGAATGGCGATCAACACCCAGCGCAGGTTCGCCGTCGCGCGCAGCAAATGCTCCCGATCCGCCTTGCTCACGCTCATCGATGCCGCCAGCAGGCACACGCCTACAGCGGCCATTCCGAGCTCGGTGACGAAGCCGGAGTTGGAAGTTTCAAGAACGGTGGTGAAAACGAGCGCGAAGAGGAGGGCGAAAAAAGCGACGGACAATCGGACTGCTCGGAAAATGCCTGAACCGAGTCGCCACCATATCTCCCGTCGGCTTCATTTCAAAGAAGCGGTCGTGACAATTGGATCCGCAAGCGCGGCGGGGGATCAGCGGGCGGTCTTGAGCGGACGAGCCACAGCGCGCGTCGCCCGCGCCGCCGCGAGGGCGAAGCGCGTGAATGATCCGAACAGATAGCCACCGTGGAGGGCGAGTGAGCCGATCGCAAAGCCTGTGAGGCTTTCGACCAGCGTCAAGGACAGGATCGGAGCGAGCAGGAGTGCGATTGCGCCGGTCGCAAGCGTCAGCGGCAGAAGCACGAACACCTTGAAGCGCAAGCCGAAGACGGCGCCAAAGAGAAAGCTGAAGATTGCAACCTGAGCCATACGCACACACTCCTGTTTCAGCGCCTATTGTTTTTGGGGTCGTCCTGCATCTATCCCAAGCACGCAGCGCAGCCGATCAGAGAGGACCAACTGCTGGCGGGCCCGCTTGAGCCTACCAATGAGTGGTACGCGATCGCCAAGATCGCCGGCCTCAAGATGTGCCAAGCCTATCGCCGTCAATACGGCGATGATTTCATCTCGGCCATGCCGACCAATCTCTATGGCAAGGGCGACAATTATCATCCGGATCACAGCCACGTTCCGGCGGCGCTGATCCGCCGCTTTCATGAAGCCAAGCTCGCGGGAGCGCCGACGGTTACCGTGTGGGGCACCGGCACGCCGCTCCGCGAATTCCTCAACGTCGATGATCTGGCGGATGCCTGCGCCTTCCTTCTGAAGCGATATTCGCAGGACATGCCGATCAATGTCGGCAGCGGGGACGAACTCTCGATCGCCGATTTCGCGGCTCTGGTCGCCGAGGTCGTCGGCTATCAGGGCAAATTCGTCTTCGACGTCAGCAAGCCCAACGGCACCCCGCGCAAGCTGCTTGATAGCTCGCGTATCCGCGAACTCGGTTGGCGCCCGCAGATTTCGATGCGTGCCGGCCTGGCCGCGGCCTACGCCGATTTTCTCCGCGGATACGGCCGCAATCTCGCGCTTAGTCCCAGTGCTTCAAACTGAACGGGAGTGCAGTATCTCGTCTAAAAACTAAGAAACTTAACATCTTTGATTTTGGTCTGCATTTAATGCGCATACTTCTGGTGGGCATCAACTACGCGCCCGATCTTGTCGGTGTCGCGAAATACAACACTGAGCTCTGCGAAAGTCTCGTGGCCGAAGGCCACGACGTCCGAGTGATCACCGCACCGCCTTATTATCCAGCGTGGCGAATTCCTCGGGGCTTCAGATCCTGGTATTTCCGGTCGAGAAAGCTGAATGGCGTGCAGGTGATCCGTACGCCAATCTACGTGCCTGCTCGTCCGTCGGGGGCCAAGCGGCTCGTTCACCATGCGTCTTTTGCATTGGCGAGTGCGATCCCTCTGGTGCGGACGGCGCTCTCGTGGCGACCCGACATCATGCTTTCGGTGGCGCCGTCGCTGACATCAGCGGCCCTCGTCGCCGCCGCCGCGCGCCTGACCGGGGCGAAATCCTGGCTTCATGTGCAGGACTTTGAGGTGGACGCGGCCTTTGATCTCGGTCTTTTGCAGAACCAAAGGCTCCGTCGGCTGATGCTGCGCGCGGAAGCGAGAATCCTGAAATCCTTCGACCGCGTCTCCACAATCTCACCGCAGATGTTGCGACGTCTCAAAGAGAAGGGAATTCCGCAGGAGAAGGTGAGGGAGGTCCGAAACTGGATCGACACCGGCGCAATCACTCCGGGCCCCGCAACGGTCAATTTCCGGACTGAGCTCGAGATTGGAGAAGACGACGTCGTCGCCCTCTACTCGGGAACGATGTCGAATAAGCAGGGACTCGACCTCGTCGTGGAGGCGGCTTCTGTTCTCGAACAAAGTCACCCCAACGTTCATTTCATTCTCGCCGGAGAGGGGCCTCACAAGCCGAGACTCCTGGAGATGTCACAGGGGCGCGGCAACATCCATTTTCTCGGCGTGCAGCCCAACGATCGTTTTGCCGCGTTGATGGCGAGCGCCGATATTCACCTGATTCCGCAGCGGGCAGAGGCGGCAGATCTGGTGCTGCCTTCCAAGCTCGGAGCCATCTTCTCCTCCGGGCGCCCGGTCGTCGCCATGGCGGGATCGGGTACCGGGCTGGCCGATGAAGTGGAAGGCGCCGGTTTGGTCGTCCCGCCGGGTGATGCGAATGCGCTGGCGGAGGCTGTCCGAACGCTCGGCGAAGATGAGCCGCTTCGAAATGTCCTGGGCAAGCAGGGCAGGACGCGCGCGCTTGAACGTTGGAACAGGGAGAGCATCATCTATCAGTGGCTGAGGGAGATGCTCTCCATCGATGATGATGGCGCCAGGCCGCACAGCAGCGGTGGGACGCAGCTCCAGCCGGAAGCGCTGTTGCTTCCCGTCAAGGAGCAGGTGCGTCTGACGGGCAAATAAGCTGGTCAAGCGCTCGAGCGGTTGGATGACCAATGCGCTCGAGCAATCGCCGCAAGCGGATCCCGCTCTGCGGCTATTCGTGCCGCGCGTAGTAGCGGAAGCCGTGCTGCTTGATCAGTTCGTCCCGCTTGGCGGATTCAAGATCTTCCTGCATCATTTCCTTGACCAGCGCCTCGAACGAGGTCTTCGGCTCCCAGCCGAGCTTGTGCTTTGCCTTGGAGGGATCGCCGAGCAGGGTCGCGACTTCCGACGGCCGGAAATAGCGGGGGTCCACCGAAACGATGCATTTGCCGGTCGCCTCGTCATAACCTTTCTCGTGAACGCCGCTGCCTTCCCATCGGACCTTGATTCCGATCTCGGCCGCGGCGTGGTTGACGAAATCCCTCACTGAATACTGCTTGCCGGTGGCGATCACGAAGTCATCCGGCTTGTCCTGCTGCAGCATCATCCACTGCATCTCAACATAGTCGCGTGCGTGACCCCAGTCGCGTAGCGCGTCCATGTTGCCGAGGTAGAGGCGGTCCTGCAGCCCGAGATGGATCCGCGCCAGCGCCCGCGTGATCTTGCGCGTCACGAATGTCTCGCCGCGGACCGGGGACTCGTGATTGAACAGGATGCCGTTGCAGGCGTACATTCCATACGCTTCACGGTAGTTGACCGTGATCCAGTACGCATAGAGCTTGGCGACGGCGTAGGGCGAGCGGGGGTAAAAGGGCGTCGTCTCCTTCTGCGGGATTTCCTGCACAAGCCCGTACAATTCGGAAGTCGAAGCCTGGTAGAAGCGTGTCTTGTTCTCCAGGCCGACAATGCGGATGGCCTCGAGCAGGCGCAGCGTGCCCAGCGCGTCGGAATTTGCGGTGTATTCGGGTTCCTCGAATGAAACGGCGACATGGCTCTGCGCTGCGAGATTGTAGATCTCGTCCGGCTGGACCTGGCCGACGATACGGACCAGACTGGAAGAGTCCGTGAGGTCGCCATAATGCAAACGGAATGGCGGATTGGCCTCGTGGGGATCGAGATAAATGTGGTCAATTCGATCGGTGTTGAAAAGCGAAGCCCGGCGCTTGATGCCGTGGACCTCGTATCCTTTTTCCAGGAGCAGTTCTGCCAGATAGGCACCGTCCTGACCGGTAACGCCGGTGATTAAAGCTCGTTTCTTCGTCATGGATAAGCCCCCGCACTGAAATTTCAGCCCGCTTCATAACGCAATAATTCTGCCAGAACAGATATTCTGGCAGAATTATTGCGCGATCGGCCAACAGGATTAATCGTGAAGGTGTGCCCCTTAGTAAAAATAGCACGCGATAAGGCGCTCTGCCTCAAAAGGCGGCGCTGCGCGCAATGAGAATCCGCAACCATGTTTGATCATGGCCTGCGCGCGGGACGGGATATCACCGTGCGCAGCGGCGTCTTCAATCGTCACGATCAGCAATATCCATTGGGGTTGTTGCTCTGCCAGCGCCAATGATCCGCGCACATCGTCTCGAGCGATCTGGCCGCTTTCCATCCTATCAGTTGGGACGCGGTTTCCGTGGCGGCGTAGTAGGCATCGATGTCACCCGCCCGACGCGGCTTGATGTCATATGGGATGGGCCGGCCACTCGCTTTTTCGAAGGCGCGAACGACTTCGAGCACGCTGCTGCCGGTACCCGTTCCGAGATTGACCGAAAAGCATTTCGGACTGTCCAACGCCTTCAGCGCAGACAGGTGTCCGAGCGCGAGGTCCATGACATGGATATAGTCGCGAACGCCTGTTCCATCAGGCGTGTCGTAGTCGGCGCCCCATATGTTCAATCGCTCGCGTCGTCCGATTGCAACCTGAGCCACGAAGGGGACCAGATTATTGGGGACGCCGCGAGGATCCTCGCCGATCAATCCACTCTCGTGTGCCCCCACTGGATTGAAATAGCGCAATATGGCGATCCTCCAGCTTGGGTCGCTGACATATTGGTCGCGGAGCATGTCCTCGATGATGAGCTTGGTCCGCCCATAGGGGTTCACGGGATTGAGGGGATGGTCTTCGGTATAGGGCAGAAATTTCGGGGTGCCGTAGACCGTGGCCGATGAGCTGAACACGATGTTCTTGACGCCCGACCGCTGCATCGCGCGCAGCAGCCGGTGAGATCCGATAACGTTCTGATCGTAATATTCGAGCGGCTGCGCAACGGAATCCTGAACGGATTTCAGACCGGCAAAATGCATGACGGCCGTGCAGTTGTATTGCGTCAGCACCTGCTCGATCGCGCGTTCGTCGCGAATGTCGCCTTCAACCGCAATCAGCGCTTTGCCGCAAATCTGCTGGACGCGCTGCAGGGCAATCGGACTGCTGTTGGAGAAATTGTCGAATACGACGACATCTTCGCCCGCAGCCAGCAAGGCCACGCAAGCATGCGAGCCGATATAGCCGGCCCCGCCGGTCACAAGGATCATCGTCATTCTCCGCTAGATTGGGTTCTCAAGGAGCGTTGGCGCAAAGAGTCTCTACAATCTAGAGCTGTTGAAAGCAAAGGTGCGATGCGAGGGGTAGACAGCGGGATAGAGGCCGGCATGTCAAGATCGATCGGAAAGAATTTCGCTCGGTCATCGAGGACGTTGCCGGGCGCCTTCCCGATGGATGGCGGCCGACTGCGGAGCGGCCGCGTAAGTCGTCACTCCACTGTCATCGCCCGCGAACGCGGACGATCCAGTATTCCAGAGGGGGTGTCTTCGATTGAGTCGCCGCGGAGTACTGGATGCCCGCATGCGCGAGGCATGACGACGGTGGGCATGGCGAACAGCTCAATCAGATCTTCTGATTGTACTCGCCGACCTCGGGATGCGTGCGCAGCACGCTATCCACGGTCTCGAACATGTCGCGCATGCGCTGCTCGCTGACCGGGCTTTCGACCACCACCACGAGCTCCGGCTTGTTGGAGGAGGCGCGCACCAGGCCCCAGCTGCCGTCCTCCACCGTGACGCGCACGCCGTTGACGGTGACGAGATCGCGGATCGCCTGGCCGCCGATCTTGGCGCCCTGCTGTTGCAGGCCTTCAAAGTGCTTCACCACGGCGTCGACCACGCCGTATTTGGCCTCATCGGCGCAATGCGGCGACATCGTCGGCGACGACCAGGTCTTGGGCAGCGCGTCCTTCAGGTCGGCCATCGACTTGCCGGGCGCGCGGTCGAGCATCTCGCAGATCGCGATCGCCGAGACCAGGCCGTCGTCATAGCCGCGGCCGAACGGTGTGTTGAAGAAGAAGTGGCCGGACTTCTCGAAGCCGGCGAGCGCGCCGAGCTCGTTGGTGCGGCGCTTCATGTAGGAGTGGCCGGTCTTCCAATACGCGGTCTTGGCGCCTTGCTGCTGCAGCACCGGATCGGTGATGAACAGCCCGGTCGACTTCACGTCGACCACGAACTGCGCGTCCTTGTGGATCGCCGACATGTCGCGCGCCAGCATCACGCCGACCTTGTCGGCGAAGATCTCCTCGCCGGTGTTGTCGACCACGCCGCAGCGGTCGCCGTCGCCGTCGAAGCCGAGGCCGACATCGGCCTTGTGCTGCAAGACCGCGTCGCGGATCGCGTGCAGCATCTCCATGTCTTCCGGGTTCGGATTGTATTTCGGGAAGGTGTGGTCGAGCTCGGTGTCGAGCGGGATCACCTCGCAGCCGATCGCCTCCAAGACCTGCGGCGCGAACGCGCCGGCGGTGCCATTGCCGCAGGCCGCCACCACCTTGAGCTTGCGCTTAAGCTTCGGCCGGCTGGTGAGGTCGGCGATGTAGCGCGCCGGGAAATTCTCGTGGAACTGGTAGCCGCCGCCGGCCTTGCTGGTGAAGCTGGCGCCGAGCACGATCTCCTTCAGCCGCGTCATCTCGTCGGGCCCGAAGGTCAGCGGGCGGTTCGCGCCCATCTTGACCCCGGTCCAGCCATTGTCGTTGTGCGAGGCGGTGACCATCGCGACGCAGGGCACGTCGAGGTCGAACTGCGCGAAATAGGCCATCGGCGTCACCGCGAGCCCGATGTCGTGCACCTTGCAGCCCGCGGCCATCAGGCCGGAGATCAACGCGTATTTGATCGCGGCGGAATAGCCGCGGAAATCGTGCCCGGTGACGATCTCCGGCTTGACCCCGAGTTCCGCGATCAGCGCGCCGAGCCCCATGCCCAGCGCCTGCACGCCCATCAGATTGATTTCCTTGCCGAACAGCCAGCGCGCGTCATATTCGCGAAACCCGGTCGGCTTCACCATCGGCTCGGATTCGAAGGCGTAGGTGTTCGGGAGGAGTACCGGTTTTGGTCTTGGAAACATGCAGTCGTCTTTCTAAGAGACAGTCGGTTGTTCGGGAGATCAAATCGAGACAGGATCATCGCGATAGCACGACGCGCTGAGCGCGACCCACGCGGTCCTTCATCGCGGAAATAGAAACGCCTCAGCTAGATCGCCGCGCCCGTCGTGCCGATGCCCAAGCCGACATCGAACAAGTCGCGCCGGTCTGACAGCGCCAAGCTGCGCAATTCGCCGAGCGTGCCGCGCGCGGCCGAGCAATGGCTGCATTTGACGATCGCGGAGGGCGGGGCGAGTTCACCATCGTCGATCACCACGCCGATGCTGTCGCATTCAATGCATACGAGCTGAAAACTCATTTCGAAATTCAATCCACCCGGACGCTACAAATTGTCGACGAAGCAAGCCTCATGCCAGCAATGCATCGCCGTGCGGCTGAGGTTATTCGGATGATCGTGGCATTTCAATGTGACGTCTGTTTTAACCCTAAGCGGTCAGCGCAAACGCTCTGCGTTTGTCGCTAAGGCTGCAGCGCCGACGGCGGTTCCTGCGCACCCTCGGGGCGTATTGCCTTGAAGCGGTTGAGTGGGCCGCGCAGTAGCAATTCCGCGAAATGGCCGATGGCAATCCCGGAGAGCCCGCCGCCAGCCTTGACCAGCGCGTCGAGCAGACGGCCGTGCCGATCCGGCGTCAGCAGTTGCAGGGCCTCCAGCGCGAACGCGGTGCCGATGACGACGGCGATGATCAAGAGCAGCCGGTTGGGATAGGCCCGCACGAATGCAAATCCCATCAGCGCGAACGCTGTGAAATGCTCGAACTGGGGACCTGCGACGACAGGGCGGTCTTGAAGCGGGGAAAGCGTCGCGAAGGCGATGAAGGCGAGCACCAGCCAGGCGGCGCCCAGGGACAGTCGTTGATTCATAGGTTGTTGCTAAGCAAAAACGGGGCCGAGCTCAACCCACGCACGATCGTCGCCGCACGCATGGCAGCGCTATCAGTCGATATCGTTAACCCGGCGGCTGTTCAGCCGGTCCAAATCTGCTATCAAGCCGCGGAAATGAACAAAAAGTAACATGACACCGTTCATCTTGTTCATAGCCCGTTCACGCCGGTGGGTCTCATCTTAGCTAAGCTGCGACTCGCCATCGGAGGCCAAATTGCGCCTACTCGTCGTTGAGGATGATCCGGATCTCAATCGTCAGCTTACGACCGCGCTGACGGATGCCGGTTATGTGGTCGATCGTGCTTTCGATGGCGAGGAGGGGCATTATCTCGGCGACAGCGAGCCCTACGACGCCGTCGTCCTCGACATCGGCCTGCCGAAGATGGACGGCATCTCGGTGCTGGAAGCCTGGCGACGCAACGGCCGCGTCATGCCGGTCCTGATCCTGACCGCGCGCGACCGCTGGAGCGACAAGGTGCAAGGCTTCGACGCCGGCGCCGACGACTACGTCGCAAAGCCCTTTCATATGGAAGAGATCTTGGCGCGGATCCGGGCGCTGCTGCGCCGCTCCACTGGCCACGCCCAGTCCGAATTGACCTGCGGCCCGGTGACACTGGATACCCGCACCGGCCGCGTCAGCGTCTCCGGCAACCCGGTGAAGATGACCTCGCATGAATACCGGCTGCTGGCCTATCTGATGCACCACACCGGGCGCGTGGTATCGCGCACCGAGCTGGTCGAGCATCTCTACGACCAGGACTTCGACCGCGACTCCAATACCATCGAAGTGTTCGTCGGACGCATCCGCAAGAAACTCGACGTCGACATCATCCAGACCGTCCGCGGCCTCGGCTATCTGCTGACGCCGCCGCCGAACGGCGCGTAACCGCCCCGGCGCCGCTGGTCGCCGGGCTTACTTTTTGATCGCAGCATGATCTTATCCGAAAACCGGTGCCCACCTCGCATCAAATGCGGGGCCAGCCTTTTCGGGATCCTGCTCTGATGCGTGGAAGCTCGCTCGCCACCCGCCTGTTCCTGTCGGCGACCGCATGGCTGGTGGTAATCCTGGCGATCACCGGCTTCATCCTGTCCTCGGTGTATCGTGATGCGACGGAGCGTGCCTTCGACCGTCGCCTCAACCTTTATCTCCGCACCCTGATCGCCGAGGTCGCCACGCCTGATGAGCCGGCGGACCACCAGTTCCAGCTCGGCGAGCCGCTGTTCGAACTGCCGCTGTCCGGCTGGTACTGGCAGATCCTGCGCACCGACGTGGAAAAGGGCGAGACGCGCGCCTCGCGGTCGCTGTGGGACAAGAAGTTGCCGAAACTGGAGGATCAGGGCTTCGAGCTGACCGCCGCCGGCATTCGCATCGGCTATGTCGATGGCCCCGAGGGACAGACGCTGCGCATGGTCGAGCGTCCGGTCGATCTTGGCAGCGACGGCAGGTTCCTGGTCGGCGTCGCCGGCGACGCCAGCGAGATATTCGACGAGACGCGCAGCTTCGACTACTACCTCGGCGGCACCTTCACCTCGCTTGGCATCGTGCTGTTGCTGACCACGATCTTCCAGGTCCGTTTCGGCCTGGCGCCGCTCAAGCGCATTTCGGAGGCGATCGCCGATATCCGCTCCGGCCGCGCCGAACGGCTTGAAGGCAAGTTTCCGGTGGAGATCGCGCCGCTCGCGCGCGAGACCAACGCGCTGATCGATGCCAACCGCGAGATCGTCGAGCGCGCGCGCACCCATGTCGGCAATCTCGCCCACGCGGTCAAGACGCCCTTGTCGGTGATCGTCAACGAGGCCGCGACGCATGCCCCCGATCCCTTTGCCGCCAAGGTGCTGGAGCAGGCCGAAGTGATGCGCGACCAGGTCACGCATCACCTGGAGCGCGCCCGCATCGCCGCGCGCGTCACCATCGTCGCCACCGTCACCGAAGTGGCACCGGTGCTCGAGGCACTGCGGCGAACCATGGAAAAGATCCACCGCGACCGCGACATCACCATCGAGCTGAAGGCCGACCCATCGGCGAAATTCCGCGGCGAGCGCCAGGACCTCGAGGAGATGGCCGGCAACCTCGTCGACAATGCCTGCAAATGGGCGGCCTCGCAGGTCTTCATCGAGGTCCTGGTCGAGCCGCCGGCGGAGCCGGGTGCCGGCCCGCGGCTGCATATTATCGTCGACGACGACGGGCGCGGCTTGTCGGCCGCCGAGCGCGCCCAGGTGTCGCGGCGCGGCCAGCGGCTCGACGAATCCAAGCCGGGCTCGGGACTCGGGCTTTCAATCGTCACCGATCTCGCCGGCCTCTACGGCGGCAGCCTGTCACTCCGCAATGCGCCGATCGGCGGCTTGCGGGCGGAACTGGAATTGCCGGGAGTTTGACAGCCGAGAGGCACGGCGAGGGACCGTGCATCATTTCCTAAACGCCTTCTTAACGCGCGCCCTCCTATCATGCCGAGCCGATGCCTTCCTGCGTCGCCATCACGAGCATTCAATCACCCCAGGCCCATGAGCCAGACACCAACCGAGCGGCTGAGGGATTATCTCGCGCAGCTTCCGCCGCAATCGCAGGCGCTGCTGATGCGCGAGTTCGAGCGCGCAGTGGAGCGCGGCGAGGACGTCAGCGTCGCCACCCTGGTGCTCGAGCAGTTGCGCAAGATCGTGCGCCGGGCCGAGGAGGAGGAGACGCGCCCCCGGGGCGATGATCCGGCGCGCCTATTGTTCCGTCCGCTCGAGCCGTTCCTCGCCGAAGGCAATTTCCCGATCCGGCCGGGACAGGTCCGCCGCACCTCGCTGCTGCCGATATGGCAGTGGCTCGGCCGCGAGGGCGCCCCTGATGCGACCCGCGAATTCGAGACCGCGCTTGTGAAGGCGCACGACAGCGGTGCAACTTCGGCCGCCGAGGCCGCAGCCCGCAAATATCAGGTCGCCGCAGCGGAGGCGATCGTCAAGGTCGCGACGCCAGTGCCCGGTGATGACAAACAGCGGGCGCTGTCGCGCGTCGGCCCGCCCAATGTGGTCGAAGACCTGGTGTCGATCGGGCTGGTGCTGCGCGCGCGCGAGGCACTGGAGACGCTCGGCAGCCGGCTTCCGAGCCAGCTCCGGATGTTCGGCGACACCCAGATCGCCTCTGTCACCGCCGCGCTCAACGTCCCCTCGCTGCAGACGCCGCAATTGCTACCCTTCGCGCTGTCGCTGGTGATGCAGCGCCTGGTCGCGCCCTGGCAGATCATCCGCCTCGCGATCAAGATGGCGGCTTCCGACGACGAGATCCGCGTCGCCGCCACGCCCTATGGCGTTGCCGTCACGATCGCCTTGCACGATCTCTCCTATCTCGCAGCCAGCCTGCGCAGCGATATCCGGCGCGGTCATCTCGACAATGTCGGGGATCAATTGAAGACGCTGCATGATGGAGTGCGCGGCCTGCGTACGGAGCTCGACCTGCGCAACGAATCCACCTGGGGCAGGCAGTTGGCCTCGATCCGGGCCGATATCTCCAATTCAATGCAATCGGAGATCGACAGCGTTCCCGGCCGGGTCCGCCGCATTCTGCGCCAGCGCCCGGACAAGGATATCTCCGCCGCCGCCATGATCGACACGACCGAAGTCGAGGAGGTCGCCGCCCTCATCGATTTCGTCGCGGTGTGCCGCACCTATGCGAGCGAGCTTGCGATCAACGAGGTGACGCTGCGGACCTATTCCGACCTGCAGCAATATGTCGAGCAGTCCACGGAGGCGCTGGTGCAGTCCTTGCGCGCCGGCGACCACAGGGTGCGGGGCTATCGGCAGCAGCAGGCCAGCGCAGCGATCCGCTTCTGCGAGGTCCTGTTCGGCCACGACTACGCTTCGCTGATGAACCGCGCCGCGGAGAACGCGATGACCGGCGAGCGCAAATCGTCCCGCGCTGGCTGATCGTCATTTTACGGTTTTCCTTCTGCGATTCGATATCGGGGTCGCGCGAAAATTCGGTTGCTCCCGCAATTTCTCCCTCCGGTTGGTTACGGAGGGCGGTTCCGATCCAGCAATTGTCAATTGCTCCGCTTCCCGCCGGTGGTGTAAAGCGGCACATCGGTACCAGCTTTCGGTGCCGTTCGCCCGGGAACTCGTTGATGACACTGTGGTTTGTGTTCGCGCTGATGACGGTCGCGGCGATCTTCGCCGTGCTTTGGCCGCTTGGTCGCGCGACGCCTGCGACATCAGGCGGCAGCGAGGCCAATGTTTACAAGGACCAGCTCGCCGAGATCGAGCGCGATCTTGCTTCGGGCTTGATCGGAGCGTCGGAAGCCGAGGCGGCGCGGGTCGAGATCGGCCGACGCTTGCTTGCCGCCGTGGACGGCGAGGCTGCGGCGGCGCCAAAAGCCAACCTGCCGCTGCGGCGGTCGGCCGCCGTGGCGGCGCTGGTCGGACTGCCGGTGATGGCGGCGGCGTTCTATCTTGCGCTGGGCTCGCCACAGCTCGGCGATTTTCCGCTCGCCGCGCGCAGCCGCATGGCAGACGTCAATCAGCCGCTCGCCAATCTGGTGGCGCAGGTGGAGGCGCATCTCGAGAAGAATCCGACCGATGGCCGCGGCTGGAACGTGCTGGCGCCGGTGCTCTCCAGGCTCGGCCGTTACGACGACGCGGTGCGCGCCTATCGCAATTCGATCACCTATAACGGCGACAGTTCGGAACGCCGCGCCGATCTTGGCGAGGCGCTGACCGGTGTGGCCGGAGGCGTCGTCACCGCGGAGGCCAAGGCCGAATTCGAGCGCGCCGTGGCGCAAAACGCCGACGATCCCAAGGCGAACTACTTCCTCGGGCTCGCCGCCGAGCAGGACGGCCGCAAGGACGACGCAGCCTCGATCTGGCGCGCGATGCTCGCCAAGGCGCCGGCGGATGCGCCGTGGCGATCGCTGGTGCAGGCCTCGCTGACGCGGGTCGGCGGCGGTGTCGTCGCGCCCGCGCTGTCAGACGAGACCATGGCCGCGGCCAAGGACATGAGCACGGACGACCGCTCCGCGATGATCCGTGGCATGGTCGACCGGCTCGCCACGCGCCTGAAGCAGGACGGTAACGATGTCGAGGGATGGCTGCGGCTGGTGCGCGCCTATATGGTGATGGGAGAGCGCGACAAGGCGGTTGCCGCGCTCACCGATGCCCGCCAGGCGGTTGCCAATGATGCCGAACGCTTGCGCCAGCTCAATGAAGGCCTGAAGAATCTCGGGCTGGATGGATGACATGCGCACAGACAGGACCATAGGGAACCATGACGCGTAAGCAGCGGCGCTTGGTGATGATCGGCGGTTCGCTGGCGGTGCTCGCGGTGGCGGCCGCGCTGGTGCTCAGCGCCTTGCGCGATTCCATCGTGTTCTTCTCCACGCCCTCGATGGTTGCGGAAAAGCATATCTCCGCCGGGAAGCGGTTCCGCCTCGGTGGGCTGGTGCAGCCCGGCTCGCTCAAACGCGGCGACAACCTCGCGGTGACGTTTGAGGTGGCCGACGGCAGCGCCACGCTGCCGGTCGCCTACAAGGGAATCCTGCCGGACCTGTTCCGCGAAGGGCAGGGCGTCGTCGCCGAGGGCGCGCTGGATCAATCCGGTGTGTTCCGCGCCGACACCGTGCTCGCAAAGCATGACGAGACCTACATGCCCAAGGAGGTCGCCGACGCCCTGAAGAAGCAGGGCCACTGGAAGGACGATTACGGCAAGCCCAGCGCCTCGGCCGAGCCGCAGCCGGTGCAGGGGGCGATGCGTTGATCGCGGAAGCCGGACATTACGCGCTGGTGCTGGCGCTTGGGCTGGCGCTGATCCAGTCGATTGTGCCGATGCTCGGCGCGCGCTGGGGCGATGTCGCGCTGATGAACGTCGCGCGCTCCACCGCGCTCGCGCAGCTCCTGTTCGCGGGTGCCTCGTTCACCGCGCTGGTGATGCTGCACGTGACCTCGGATTTCTCCGTCGTCAACGTGTTCGAGAACTCGCACTCGATGAAGCCGCTGATCTACAAGATCACCGGCGTCTGGGGTAACCACGAGGGATCGATGCTGCTCTGGGTGTCGATCCTGGCGCTGTTCGGCGGCCTCGTCGCCGCCTTCGGCAACAACCTGCCGCTGACCCTGCGCGCGCATGTGCTCGCGGTGCAGGCCTGGATCGCAAGCGCCTTCTATCTCTTCATCCTGCTCACCTCGAATCCGTTCCTGCGCATTGCCAATCCGCCGATCGAGGGCAGGGATCTGAACCCGGTGCTGCAGGATATCGGCCTCGCCGTGCATCCGCCGATGCTCTATCTCGGCTATGTCGGCTTCTCGATCTCGTTCTCCTTCGCGGTCGCCGCCCTGATCGAGGGCCGCATCGATGCCGCCTGGGCGCGCTGGGTGCGGCCGTGGACGCTGCTGGCCTGGATCTTCCTTACGCTCGGCATCGCGATGGGCTCGTACTGGGCCTATTACGAGCTCGGTTGGGGCGGCTGGTGGTTCTGGGATCCCGTCGAGAACGCCTCGCTGATGCCCTGGCTCGCCGGCACGGCGCTGTTGCATTCGGCGGTCGTGATGGAGAAGCGCAACGCGCTGAAGGTCTGGACTATCCTGCTGTCGATCCTGACCTTCTCGCTGTCCTTGCTCGGTACCTTCCTGGTGCGCTCCGGCGTCCTGACTTCGGTGCACGCCTTTGCGACCGATCCGACGCGCGGGGTGTTCATCCTCTTGATCCTCTGCCTCTTCATCGGCGGCAGCCTGTCGCTCTATGCGGCCCGGGCCGCATCGTTGAAGCAGGGCGGCCTGTTCGCGCCGATCTCGCGCGAGGGCGCGCTGGTGCTCAACAACCTGTTCCTGACCACGGCCTGCGCGACGGTGTTCATCGGCACGCTCTATCCGCTGGCGCTCGAGGTCCTGACCGGCGACAAGATCTCGGTCGGCGCGCCGTTCTTCAACCTGACCTTCGGGCCGCTGTTCGTGCCATTGATGATCGCCGTGCCGTTCGGCCCCTTGCTGGCCTGGAAGCGCGGCGACCTGCTTGGCGCCGCTCAGCGCCTGACCGCGGCCGGGATCGTCGCGCTGATTGCGATCGCGGTGCTGTGGGCCTGGACGCGCGGCGGTGCCAGCTTCGCGCCGCTCGCGATCGGGCTTGCGGTATTCGTCGTCGCTGGGGCGCTCACCGACCTCGCCGAGCGTATCGGGCTGTTCCGGCTTCCGTTCGGCACCTCCGTGCAGCGGGCGCGCGGCCTGCCGCGGGCGGTGTGGGGCACGGCGTTCGCCCATGCCGGCGTCGGTATCGCCCTGATCGGGATCGTCTGCGAGACCACCTGGAACAGCGAATATATCGGCACCATGAAGCCGGGCGACTCCGCGAAAGTCGCCGGCTACGAATTGAAGCTCGACGATATCGGCCAGCGCCAGGGACCGAATTTCCGCGAGATGGTGGCGAGGTTCACGGTCGGCCTCGACGGCAAGACGCTCAGCGTCATGACGCCGTCGAAGCGCAATTTCACCACGCGCGGTGCGTCCACCACCGAGGCCGCGCTGCTGACGCGCGGGGTGAGCCAGCTCTATATCTCGCTCGGCGATATCGCCGCCGACGGCGGCATCGCGGTGCGCATCTATCACAAGCCCATGGTGCTCTTGATCTGGTTCGGCCCGGTGCTGATGGCCTTTGGCGGCTTCTTGTCGCTGTCCGACCGGCGCCTGCGCGTCGGTGCGCCCAAGCCGGCCAAGGCCGCGCGCGCATTGCAGGCGGCGGAGTGATGCGGAGGGCGCTTGCAGCTTGTGTGCTGGCGTTCGCCGTGTCGTTCGGCGCACCGGCGGCGTTCGCCGTGCAGCCTGACGAGATCATGGCCGATCCCGCCAAGGAAGCGCGGGCGCGGGAGCTGTCGCGCGAACTGCGTTGCATGGTGTGCCAGAACCAGTCGATCGACGATTCCGAGGCGCCGCTGGCGCGCGACCTGCGCATCCTGGTCCGCGAGCGGATCGCGGCCGGCGACAGCGATCGGCAGGTGATCGATTTCCTGGTGGCGCGCTACGGTGAATTCGTCCTGCTGAAGCCGCGCTTCAATCCGCATACGCTGCTGCTCTGGCTGGTCCCGCCGCTAGTCCTGGTCGGAGGCGGCGTGGCGCTTTGGCTGTTTGGCCGCCGCCGGCCAGTTGCCCCGGCGGGCGCCACAACCGGCGCCCATCTCACTCCTGAGGAGGAGAGCCGGCTGGCTGCGCTGATGTCGGAGGAAGCGCCGGAAAGGCGTGGCTGATCTACGTACTGTTACGTAGGTCCATAGGCGTCGGCATCAATTGCGGCATTCATCCAATCTTGACCTTTTGTGTGGAACTTTGCCTCGCCCTTCCTCCAGAGCATGATCCGGAAAAGTGGGTACCGGTTGTCCGAGAGGATCACGTTCACAAAACGATGAGCGTGATGATGCTTTGTCGTAACGCTCTTGAGCAAGCCGATGTTTTCCAACAGCAATCTGACTATCCGCTTCCTTGTCGCATCCGTTGTCATTGCGCTTCTGGTGCTGCTTGGGATCGGCGGCGGTACGGGCTTCATCGCCGTGCTCTACCTCAACAACGAGATCACGGCGCTTGCCGCTGAGTTCAAATCGCTGAGCGGCCCGGGCCGCGAGCATGCCATGCAGATCTATCAGGAGGCGCAGACCGCGTTCTCCTACTTCCTTATTGCCTGCGGTGCGATCGCCGTGATCGCGCTTACGGTTTGCCTGACCACCTACTTCGCGGTTCGGGACGGCGTCATGCGGCCGCTGGCTGGCATGGTGCATGCGATGCGCGAGGTGGCCGAGCAGAAGTACGAGACGCCGATTCCGGGTCTCGGCAGGAGCAATGAAATCGGGCTGCTCGCCGGCGCGCTCGAAGTGTTCAAGACCAACGGGATCGAACGCCAGCGGCTGACCGACCAGGAACTGCGCGACGCCCACAACCAGCGCGAGCGGACTCGCTATCTCGACGAGAAGATCCGCGACTTCAACGGCCTCGTCGCCAATGTCGTCGGCAGCGTTGCCGCATCGGCCGTCCGCCTCAGGAGCAACGCCGAAACGCTGTCGCGCGCCGCCAACGAGACCAGCCAGAAGGCGAGCGCGGTTGCCAGCGCAGCCGGCCAGGCCAGCACCAGCGTCCAGACGGTGGCGACATCAGCGGAGCAGATGACGACCTCGATCGCGGCGATCAGCCAGCGCGTCACCGACGCCACCCAGCGTGCCGAAGGGGCGGTGGCGCAGGCACGCCAGAGCGCCGACACCATCCACGCGCTCTCGGACGCGGCCGAGAAGATCGGGGCCGTCGTGCAATTGATCCAGACGGTTGCCTCGCAGACCAACCTGTTGGCGCTCAACGCCACCATCGAAGCCGCGCGGGCCGGCGAGGCCGGCAAGGGATTTGCGGTGGTCGCCTCCGAGGTGAAGAACCTGGCCAGCCAGACCAGCAAGGCGACCGAGGAGATCTCGCAGCAGGTCACGAGCATCCAGGCGATCACGGCGGAAACGCGCGGCGCCATCGATGGGATATCGAACACGATCGCCGAAATCAGCTCGATCATGTCGGGCATCGACGTCGACACCGCACGCCAGCGCAACGCCACCCAGGACATCTCCAGGAGCGTCCAGGACGCGGCGAGGGGAACCATGGACGTCACCAACCACATCGTGCAGATCACCACGACGTCGTCCGACACCGGCCGCATGGCCGGCGAGGCCAAGGATTCCGCGGTCGACCTGTCGCAGCAGGCCGACATCCTCAAGCGCGAGGTCGACGGTTTCATTGCCAGCGTCAGGGCAGTCTGACGGCTCGCGATTTTGCGACCTGGAACCTGCGGGCGGGACTTGCCGCGAGCTCCTGCAGCTCGCGACTAACCCATTGGGGGAGCTGCGATATTCTGCCGCACCAGGTCTCGTCTCTATTACAAAAGTTTAATTCCGCAGCCAGCGCGCCGTAAGGCTGACGCCCCCATGTTTAGACACGTCCGGTGCTTGCCCCCGCACCTTTCGAGTTCTGGCTCTTGGAGATTTTTAGAATGACCGAACGACCCACCGATCTTTCGTCTCTGCCGTCTTACGGCACGCCACGCCGTTCGCTGTTCTCGGCCCGCAGATTTGCGTTGATGGCTTCGGTCGTCGCCGGCCTCGGCGTCGCCGGCTATGGTTTGAGCCCGCAGCACACGCCGAGCGATCTGTTCGCCAGCCCGGCGCAGGCGCAGGTCAACAACGAGGTCCGCAAGGTTCAGCAGCCGGTCGGCTTTGCCGATATTGTCGAGCGCGTGAAGCCGTCGGTGATTTCGGTCAAGGTCAATATCGGCGAGAAGCTCGCCAAGGACGACAGCAACGAGGACTCGCCGTTCCCGCCGGGCTCGCCGATGGAGCGTTTCTTCCGTCGCTTCGGTGGACAGGATGGGCTCCCCCCGGGCATGCGCGGCGGACCGCGTGGCCATGGCATCGTGACCGGCCAGGGTTCGGGTTTCTTCATTTCGGCTGACGGCTTTGCGGTGACCAACAACCACGTCGTTGACGGCGCCGACAAGGTCGAGGTCACGACCGATGACGGCAAGACCTATTCGGCCAAGGTGATCGGCACCGATCCGCGTACCGACCTCGCGCTAGTCAAGGTCGAGGGTGGTTCCAACTTCCCGTTCGCCAAGCTGTCCGACACCAAGCCGCGGATCGGCGACTGGGTGCTGGCGGTCGGCAACCCCTTCGGGCTCGGCGGCACGGTTACCGCCGGTATCGTCTCGGCCTCCGGCCGCGACATCGGCAACGGCCCGTATGACGATTTCATCCAGATCGACGCGCCCGTGAACAAGGGCAACTCCGGTGGCCCGGCGTTCGACGTGTCCGGTGAGGTGATGGGCGTCAACACCGCGATCTACTCGCCCTCCGGCGGCAGCGTCGGCATCGCCTTCTCGATCCCGGCCGCGACGGTGAAGAGCGTCGTCGCCCAGCTCAAGGACAAGGGCACGGTCAGCCGCGGCTGGATCGGCGTCCAGATCCAGCCGGTGACCTCCGACATCGCCGACAGCCTCGGCATGAAGAAGGCCGAAGGCGCGCTGGTGGCGGAGCCCCAGGCCAACGGTCCGGCGGCCAAGGCCGGCATCGAGTCCGGCGACGTCATCACCGCCGTCAACGGCGAAACGGTCAAGGATGCGCGCGAGCTCGCCCGCACCATCGGCGGCCTGGCGCCAGGCAATGCGGTGAAGCTCAACGTCCTGCACAAGGGCACGGAGAAGACCGTCAACCTCACGCTCGGCCAGTTGCCGAACACGGTTGAGGCCAAGGCCGATAACGACAACGGCGATCGCGGCTCTTCTTCCCGCGGCACCGATGTGCCGAAGCTCGGCCTGACGGTGGCCCCCGCCAACAGCGTGGCCGGCGCCGGCAAGGACGGCGTCGTCGTGACCGAGGTCGACCCGAAGAGCGCCGCGGCCGAGCGCGGCTTCAAGGAAGGCGACGTCATTCTTGAAGTCGCCGGCAAGAACGTCACCAGCGCCGGTGATGTGCGCGATGCGATCACCTCCGCACGGAACGACAACAAGAACAGCGTTTTGATGCGTGTAAAGAGCGGCGGTTCGTCGCGCTTTGTGGCAGTCCCGCTGGCGAAGGGTTAAATAGGAGATGGAAGGCGTCGCCGGCAATCGTCGCCCCCGCCGACGGCCCTTCCTGGGGAGCGAGCCTCAACGCTCGCCCCCTCTTGCTACCTTCCGGTGGAATGCGCCCCCCTCCGTCGGAAGGCCTAGGGCGGTGGAGTCCCCCAGCTTCACCGCCCACTCTTTCCCCTCCAGCGTGATCCGGAAAAGCGGAAGCCGGTTTTCCGGAAGGATCATGCAAATCAACGCGAACGCGCGCGGCCGTCTTGCATGTGCAGGGCGGCCGCGCCATGCTGAGAGGAAACCAATCCCGTGACCGCCACCGCACCTTTAGCCGCACCCCAGATGCGCCTCCTGATCATCGAAGACGATCGCGAATCCGCCGACTATCTCGTCAAGGCGTTCCGCGAAGTCGGCTATATCGCCGACCTCGCCGACGACGGCGAGGAGGGCCTGTCGATGGCCGAAAGCGGCGACTATGACGTCCTCGTCGTCGACCGCATGCTGCCGAAGCGGGACGGCCTGTCCCTGATCGGAACGCTGCGCGACAAGGGGAACCGTACGCCGGTATTGATCCTCTCTGCGCTCGGCCAGGTCGACGACCGCATCAAGGGCTTGCGCGCCGGCGGCGACGACTACCTGCCGAAACCCTATTCATTCGCCGAACTGCTGGCGCGCGTCGAAGTCCTGTCGCGCCGCAATGTCGGCCCGGCGGAAGAGACGGTCTATCGGGTCGGCGATCTCGAGCTCGACCGCCTGTCGCACCGCGTCGCCCGCGGCAAGGACGAGCTGACGCTGCAGCCGCGCGAATTCCGCCTGCTCGAATATCTGATGAAGCATGCAGGGCAGGTGGTGACGCGCACCATGCTGCTCGAGAATGTCTGGGACTATCACTTCGATCCGCAGACCAACGTCATCGACGTGCACATCTCGCGCCTGCGCTCCAAGATCGACAAGGGCTTCGAGCGGCCCTTGCTGCACACGATCCGCGGGGCAGGGTACATGATCCGCGACGGGATACGGTAGCTGAGTCCGAAAGACGTAGCTGCATCGGTGCTTGGGAGCATCGGATCGCAACGCGCAACAGCAACATCTTGGGTAGCATCATCCGTGACGGCATTCGGTAAACTGATCCGCACCACGGCGTTCCGGCTGACGCTGGTCTATCTGTTCTTGTTTGCGCTGTTCGCCGCCTCGCTGCTCGGCTATTTCGCGTGGAATACGCGCCGGCTGATCACCGAGCAGATCACCTCCACGGTCAATGCCGAGGTCGGCGAAGTCACCGAGATCTACAACCGGCGTGGCCTGCGCGGCCTTGTGTTCACCATCGGCAATCGGGCGCTGCGGCCGGGCGCCAACCTCTATCTCGTGACCGCACCGAACGGGCAGGCGATCGCCGGCAATGTCGGCTCGCTGGCGCCAGGGGTGATGGGAATGCAGGGTTGGACCGAGACGGCCTATCGGCGGCTCGACGACAACGACAACACCGATCACCGCGCGCTGGTGCGGGTCACCGAGATGACCAATGGCTTCCGGCTCTTGATCGGGCGCGACCTCGAGGAGCGGCGGCGGCTGTTCGGCATCGTTGCCAAAGCCGCGCAATGGTCGATCCTGGTCGTGGTCGTGCTCGGCATCGGCGGCGGCATCTTCGTCGCGCGGCGGGTGCTGCAGCGGATCGATGCCATGACCGGCACCGCCCAGCGCATCATGGCCGGCGATCTCTCCGATCGCCTGCCGGTCGGCCGCAGCGGCGACGAGCTCGATCGTCTCGCCGAGAACCTCAACGCCATGCTGGAGCGCATCGAGGCGCTGATGACGGGGCTGAAGGAGGTCTCCGACAACATAGCCCACGACCTCAAGACCCCGCTGACGCGCCTTCGCAACCGCGCCGAGGAGGCGTTGGCGCGCGCCAGGAGCGAGGCCGATTACCGGGCGGCGCTGGAGCGCACCATCGAGGAATCCGATGGCCTGATCCGTACCTTCAATGCACTCTTGATGATCGCACGGGCTGAGTCAGGTCAGGCGCGCGGCAACATGGATGATTTCGACGCGGCCGATGTCGCCGCCGGCATCCATGAGCTCTATGAGCCGCTCGCCGAGGACGACGGCATGAGCCTGCATGTGAAGACCGCGCCCAGCGCGATGCACGGCAACCGTGAATTGATCAGCCAGGCGCTCGCCAACCTCGTCGAGAACGCGATCAAATATGGCAAGCCGGTCGTGCAGCCGATCGACCCGGAGGCGGCCGCCGCAGCCAAGGAGATCCTGATCGAGGCGCGGCGCGAGGCCGACTCCGTGCTGCTCAGCGTCACCGATCATGGTCCGGGCATTCCCGAGGCCGATCGCAAGCACGCGGTGGAACGATTCGTCCGGCTCGAGGCGAGCCGCACGCTGCCGGGTTCCGGGCTTGGGCTCAGCCTCGCCGCGGCGGTCGCGACACTGCACGGCGGCGAGCTCAGGCTCGGCGACGCCCATCCCGGGCTGGTTGCGACGCTGGTGCTGCCGGCGCGTGCCGGCGCGGCTGACAGGCTTGCGGCCCAAACGCAGGATGTGCCACAGAAGGCGGCATGAACGCTTCCGCGCCGGGCTCCGCGGGACATCGTCTGGCCGCGCGGTTCGCGGACGGACCGTATGTGTCCGCGCCCATCCAAGCCGAACAGCGCCTGACAGACTGGCTCGCCGAACTCGAGCCGGCGCAATCGGCCGCGCTCGATGAACTGCTCGGCTACCCCTTCGCCAAGCGCATCCTGCTCGGCATTGCGGAATGCTCGCCGTTCCTGTTCGAGCTCGTGCGCGCCGATCCGGCGCGGCTGATCCGGCTGCTCTCCTGCGACGCGGAGCCGCATCTGGCCGACCTGATCGACAAGACCTCGCACGACGTGTTCGCCGCCTCAGGCGAGGCCGAAGTGATGCAACTGCTCCGCCGCATGAAGGCGGAGGCGGCGCTCCTGATCGCGCTTTGCGACATTGGCGGCGTGTGGCCGGTCACACGGGTCACCGCCGCGCTGACCGACCTTGCGGTCGCGTCCGTGCAGTCGGCGCTGCGCTACCTGCTGCGCCAGGAGATGGCGCGCGGCCGCCTCCATGCGCCCGACCCCGACCGTCCCGAAGAGGGCAGCGGGTTGATCGTGCTCGCGATGGGCAAGATGGGCGCGGGCGAGCTGAACTATTCCAGCGATATCGATCTCATCGTCTTCTACGATCCGGCTGCGACCTCGCTGGCCGAGGATATCGAACCACAGCCGTTCTTCGTCCGCGTCACCCAATCGATGGCGCGCCTGCTGCAGCAGCGCTCCGGCGACGGCTATGTGTTCCGCGTCGACCTGCGGCTGCGGCCCGATCCGGCGTCGACGCAGGTCGCGATATCGACCGATTCGGCCCTGAACTATTACGCGCGGGAAGGGCGGACCTGGGAACGCGCCGCGATGATCAAGGCGCGCCCGTGCGCCGGCGACAGCAGGGCGGGCGAGGCGCTGCTTGCGGAAATCGCCCCCTTCGTCTGGCGCAAGCATCTGGACTTCGCCGCGCTTGCCGATGTCCACGACATGAAGCGGCAGATGCAGACCTACCGCGGCCAGAGCGAGATCTCGGTCGAGGGCCACAACGTCAAGGTCGGCCGCGGCGGCATCCGCGAGATCGAGTTCTTCGCCCAGACCCAGCAGTTGATCGCGGGCGGGCGGCATCCGGAATTGCGGGTGCGGCCGACGCTCGAGGCGCTCGCGATGCTGGCCTCCAGCAACTGGATCACCTTTGAGGCGCGTGACGAGCTCACCGCGGCCTATCAGTTCCTGCGCCGCGTCGAGCATCGTCTGCAGATGATCGCCGACGAGCAGACGCACACGCTGCCGGAAGATCCCGCGGCGATCGAGCGCTTTGCTCATTTCCTCGGCTATACGAGCAGGGCCACCTTTGCGATGGAATTGCTCGCGCATCTCAACATCGTGCAGGGCCATTACGCCAAGCTTTTCGAGGGCGACGAGCCGACCGGCACGGCAAAGCTGCCGAAGCTGAACTACGGCGCCGGCCCCGAAGACCAGCGGCTGCTCGAGCATCTCGTCAGTCTCGGCTTCGAGAAGCCGGTCGCGGTCGCAAAGACCGTGCAGCAATGGATCGAAGGCGACTATCGCGCGCTGCGCGTGGAGGCGACGCGCAACGCTTTCCTCGAGTTCATTCCGGGCCTGATCGACGGGCTCGCGCATGCCGAGGAGCCGGACGCTGCGGTTGTGGCGTTCGACCGTTTCCTCGGGGCGCTGCAGCGGGGCGGGCGGCTGATCACGCTGCTGAGCCAGAACCGCGACCTGGTCGCACTGGTGGCGCTGATCCTCGGCGCCGCGCCGCGGCTCGGCGACATGCTGGCGCGGCAGCCGCAGATCATGGACGGGCTGATCGATCCGCGCTTCTTCGGCGCGATGCCGGACCAGCGCGAATTGTCCGAGCGGCTCGCGATCACGCTCAAGGACGCCGGCTCCTACGAGGACTTCCTCGATCGCCTGCGGCTGTTCGGCCAGGAAAGCCTGTTCCTGATCGGCACGCGGATCCTCTCCGGCACGGTGTCGGCGCAGCAGGCGAGCGTCGCCTTCGCCGACGTCGCGGAAGGCATCGTGCACACCGTGCATGGTCTCGTCACCGACCAGTTCGCTACGCAATACGGCCGCATCAACGACCAGGAGACCGCGATCCTCGCCATGGGCCGGCTCGGCAGCCGCGAGATGACGGCGTCCTCCGATCTCGACCTGATCCTGCTCTACGACTACGACCACGAGCGCCCGGACTCCGACGGCGACCGCGCGCTGCATGGCGCGCAGTATTTTGCCCGCTTCACCCAGCGCCTGATCTCCGCCTTCACGACACGGACCAATTACGGCGTGCTCTACGAGGTCGACATGCGGCTGCGCCCATCGGGCCGCGCCGGCCCGCTGGCATCACGGCTCGATTCCTTCGCCGAATATCAGGAGCGCGAGGCCTGGACCTGGGAGCACATGGCGCTGACGCGGGCGCGCGTGATCTCGTCATCGCCGGCGTTCCGCGAGAAGATCGAAGACATCATCCGCCGCGTGCTGACGCGCAAGCGCGATGCGGGCAAAACCGCCAACGACGTCGTCGAGATGCGCCGCGCGATCGCGCTTGAGAAGGGCGAGGACGACATCTGGGACCTGAAGCTCGCCGCCGGCGGCCTCATCGACATCGATTTCATCGCGCAATATCTGCAACTCGCGCACGCCGCCGAGAAGCCGGACATTCTCAGCGTCTCCACATTGCAGGTGCTCGACAACGCCGCAAAGCTCGGCGTGCTCGGCCAGTCGGAAGCCGAAGTGCTGCGCTCGGCCGCGCGGCTCTATCACGACCTCACGCAGATCCTGCGCCTTTGCGTGATTGGCAAATTCAATCCCGAAACCGCCGGTGACGATCTGCTACGCGTGATGGCGCGCGCAGGCGACACGCCGGATTTCTCCGCCCTCGAAGCCGGCGTGCGCGAGACGCAGAGCGAAGTCCGCCGCGTGTTCAACGCGATCGTCGGCGGACGTTAGGCGCGGCGCCGATCGCTACAAATTCGGTGTCGTCGCGGGCTTGACCCGGGACCCATAATCACAGGCGCTTGTAATGTGCTCCGCCGCAACCGCTTGCGCGCGCCACAACCCGATCCTGTGGTTATGGGTCCCGGCGTTCGCCGGGACGACAGCGCCGTAGGTGGGCAAAGCGACGCGTGCCCACCATTCAGTGTTGTGGCCTATGCCTTCTTCAACTTCTTGAGCGCCTCGTGGACGTACGGATCAAGCCCAGCGCCGCCGGCGTCGAGATGGGCGAAGATCGCCTTCCGCATCCGCGGGTCCCAGAATTTCTTGATATGCTCGGCGATGCCCGGCACCGCGCGCTCGTGCCCCTGGTTCTGGAAGAACTTGCCGATCTGGTTGGCCATGTAAATCAGTCGGTCAGGCGACATGGATGGCTTTCCTGCTATCGGCGTGGGGAACGATCCGCTCCGCATGTGTGAACACTTCGAACCCGTCGGCGCGTGCGATCGCCGCGAGCGTGATGCCGGCGGCGTCGGCCATGCGCACGGCAAGCGCTGTCGGCGCCGACACCGCGACCATAAGCGGCGCGCCGATGGTCGCCGTCTTCTGCACCATCTCGACCGAGACGCGGCTCGTCAACAGCACCATGCCGTCGCTGGTAGGCACTTTGGCCTGCGCCAGCGCACCGGCGAGCTTGTCGAGCGCATTGTGACGGCCGACATCCTCGCGCAGCGCGACAATGCCGCGCGCCGGCGTCCAGAACGCCGCGGCATGCACTGCGCGTGTCCTGAGGTTGATCGCCTGCAGCGGGGCGATCGCGGCCATCGCGGCCATGATCTCGCGCGGCGAGAAACTGCGGCCCTTCGGCACGATTGCCGCCGGACGAACCGCTTCGGCGATCGAGTCGATGCCGCAGAGGCCGCAGCCGGTCGGGCCCGCGATATGCCGCCGCCGCTCATTGATCAGCGCGGCCTTTTCGGGCGCCAGCCACATCCGCAGCTCGATGCCGTCGTCGAGCTCGATGACGTCGAGCGTCTCGATCTCCTCGGCGGATTGAACAACGCCTTCGCTGAGGCTGAAGCCCACGGCAAAATCGCGCAGGTCCTGCGGCGTGCCCATCATCACGGCGTAGGTGCCGCCATTATAGGTCAGCGCCAGCGCCGTCTCCTCGGGGATCTGGCGCGTGCCTTCGCTGAGGCTGCCGTCGCGCCAGACCTGCCGCTTCGCGCTGGTGACGGGATCGTGCATCCTCACTCCGCGGCTTCCACGACCGGCGCGATCCGGCGTGAATGCTTCGCCTGCGCCTCATAGGCCTTCTGCCAGTCGGACGGACCATTCGACGGCGAGACCTGCACGGCGGTGACCTTGTATTCCGGACAATTCGTGGCCCAGTCCGAATAGTCGGTCGTGATCACATTGGCCTGCGTGTCCGGATGATGGAACGTGGTGTAAACCACGCCCGGCGCGACACGATCGGTGATGAGCGCGCGCAGCGTGGTCTCGCCGGCGCGGCTCTTGAGGCGCACCCAATCGCCATCGCGCACGCCGCGCTGCTCGGCATCATGCGGATGGATCTCGAGCCGGTCCTCGCTGTGCCAGACCACATTCTCTGTACGGCGGGTCTGCGCGCCGACATTGTACTGGCTGAGGATGCGCCCCGTCGTGAGCAACAGCGGGAAACGCGGGCCGGTACGCTCGTCGGTGGCGAGATATTCGGTGACGATGAACTTGCCCTTGCCGCGGACGAAACCGCCGATATGCATCACCGGCGTGCCCTCGGGCGCCTTCTCGTTGCAGGGCCACTGCACCGAGCCGAGCTCGTCGAGCTTGACGTAGGAGACGCCGGCGAAGGTCGGGGTCAGCGCCGCGATCTCGTCCATGATCTCGGAGGGGTGGTTGTAGTTCATCTCGAAGCCCATCGCCTTGGCGAGTGCGATCGTCACTTCCCAGTCGGCTAGGCCGTTCTTCGGCGTCATCACCTTGCGCACGCGCTGGATACGACGCTCGGCATTGGTGAAGGTTCCATCCTTCTCCAGGAAACTCGAGCCCGGCAGGAACACATGCGCGTAATTCGCGGTCTCGTTCAGGAACAGGTCGTGCACGATCACGCATTCCATTGCCGACAGCGCCGCCACCACGTGGGAGGTGTTGGGATCGGACTGCAGGATGTCCTCGCCCTGCACATAGAGGCCCATGAAGGTGCCTTCGATCGCGGCGTCGAACATGTTGGGGATGCGCAGGCCCGGCTCCGGGTTGAGCTTGACGTTCCACATCGCCTCGAACTGGTCACGCACCGCATCCGTCGAGATGTGGCGATAGCCCGGCAGTTCGTGTGGGAACGAGCCCATGTCGCAGGAGCCCTGCACGTTGTTCTGGCCGCGCAGCGGGTTCACGCCGACGCCAGGGCGGCCGATATTGCCGGTTACCATCGCGAGGTTGGCGATCGCGATCACCGTGGTCGAGCCCTGGCTGTGCTCGGTGACGCCGAGCCCGTAATAGATCGCGCCGTTGCCGCCGGTAGCGTAAATGCGCGCGGCCTCGCGCAGATCCTTCGGATCGACGCCGGTCAGGATCGCGGTGGCTTCGGGGCTGTTGTTCGGCTGCGCGACGAACGCCGCCCATTCCTCGAACTCGCTCCAGTCGCAGCGCTCGCGCACGAAGGCTTCGTTGACGAGGCCCTCGGTGACGATGACATGCGCTAGCGCGGTCATCACAGCGACGTTGGTGCCCGGCATCAACGGCAGATGCAGCGCCTCGAGGTGAGGGGACTCCACCATCTCGGTGCGACGCGGATCGATCACGATCAGTTTTGCCCCTTGCCGCAGCCGCTTCTTTAAGCGCGAGGCGAACACGGGGTGGGCAGAGGCCGGGTTGGCGCCGATCACGATCACGACATCGGTCTCTTCGACCGAATCGAAGTCCTGCGTGCCGGCCGAGGTGCCGAAGGTTTGCGACAGGCCATAGCCGGTCGGCGAGTGGCAGACCCGGGCGCAGGTATCGACATTGTTGTTGCCGAAGCCGCCGCGGATCAGCTTCTGCACCAGATAGGTCTCTTCGTTGGTGCAGCGGGACGACGTGATGCCGCCGACCGCGTCGCGGCCGTATTTCTGCTGGATCGCCTTGAACTTCGCGGCGGCAAACGAGAACGCTTCGTCCCACGACACTTCGCGCCAGGGATCCTTGATCCGCTCGCGGATCATCGGCTTCAGGATGCGTTCCTTGTGGTTGGTATAACCCCAGGCAAAGCGTCCCTTGACGCAGGAGTGTCCGCGATTGGCCTTGCCGTCCTTGTACGGCACCATGCGCACCACTTCCTCGCCGCGCATTTCCGCCTTGAAGGCGCAGCCGACGCCGCAATAGGCACAGGTGGTCACCACGGAATGCTCGGGCTGGCCGATCTCGATCACCGATTTTTCCGTCAGCGTCGCGGTCGGGCAGGCCTGCACGCAGGCGCCGCAGGAGACGCATTCGGAGCCGAGGAAGCTTTCGCTCATGCCCGGCGAGACGCGGCTGTCGAAGCCGCGGCCGGCAATCGTCAGTGCGAAGGTGCCTTGCACCTCCTCGCAGGCGCGGACGCAGCGCGAGCAGACGATGCATTTTGAGGGATCGTAGGTGAAGTAGGGATTGGACTCGTCCTTCGGCATCCAGGCCGGATTGACCGCGCCAGCGGACTTGGCGAACACATGGTTGTCGCCCTCATAGCCGTAGCGCACGTCGCGCAAGCCGACTGCGCCTGCCATGTCCTGCAATTCGCAATCGCCATTGGCGGCGCAGGTCAGGCAGTCCAGCGGATGGTCGGAGATGTAGAGCTCCATCACGCCCTTGCGCAGCTTCTTCAGCCGCTCGCTCTGGGTATGCACGACCAGCCCTGGCGCCACCGGCGTGGTGCAGGACGCTGGCGTGCCCGTGCGTCCCTCGATCTCGACCAGGCACAAGCGGCAGGAGCCGAAGGCGTCGACCATGTCGGTCGCGCACAGCTTCGGGATCTGGTGACCTGCTTCCATCGCCGCGCGCATGATGGAGGTGCCCTCGGGCACCGTAATGGGCTTGCCGTCGATGGTCAGCGTGACCATGGTCTCCGATTTGGAGCGCGGCGTGCCGAAGTCGATTTCCTCGATCAATGACATGGCGATTTTCCTATTCCGCGGCCTCTAAGCGGGCCGGTGCCGGGCCGAAATCATCCCGGAAATGCCTGAGGGCACTCAGCACGGGGTAGGGCGTGAAGCCGCCGAGCGCGCAGAGCGAGCCGAACTTCATGGTGTTGCAGAGGTCCTCGACGAGGGCGAGGTTTTCGGCCACGCGCTCGCCGCGGATGATCTTCTCGATGGTCTCCACGCCGCGGGTCGAGCCGATCCGGCAAGGCGTGCACTTGCCACAGGATTCGATCGCGCAGAATTCCATCGCAAAGCGCGCTTGCTTGCGCATATCGACACTGTCGTCGAACACGACGATGCCGCCATGGCCGATCAATCCGTCGCGTGCAGCGAAAGCCTCATAGTCGAACGGCGTATCAAAGAGAGCGCGCGGGAAGTAGGCGCCGAGCGGGCCACCCACTTGCACCGCGCGCACCGGACGGCCGGTGAAGGAGCCGCCGCCGATCTCGTCGACAAGTTCGCCGAGCGTGATGCCGAATGCGGTCTCGAACAGGCCGCCATGCTTCACATTGCCGGCAAGCTGGATCGGCATCGTGCCGCGTGAGCGGCCCATGCCAAAATCTGCGTAAGCCTTGGCGCCGTTATCGAGGATGAACGGGATCGCGGCGAACGACAGCACGTTGTTGATCACCGTCGGCCGCCCGAACAGGCCCTTGTGTGCGGGCAGCGGCGGCTTGGCGCGCACGATGCCACGGCGGCCTTCGAGGCTTTCGAGCAGCGAGGTTTCCTCGCCGCAGACATAGGCGCCGGAGCCGACGCGCACCTCGAGATCAAAGCTGTGCGCGGAACCGCCGATGCGAGCGCCGAGATAGCCGGCGCGCTTGGCCGCTGCGATCGCGGCATTCATCGCCTCGACCGCATGTGGATATTCGGAGCGGGTGTAAATGTAGCCCTTGGTGGCGCCGACCGTGATGCCGGCGATCGTCATGCCCTCGATCAGCACGAAGGGGTCGCCTTCCATGATCATGCGGTCTGCGAAGGTGCCGCTGTCGCCTTCGTCGGCATTGCAGACGATGTACTTTCGGTCGGCGCTGGCCTGCGCGACCGTCTTCCACTTGATGCCGGTCGGGAAGCCGGCACCGCCGCGGCCGCGCAGGCCGGAGGTGGTGACGTCGGCTAGGATCTCGTCGGGGGAGAGCGTCAGCGCCCGCTCTAGGCCCCTGTAGCCGCCATGGGCGCGATAGTCCTCGACCGAGCGCGGATCGATCACGCCGCAGCGCGCGAAGGTCAGGCGGGTCTGGCGCTTCAGCCACGGGATATCGTCGGCGATGCCGAGGCGCAGCGGATGCGGCCCGTCGGCGGCCATCGCATTGAGCAGGGAGGTCGCGTCCGCAGCGCTCACCGGTCCGAACGCGACCCGGCCCGCCGCCGTTGCGACTTCGACCATCGGCTCCAGCCAATAGAGCCCGCGCGAGCCGGTCCTGACAATCTCGATCGCGAGGCCGCGCTGCTCGGCGGCGAGCTCCAGCGCCGTCACGACCTCATCGGCGCCAACGGCGACTGCGCCGGCATCGCGGGGGACAAAGAGTCGCATCGTCATCGCTGCGCCTCCTTCACCAGCGCATCGAGGCGCGCTTCGTCGAGCCGGCCGACCATGCGGCCGTCCAGCATCGCTGATGGCGCGGTGGCGCAGAGGCCGAGGCAGTAGATCGGCTCCAGCGTTACGCGCTCATCGGCCGTGGTATTGCCGAGCGCAACGCCGAGCTTGGCTTCGGCGCGCGCGGCCAGCGCATCGCCGCCGGCGGCCTGACAGGCCTCCGCGCGGCAGAGCTTCAGCACATGGCGGCCTGCGGGCGCCTTGCGGAAATCATGGTAGAAGGTGAACACGCCGTGGACTTCGGCACGCGAGAGATTAAGCGCGGAAGCGACCATCGGGATCGCGGGCTCGGGCACGTAGCCGAAGGCCTCCTGCAGCGCGTGCAGGATGACCAGCGTCGCGCCTTCGAGCTTGGCATGCTCGGCGATGATCTCGGCGCCGCGCGCTTCGTTCCAGGGTTCGTAGGCCGACGTCATCCACATCTCTCAAATCGGAGGGTTTTTACTCGCCCCTATGAGAGTTGGAATCGATCTAGATATCAATAAAGCTGTCTCATGCTGCGATCGTGAACAGCGATCGATTTGGATATGAAATCGATCGATATACAAATAGAATTGGTAGCAAAACACCTTGTGCGATACGGCTTTTTCTCGTGTTCGTCGCGGTTGTGATCGTTATATTCGAAGTGGCATGCCAGAGCTGATGAGGCCTTCTTGATCGACAAGCTTGAACTCCTGTTGGCGCTCGCAAAGGAGCGGCATTTCGGCCGCGCGGCGGAGGCGTGCGGCGTCACGCAGCCGACGATGTCGACGAGCCTCAAGCAGCTCGAGGATCTCCTTGGCGTGATGCTGGTGCAACGCGGCTCGCGCTTTCAGGGCTTCACGCCCGAGGGTGAGCGCGCGCTCGATTGGGCGCGCCGTATCGTCGGCGATGCCCGCGCGATGCGGGAGGAGATCAATGGGCTGAAGCACAAGCTTTCCGGCGAGATCCGGATCGCGGCGATCCCGACCGCGCTCGGCATGGTGGCTTCACTGACCACGCCGTTTCGCGCCCGTCATCCGGACGTGCGCTTTCGCATCCAATCCTGCACCTCGTCCGACGTGCTGGGCCTCCTGGAGAACCTCGAGGTCGATGCCGGGCTGACCTATATCGAGAACGAGCCGATCGGCAAGGTTCGCACCATCCGTCTCTATGGCGAGAGCTACCGCTTGCTGACATCGCCCGATGCCATGTTCGGCGATCGCGACACCGTCACATGGAAAGAGGTCGGCCAGGTGCCGCTCTGCCTGCTGACCCCCGACATGCAGAACCGCCGCATCATCGATCGCGCACTTCGTTCGGTCGGCGCGGAAGCAACGCCGACGCTGACGTCGAACTCGCTGCTCGTACTCTACACTCACGTGAAGACCGGACGCTGGGCAAGCGTGATGCCGGCAAAGCTTGCGGAGACACTCGGCCTCGCCGATGCCGTGCGCAGCATTCCGATCGTCGACCCTGTCGTGAACTACAGCATCGGCCTGGTGATCCCGCAGCGCGACCCGATGACGCCCTTGATTGCCGCGCTGGTCCAGGTCGCCCGCGAAGTCGCGCCCACGCTGGAGTCGGTATCTCCCAATCATAGCGCGTGACCCACGTGTCACTACGTTGACGCGCGCGTCACGGCGCGGCCGTCAGGGCGCCTGACCGTCTCCTCCAATTCACATTTCAATCGCCGCTCAATTCAGGCCGTTCTGGCGGCCGAATAGCGGCAGAATGCTGATTTTCCCCAAAGCCCAAGCGATGATTGTCTGAACTGAAATCTCTTCTCGCCTTGCAGCATCGAAGGGAACTTTGCCGACGGCTCGACTGTTGCAATGCTACGCTTGGTTCAAACATCTGGGAGTTCCCGTGAATCGTCGCCAGCTACTGCAAGGCTCGGCAGTGCTGCCGACACTCATGTTGTTTCCCGGAACCGAAGCCGTCGCCGCCGTTCCGTTTGATCCATCCACCGTCCGGGAACTTGCGCGAAGCCTCGCGAGCAAATCGTTCGAGGCGCCCGATGAAAAGCTGCCGTCCGAGCTGAAGGATCTGAACTACGATCAGTATCGCTCGATCCGCTTCATGCCGGAGCGCGCGCTGTGGCGCGCCGAAAAGCTGCCGTTCCAGGCGCAGTTCTTTCATCGGGGCTTCTTCTACAAGAACAAGGTCAGCATCTTCGAAGTCATCGACGGTCAGGCGAGCGAAATCCGTTATCGCAAGGACGACTTCTCGTTCGGCGACAATGTGCCGGCGTTCGCCGCTGATAATCTCGGCTTTGCCGGCTTTCGCATCCACGCGCCGATCAACAGGCCCGACTATTTCGATGAGGTCTGCGTCTTCCTCGGCGCCAGCTATTTCCGTGCCGTAGCCAAAGGTGAAACCTACGGATTGTCGGCGCGGGGATTGTCGATCGACACTGGAGAGGCGAAGGGAGAGGAGTTTCCTTATTTCAAGGCGTTCTGGCTGGAGCGCCCCGCAGCCAACGCGACCTCACTCGTCATCCACGCGCTGCTCGACAGCAAGAGCTGCGCCGCGAGCTACCGCTTCACCTTGCGGCCCGGCGAGACCACGGTGTTCGACGTCGAGATGTCGCTTTATCCGCGGGCCGATCTCGAGCATGCAGGGCTGGCGCCGATGACCAGCATGTTCTTCTTCGGCCCCAACGACCGCAACGATGTCGACGATTTTCGTCCCTCGGTGCACGATTCCGACGGGCTCGCGATTTTCAACGGCAAGGGTGAAAGCCTGTGGCGTCCGCTGAGCAATCCGCGGGATCTTCAGGTCAGCACCTTCCAGGACCTCAATCCGCGCGGATTTGGGTTGATGCAGCGCGAGAAGAGATTCGCCGCCTATGAGGATATCGAGTCGCGTTTCGAGGCTCGCCCGAGCCTCTGGGTCGAACCGATCGGCGATTGGGGCGAGGGCGGCGTCGTGCTGATCGAGATTCCGACCAAGGAGGAAATCCACGATAACATTGCAGCGTTTTGGCGGCCCAAGGCGCCGCTGAAGGCGAAGAGCGAAAACAATTTCACCTATCGCCTGCACTGGGGCCCGGATATGCCGAAGCCTCATTCGCTCGCCCGCTTCGTACGCACCGGTATCGGCGCGCGTGGCGAGGACAGCAAATTGTTCGTGCTGGATCTGGTCGGCGACAACCTGAAGGCAATCGATCCCAGCAGCATCAAGGGCGTCGTGAGCGCCGAGAAGTCCGAGATCACCAACATCGTCACCCAACCGAACCCCGACACGGGTGGGTGGCGGCTCAGTTTCCAATGCGCGGTGAAGAAGGATACGCCCGTCGAGCTTCGGGCATTGCTGGTGCAAGACGATAAACCTCTTTCCGAAGTGTGGGTCTATCGATGGGCTCCGTAGCGACGTCGTCGCCGCTGACGCCGGACGCGCTGGCGGGCGGGTTTCTGCCACGCGAAGATCCGCTCGAGATGATCACATCGGACTTCGCGCGCGCGCCGCAGGCGACGCGGCAGCCTGTACCGGTGGCGTCAAGCATGTGGCGGCGGCGGACGTTTGTCTTTGCAGCCACTATCGCGCTCACCGGCGCCGGCGCGTACGAGATGTACAAGGTGCTCGAAGTCGGGGGCGTGACCGTCCTGGAATGGATGGTGCTCGCGCTGTTCGTGACCTTGCTCGCCTGGATCGGCTTCTCGTTTGCTTCCGCTCTTGCGGGCTTTTTCGTCCTGCTCGGCAGAGGAGGGAACGCGCTGCAAATCGCCGCCAGCGGTTCCTTGCCTGATATCGCGAGCCGGACGGCGGTTCTGCTGCCGACCTATAATGAAAACGAAATCCAGTTGATGGCCCGGCTGCGTGCGATCTACGAGTCCGTCGAGGCGACCGGGCATGGTGAGCATTTCGACTGGTTCGTGCTGAGCGACAGCACCGATCCCGATATCTGGATCGCCGAGGAGCGCGCTTTCCTGAAACTGCGGCAAGCCTGCGGTTCCGATCGGCTCTATTATCGTCACCGCGCCAACAACGTCGCGCGCAAGTCCGGCAACATCGCCGAGTGGGTTTCCCGCTTCGGCAGCGGCTATCAGTTCATGATCGTCCTCGATGCCGACAGCCTGATGACCGGCGAGACGATGGTGCGGATGGTCCATGCGATGGAGGCGAATTCTGCGGCCGCATTGCTGCAGACGCTGCCGATCATCGTCAATGCGCGAAGCCTGTTCAGCCGCCTGCAGCAATTTGCCGGCCGGCTTTACGGGCCGATGATCGCCGCGGGCGTAGCCTGGTGGCACGGCTCCGAAGGCAATTATTGGGGGCACAATGCCATCATCAGGGTGGCGGCGTTCGCCGAGGCGGCCGGGCTGCCGGAGTTGCACGGACGAAAGCCGTTCGGCGGACATATCCTGAGCCACGACTTCGTCGAGGCCGCGCTGATGCGCCGCTCCGGCTGGGGCATCTATATGGCGCCGACGCTCGGCGGCAGTTTCGAGGAAGTGCCGCCTTCGCTATTGGATTTCGCGGCGCGCGACCGGAGGTGGTGCCAGGGAAACCTGCAGCATCTCGCCGTGTTGCCGACGCGCGGACTGCACTGGATTTCGCGCCTGCATTTCATGACCGGGATCGGTTCGTATATCACTGCGCCGCTGTGGTTTACGTTCCTGCTGCTCGGCATACTGATCTCGTTGCAGGCCCGCTTTGTCCGCCCCGAATATTTTCCGAAGGGGTTTGCGCTGTTTCCCAACTGGCCTGCGCAGGACCCCGTGCTCGCGGCCTGGGTGTTCGGCGCCACCATGGCACTTCTGATCGTGCCGAAACTGCTCGGCTTCCTGTTGCTGTTGACGCAGCGGGACACGCGGCGGCGGTTCGGCGGCGCCATTCGCGCTTTCCTCGGTGTCATCGTCGAAGTGCTGATCTCCGCCATGATCGCACCCGCGATGATGGTGTTCCAGTCGATCGCGGTGATCGAGATCCTGATTGGCCGTGATGCCGGATGGCAGACGCAGCGCCGTGACGACGGCTCGGTCGAGCGGCGCGAGCTCTATCGCAAATACGGCGTGCCCACGGCCTTCGGCGTGCTGATGGCCGCGAGCGCCTACGCCGTCTCTCTGCCGCTGCTGTTGTGGATGTCGCCGGTCATCGTCGGGCTGTTGTTTGCCATTCCGATCGGCGCCTATACGGCGAAGCCGCGGATGAAGGCGCTGTTTGCGACACCGGAGGAAGTCGCGCCGCCGGCCGTGCTGGTCCGTGCGAACGAACTGGCGGCATCGCCTTCGGTTGATCGTGGCCGTGCGCTGGTCGAACTGCAACGCGACCCGCAATTCCTGACGCAGCATCTCCGCTCGCTCCCACCACCGGCGCGCCGGCGACCGCAGGAAATCGACCCGCAGCTCGCAACAGCCCGCGCCCGCGTTGAGGCGAGCGACACCTTCGAGCAGGCCGTCGCCTCTCTCACCGCCCGCGAGACGTTGGCGGTGTTGAACGACCGGGCGTTGTTGGAAACAATCCTGAAGTTGGCCCCGGAATGACGGCGTCGCCTGGCCAAGGGCAGTGCCGTAGGGTGGGCAAAGCGCAGCGTGCCCACCATCGCTTGCACCGATCGTAAATGGTGGGCACGCTGCGCTTTGCCCACCCTACGGCAGTGCGAAATCCTTACGCCGCCTCCCGCATCCTCGCCGCAAAGGCGTTGCGTGGCAGGGCGATGCGGACGACGGTGCCGACGCCGAGCTTGGAGCGCAGCTTCATCGAGCCGCCATGCAGGCTGGTCAGCGAGCGTGCGATCGCAAGGCCGAGACCCGAGCCCTGATAGGTCTTGGTGAGCTGGCTCTCGACTTGCTCGAACGGCTTGCCGAGGCGCTGCAGCGAGTCCTGTGCGATGCCGATGCCGGTGTCGGCGATCAGCATCACGATTTGATCGTCCAGCACCTGGCTGCGCACGATCACCCGGCCGCTGTCGGGCGTGAACTTCACCGCATTGGAGAGCAGGTTGACGACGATCTGCTTGATCGCGCGGCGATCGGCCACCACGGGAATCGTGCGTTCGATGTCGGCATCGAGCGTGAGCTGCTTGGCCTGGGCGCGTCCAGACACCACGCGCAGCGATTCCGCGAGCGTCCTCGACAGATCGAGCGGCTCCAAATCGAGCTTCATGCGCCCGGCTTCGATCTTCGACATGTCGAGGATGTCGTTGATGACGTCGAGCAGATATTTGCCGCTGGTGAGGATGTCGTGGCAATATTCCTGATACTTGTCCGAGCCGAGCGCGCCGAACATGCCGCTGCCCATGATCTCGGAGAAGCCGATGATGGCGTTCAGCGGCGTGCGCAGCTCGTGGCTCATATTGGCGAGGAATTTCGACTTGGCGGCGTTGGCTTCCTCGGCGCGGGTCTTCTCCTGCGAATATTTTTCCGCGAGGTCGGCGAGCTCGATCGCCTGCCGCTCGAGCTCGGTCTGCGAACGCTTCAGATCGACGACGGTGGCGCGCAGGCGCAGATCGTTGTCGACGAGCTTCTGCTCGTGGGCCTTGATGCGGGTGATGTCAGTGCCGACCGAGACGTAGCCGCCGTCCTTGGTGCGGCGCTCGGAGATGTGCAGCCACTTCCCGTCGTCGAGCTGCGCCTCGAAGGTGCGCGCGCCCGGCATCGGCACGCCGGCCTCGTGCAACCGCGTGCGGACCTCCGGCATGCTGCCGACCTCGATCACGGTCTCGTAGGAGGTGCCGGGGGCAACGGCCGAATCCGGCAATTTGTGCAGGCGCTGGAAGTGCGAGTTGCAGAGCACGAGGCGGTCCTCGGCATCCCAGAGCACGAAGGCTTCCGGAATGGTCTCGATGGCGTCGCGCAGCCGCAGGTCCGCTTCAACAGTTTTTTCGGCGAGGCTCTTCTGCTCGGTGATGTCGACCGCGATGCCGATCAGGTGCAGGCCGCCATCGGCCGATGCGTGGCTGAGCTCGCAGCGCACGCGCAGCCAGATCCAGTGGCCCTCGGTGTGCTGCATGCGGAACGACTGGTCGATATGGTCGATCTTGCCGGAGATGAGCTGGTCGGCGATGTCGAACAGATCGATGTCGTCCGATTTCACCAGCGCGTTGACCTCGCCGAAGGTCAAAAGGTCGTTGCGGGATTCGAGGCCGAGCAGGGTGAACATCGACTGCGACCAGAAGATGCGACCGCGCGAGAGGTCCCAGTCCCACAGGCCGCAGCGGCCGCGGTTGAGCGCGGTGTCGATTCGGCCGCGGACGGCGTCATTGATGAGATCGCCCTCGCGGGCGCGGGTCGACTGCCAGTGGAAGGCGAAGCCGAGGATGAGCACGACGAAGCCCGTGGTCGCCGAGAGCGTGACCGAGAGCGCGGCGTCCGATCCCCAGATCGGCTCGTTCATCTCCTGGATCACGACCACCTGGCCGGGCAGCGATTTCACCTGAACCGAGATGGCGAGCGCGCTGTCGCCGTTCGGTAGGATCATGTCGGCGAGGATGCCCTGCTGGCTCGGCGCGACGAGCAGTTGCGCGGTGGAGACGATGTCGAACACCCGGTCGTTCTCGCCGAGCCCGTCGATCGGGGTGCGGGCGAGCACGCGATGATCGACGCCGGTGACGATGACATGGCGGCCCCTGGCGATGCCCCAGGACGGAATGAGGTCGGGCAACAGGTTCTGCAACTGCTCGATATTGCCAAGGTGTTCGCGGCGGCTCGAGGTCAGGCGATCGAGCCGCTCGGCGAGGATATCGGAGAGGGCGGAGAGGTCGCGCTTCAGCGCGGCACGCTTCTGCCGGCTCTGGTCGACCACCTGGACGAAGGCGCCGAGGCAGATCGTGATCAGGAAGGCGATGATGAGCGTGGGCACGGCCCGGCGCAACGCAGGCTCAGCGGTCAAGAGCCTGTGGTAGTCTGGTTTCGCGATCGATTGCGCCAATCCCTTGATCGAATCGGATTGAACGCACGCGTTCGCCGCATGCGCACGCGTCATGCCCTAGACCCCCACCGCAATCTGATTTGCCACACAGTTCGGAAGCCAACCCCACGTTGCTCCCGAATCATTATGATTTGAATCCAGTTTTCCCGGCGTGTCGAGAGTCAACGATTCGTTAATGCGAAATAATTCTTGTCCAAGACAGAATCGCGGCTCGCAAACCGAGTCCGAAACGAGAACGTCGATGTGTGTTCCTACCTGTGCGGCGGCTCGGCGTGGCTGATGACGCGCTTGATGGTGGGGAAGGCGCGGCGCAGCGCGCGCTCGATCGCGTCGACTTCCTCATGCACCTTGATGACGCTCATCGACGGCGCGGCGCGGCAGTGGAAGTTGACGATCTCGCCGGCGTCGGAGTCGCGGACGCGCACATTGTGGATGTCATGGATCGGGCCGTCGGCGGCAAAGCGCGTCAGCGCCTGTCTGATGGTCTCGACGCGATCGGGCGCGGCGTTGCTGCCCCACGGCAGTTCCGGCTCGAGCGGCTCGATGTGGGTGTCGACTTCGACGTCCTCGCCGAAGTCCTCGCGGATCGCGCGTTCGAGATCGTGGGCGATGGCATGGGCCGCGGTGAGCTCCATCTCGCCGTCGACCTCGAGGTCGATGCTGACGATCAGCTTCTCGCCGAGCGCGTGCACGGTGACGTGATGGATGGCAAGCCCGGAATTGCGCGCGATCACCATGATGCGCTCGCGCACGCTCTCATTGTCGCGCGCGACCGGCACCGCGGTGAAGGTGAGGTCGGCATCGCCGAGCACGCCGGCGACCGCGGCCTGCGCCCTGCGCTTGATCTCCTCGACGCGGTCGATCGGAATGGTGCGCGGCACCTTGGCGATGGCGTCGATGAAATAGGTCGGGCCGACCATGCGCACGCGCAGCCGCTCGACCTCGACCACACCAGGCACGTTCCGGATCGCCGCGGTCGCCTTCTCAAGCGCGCCTTCCGGCGCCCGGTCGGTCAGCGTCTCCACGGTCGAGCGCGCCATCCGCAGGCCGAGCAGGGCGATCATGACGGCGACGGCGATGGCCGCGGCGGCGTCGCCCCACCAGAAGCCGAGGCCGGCCAGCACGAGGCCGATGATGACGGCGAACGAGCCCATCACGTCGGAGGCGAAATGCAGCGCGTCGGCGGCGAGCGCCTGGCTCTTGGTTTCCCGCGCGGCGCGATGCAGCGCCCGCGCCCGCCAGAGATTGACGATGATGTCGATGATGAGGACCACGAAGGGGATCGCGGAGATTGACGGCGGCGGCGCGCCTTCGCTCAGCCGGCTATAGGCCTCGACCAGGATGCCGCCCGCGAGCACGTAGAGCAGGGCGATCACGCCGAGCGCGGAGATGCTTTCGAGCTTGCCGTGGCCGTAATGATGCTCTTCGTCCGCGGGCACGTCGGACACCCGCACCACCGCCCAGGTGATGATGGTCGCGATCAGGTCGACCGAGGAGTGCAGGGCCTCCGAGATCAGCGCCAGCGATCCGATCGCGATCCCGACGACGAGTTTCGCCGCGGCCATGCCACCGCTGGCAAAGACCGAGATCGCTGCGACCGAGGATTTGACGTTGTGAGCGCTCATCGCCTGCGGTGTAGCAGCCCACCCGCCAACATCAAGCGCCGATCGCAGTCGCAATCGCTACTCACTCGCAGCAGCAGGTTGTTGCGAATTATTCCGAATCCAGAAAATGTTTCGCGTGAGTTCACCAGACACATTTCAGATGCAGGTCCACAGTCTCGCGGCGTGTTTCACCCGAGCTTTGCAAAATCATTCGCCCAGAACCAAGAGGGCGCAGGGAACGCCGGGTGCGCGCTGCACCCGCGGTCTCGTGTGCATAAGTGCACAAAGAAGCGCACACGAGCATACAGGTTCAGCGGAGACACTCCGGCATTCCCTGCGCAATGGTTTTACGGCTTATATCGTGCTCTCCCCGGTGAGGCCGGGCTTCTTGCCACCGTCGCCCATGAGAGGCGTTGGCTTCTCACGGACTTGACGCCAGCGTCGGGGCGTCAGGACCACACGACTTCGCCGTCCGCCTCATGCGCACTCGTCTGTCGCGCAATCCGCGTCCACCGCATCCCACCGCAACACTCGTGACGATCGCGAAGCGCCCCTCAATCGGGTGAGACGGGCGGATTAATAGACTGATTTGCATTTCGGAAAAACAGAAATATTTTTTCCGCGCGGACTGGACAGGTTTTAGGTGATTTGCCCGTCGAAGATAGAACGGATGAGACGGCGCAAACTCCGACTTCCAGTCGATTGTTGATTCAGCTAACGCCGGCATCGCTACGGAGTCACACGATGCCGGCGCTCGCGTTCGGTTAGAGGTCTTCTTCTCAGAGGTTCGGATGCAGGTCTCGCACGGTGCTCACGTTCTCGAGTAGGGAGGCAAGATGCAAGATGGTCGACTCGGCGAGCCAGCTTCCGACGAGCTGCACGTTGATCGGCAGTCCTTCCTTACTGGTGCCGAACCGCATCGACAGCCCAGGCAAGCCGGTGACGTTGAGCGGCACGGTGGCGCCCTGGAGGTAGGTGGCGTCCACGGTCTTGCCGTTGATGACGAACTTTGCGACGCCATGCTTGTGGGCCGGGATCGGCAGGACCGGGGTGATCAGCGCGTCGTATGTCCTGAAATAGTCGGCATAGCCGTCGCGCAGCCGCTCGGCGGCCTGTTCCGCGTCGATGTAGTCCTTCATGGACGTATCGGGCAGCGAGAGCATGGTCTTGGCCATTTTATAGAGCTCGTCCTGACTGCGGCCGGCGGTCGCCTCCGCGAATGCAGGCTTCATCTCCATCACGTGAAGGCGGTTGAACACGTCGAGGGCGAAGTCGCGCTCGAGCGCCGGGATGCGCACCGGCTCCACGAAACAGCCCCGGTCCTTGAGCGCCTCCGCGGCCGTCTTCACTGTGTCCGCGACCTCGGGGGCCACCGGCCCGAAGCCGGGCTCGACCAGCCAGCCCACCCGGAGCTGACGATCGGGCGAGCGCCCGACCCCCGCATCGAACTGCGCGGTGCTCGTTGCGAAAGCGTCTTGGCCGTCAGGGCCGGCCAGTTGCGAGAAGGCGAGCGCGAGGTCGCGGACACTGCGTGCCATGGGACCAACATGCCAGAAGCGGCGCGGCGCGCGCGGCCAGATCCCAGTCATGGGCACACGCCCATGCGTTGCCTTGAGGGAGACGATCCCGGTCTGCGCGGCCGGACCGCGCACCGAGATCGCAAGGTCGGTGCCCAGTCCCAGCGGCGACATGCCGGCCGCGATGGCCGCGGATTCACCGCCGCTCGAGCCCCCCGGCGTGCGGGTCAGATCCCAAGGATTATTCGACCTGCCGGAGAGCAGATTGTCGCTTTCGATCCAGTAGGAGAACTCGGGAAGGTTCGTCTTCCCGAGCAAGATGCCGCCCGCCTTCTTCATGCGCGCGACGCTGGTCGCGTCGATCTCGGGAACGCGTCCCTTGAAGATCGGCGAACCGCGCTGGGTCGCCACGCCTGCAGTGTCGATCGAGTCCTTCACCGTGAAAGGCACGCCATGCAGCGGCCCGAGCTCCTCGCCGGCGACGATCGCCTTCTCCGCCACCTTGGCTGCTTCGAGCGCATCGTCGGCGAGCGTAACAATCGCGTTGATCTTCGGGTCCACGGCCCCGATGCGATCGAGGTGTGCCTGCACGACCTCCACTGGCGACAGCTCCTTTGTGCGGATCAGTTCGGCGAGCTTGGTCGCGTCGGAATAGATGATGTCGGTCTTCATGGACGTTGCCTACCTAACACTTGGTAGGATGTAATTATCTCTTCCAAAACCTGGCGTCAACCCCTATCTAACGCTTGGTAGGTAGCGCATAGGGGGGTTCGTTGAGCGCAAATTCACGAGAAGCGATCTTGGCGGCGGCCAGGCGGACGGCGCAGGCTCACGGCTACAGCGGCATGAACTTCCGCGATCTCGCGGCCGAGGTGGGTATCAGAGCCGCGAGCATCTACCACCACTTCCCGAGCAAGGCCGATCTCGGCGCGGCGGTAGCGAAGCGTTATTGGGAAGATACAGCCGCCGAACTGGACGCCATGTCGTCGGCATGCGCCGACCCGCTGCGCTGTCTGCAAGCATATCCCAACATCTTCCGAAGATCGCTCGAGAGCGGCAACCGTCTGTGCCTTTGCAGCTTCATGTCCGCCGAATACGACGACCTGCCGGTGGAGGTTCAGAAGGAGGTGCAAGCTTTCGGCGACGTCAACGTCGCATGGCTGAGCAGAACTCTTGTCGCGGCGGGCTTGGTCGGACGTGAGGAAAGCGAAGCCCGAGCCCGCTCGATCTTCGCCGCCGTCGCGGGGGCCCAGCTCATGGCACGCAGCCGCTCGGACATCTCACTGTTCGATGCACTCATCGATGGCTATCGAGCCGCTGGTCTCCTGCCGGGCGGAAAGAAAGCATCTCGTCGGTCGTAGAGCCTCGGCGTCAGTTCTTCATGTCGGCTCTTGGGCCCAAAGCAGACGTTGGCATCCTCGATTTAATTGGTGGCCTAGACTATGCTCGGCGCACTGGGGGTCTTTGCCGGTCTTTTCGACTGGTCAACTTTGAAAATAGCCTGCTTGAACCTGACAGGCCACCATGCTCACGCTTTATTCCTATCCGCCGCTGTTCGGCGTCGCCGACAACAATGGCTACGGTCTGAAGGTATTCGCCTTCCTCAAGCTCGCTGGCGTGCCGTTCCGGCACGAGCATATTTTCGATGCGTCGAAGGCGCCGCGCGGACAATTGCCATATATCGTAGATGGCCATGACAGCGTCGGTGACAGCGAGACCATCCTTGCGTATGCCACCGAAAAATATGGCGTGACGCTGGACGTCGCGCTGACGCCGGCTCAGCGCGCGACCAATCTCCTCATCACACGCACGCTCGACGATCTCTACTGGGTGATGTCCTATTCCCGCTGGAAGGACGAGCGCTACTGGCCCCAGTTCCGCGATGCGCTCAAGCGAGAGCATCCGAGCCTTACCGATGACGGGTTGATGAAGGCCAGGGAGTTCAACATCCAGCGCTACTATTACCAGGGCATCGGCCGCTTCGAGGCCGACGCCGTGATGGCCCGCGGGCTCGCCGATCTCGCCGCACTCGCGAGCCTGATCCCGCGGCAAGGCTATGTGCATGGCGACAGACCGACGGCCATCGACGCCGGCATCTATGGCTTCGTCGCCAACATCTATTTCTACGAGATCGACACACCGCTGAAGTATTTCGTGGTCTCGCACGACGGTTTGGTACAACATTGCCGCTCCATCCATACGGCAGTCAGTATGTGAGAACGGAAGAAGATTAGCCGCCGATGCCGCACGGCTCGCAGCCGCTGCAGCCGCAATTCGTAACGGCGACACCACGTCGGAGACCTACACCACGGCGCTTCTGCAGCGTGCCCGAGCGCTTGCCGAACTCAATGCCTTCATCGCCATCGACGAGGCTGCCGTGCTCGCGGCCGCAAGGGACGTGGACAAGGCGCGTGCGGTTGGGGCGGCGCCGCCGCTGCTAGGCGTGCCGCTTGGGGTGAGGGGCAGCTATTTGGCGAAAGGGCTGCCCACGAGCCTGGGTCTCGACGGTCTCGCTCACTTCGTACCGCGGGAAGGCGCGGACATGGCGTCTGTCCTGTCCCTCGGCGGGAGGTGCATCAAGACCCCAACTCCAATTTAGGCGATCTTGGCGAAGCGGCCGAGACAGGCCGCACCTGCGCCACAGGTGCGCCCTATTGTCTTCCCTTTGTCCCCTTAATCTGCGCACCAAGTCGGGGATCTGCAGTCGGAATTGTATGGGGGAACCGCGGCAGCGCGGCTGGCGACATTGAAGATTTGGCAAGCAAGCTGTGTTGCCGGCGCGCTGATCGCGACTTCGCTTGCCGCGATTTGTCAAATCGCGGCATCGCCCCCGAGCGTCGCAACGCCGAATGCGAGAGTTGCTGATGCATTCAGCGCCATGCCGCTTAATGTGACGAGGGTCCTGACAAACGCCCTGGCAGCGTTGCCGGCCCCGGTCTTCGAGGCGAAATTCGATACAAGGTCATCGGCTAATGCGATTGTTGCGGAGGGATTCAGCGCCGCGGCGTCGGACGCGGCGATGCCGTCCGATGTGACCAGTTCGCTGCGGCAAGGACGGATGTTGCACGCCAGTGCCAGCCTCGAGGCTGTGCCGCCCGAGAACGAGGCGACGCTACGACAGGGCCGTCCGCCTGCTTCGCCCAATCCGGACGAAGGCGAACAGTCGTATCTGAAGTATTATGTCTACTCGGAAATTCCGCCGCCGGAGAAACCCGCGAAGATCGCCTTGTCGGCGTTGAGCGGCGTCCCGCTCGGAACGCCCGTCCAGGAGATCGAACGCGCGGCCAAGGCGTTCGATGTCGATGCCAATTTCATGAAGGCGGTCGCCAAAATCGAATCCGATTTCGATCCCAGGCAACGCACTGGCTCCTATATCGGTCTGTTCCAGCTGAGCAAGGCTGAGTTCGGCAAATACGGATCGGGCGACATCCTCAATCCTCGCGACAACGCCATGGCTGCCGCCTACAAGTTCGTCACCGAGGCTGTTCTATTCGAAGTAATAACTCACAAGCAGCCGACGTTTTCCGATCTCTACCTGATCCACCAGCAGGGCGGGGAAGGAGCCGCCGAACACGTCAGCCATCCGCAGCGGATTGCCTGGAAATCGATGTGCGCAACCCAGGAGGGCTCGGCGAAGGGCGAGCGATGGTGCAAGCGCGCCATCTGGGGCAACACGCTGCCAGCGGTCAAACGCGAATGGAAGTCGGTCGATCGCCTCACCTCGGGCGCGTTCGTGGCGATGTGGCGGGACCGCGTCGACACCCTCTATGCCCGCTATCCGGCGCCGACGCTAGCGACGGCCGAACGCTTGAGATGACAGTTTGCGACCGCCCACACGTCGTTTCGTCGGGAAGGTGTGTCGGCACTCTTGGGGGTCCGGTCCCGAAGCAAAAGTCATGTGCTCAGCCTGCCGACCGTGACCATGGCGCCGGTGTGAAGTAGGCCAGCAGTCCCGCCGCCCGGAATGCTTGAGCAAATAGATGGCGTGGCTCCCGCAATCTGAGGAGCCCTGCGATCACTATGACGACGATGAGCCAGGTCTGTGGTTCGTCGAAACGAGTGATTGCCCCGGCTCAATCAATCCGCATCTTCCATGCTGAATGAGTGCGTAAGAGCGTGCTCGGCGGCCGTACACCCGCATGCTTGCCCTGGCGACCGTTTGGCCGCTGCTGCCGGCGTCTCACCTTTATGTGTCTGGCGATGCCACATCTCCGCGAAGATTCCTATTGAATTACGATCGTAATTTTATATGATGATTGTAATTACATCGAGCTAAACCGCCGTTCGTGGCAGTGAGATGCCGCGTCTCAGCTCTCTTGCGAGGATTTCATGGACGACGCAACCGCCACTTCACGCCGCGCCGCATCGCGAGACACCGCGGACTTGGCCTCCCTTGGGCTCGCAGCCGCTGCAGCCGCAGTTCGTAACGGCGACATCACGTCGGAGACCTACACCACGGCGCTTCTGCAGCGCGCCGGAGCGCTTGCCGAGCTCAATGCCTTCATCACTATCGACGAGGCCGCCGTGCTCGTGGCCGCGCGGGACGCGGACACGGCGCGTGCGGCCGGGTCGGTGGCGCCGCTCCTGGGCGTGCCGCTCGGGGTGAAGGACAGCTATTTGACGAAAGGGCTGCCTACGAGCCTTGGTCTCGGCGGTCTCGCTCACTTCGTGCCGCGGGAAGATGCGGACGCTGTCCGCGCCATCAAGGGGGCGGGCGCTCTGGTCTTCGGCAAGAACAACCTCGTCGAGATGTCCTACGGCTTGACCGGTCACAATGCCCGCTATGGCCAGGTGAAGAACCCGTTCGCCCGCGATCGCGTGTCGGGCGGCTCGTCGAGCGGATCCGCCGCATCCGTGGCCGCCGGCATCGTTCCCGCATCCTTAGGGGGTGATACCGTCGGGTCGATCCGGGTGCCCGCATCGCTCTGTGGCGTAGTGGGATTCAAGCCTACGACCGGGCGATGGCCCCGCGATGGCGTTGCGCCGATCTCCCATACCCTCGACACGACGGGCGTGTTCGCCCGCAGCGTTGAGGATTGCGCTCTTATGGATCAGGTGGTGACCGGTGAAATGGCCGCGGAGCCATCCGGGCGCGGATACGACGCGAAGGGGACCCGGCTGGCCTACGCACCGCGACAAGTTCTCGATCTGGTCGACCCGGAAATCGAAGGGCGCTTCCGCGAGGTGGTGCGTCGGCTGCGGGACGCCGGCGCCGAGGTCGTTGAGGTCGACCTTGGCGATGACTTCGGCGCCCTTACGCAGACAGCGACATGGAGCATCTTCTTCCATGAGACGATGGGCGCGATTTCTGAGTTCCTTCGCCGCCACGATATCCCGACCACGTTCGAGGAGATCATCGAGGGACTCAAGCCCGAGCTTCGTGACACGTGGAGACATGTGGTCTTGCCGGAAGGTGCAGGCGCTATCTCCGCAGAGGCCTATCAGACCGCACTGGCTGTGAGCCGCCCGGAAATCCAACGCCGGCTCGACGAGGTGTTCGTCGCCCGAGGGGTGCAGGCCATACTGCAACCGACGACGCCCTGCACGGCGCCTTTGATCGAACAGCAGACGAACTTCCAAATCGCGGGGCGGCAGGTTAGTCACCTTACCCTGGCGAACCACACCGTGTTGGCGAGTAGCGTGGGCCTGCCGGGTATTAGCCTTCCGGCTGGCCTATCGCGCGGCGGCCTCCCGATCGGCCTTGAGCTGGACGCCCCCTTGGGGAGTGACGGGACGCTCTTGGATCTTGCACGCCGGATCGAAGGCGTCTTGTCGGCAGGCTAGGGAACGAGAAGGAACAATGCGTTTCGAGAAGGGTCATAAGGCGGCGACGCGACGGCACATCGTCGATGTGGCGTCGAAATGCTTTCGCCGAGACGGCGTCTCCGCCGCCGGGATCGGCGGGGTCATGGGCGAGGCCGGCCTGACCAAAGGGGCATTCTCTCCGCACTTCGACTCCAAGGAGGCGCTCGTTCGCGAGGCGCTGGCGAGTGCGCTCGCCGACCAGCAACATCGCCTCGATGAAGATCAGCGAAGGGGCCTCGATCTCGAAGGCGCGATCCGGAGCTACCTGAACCGCGCCCACCTTGAAAACCTAGCCGCGGGGTGCCCTTCGGCGGCGTTGCTCCCGGAAATCGCCCGCCAGCCCTTGCCCACCCGGCGGGCCTACGAGGAGGCGCTGCGAAGCTACGTTTCGACGCTGGCTGCACTGCTTCCAGATGCCGGCTCCGCAAAGAGCGTCCGCCGTGCGACGGCCATCTTCGGCCTCATGGTGGGCACCCTCCAGTTCGCGCGGGCCGTGCCCGACGCTGCCCAGGCGGAGCAGATCCTGGAAGGCGGCGTCGAGGCTGCGCTGCAGCTGGCGCGAACGCCGTCTCCCCCATAGTCGCGAGTTCGTAGCGCATGAAACGTGGCCCCAGCTCGTGAGCTTGAATCACAACCGTCAGGTCAAACACGATGCTCGGGCCGGCAACCGTTTTGGAGCAAAGCGGACATCAAGTGGTAGGCAGAGCCCGCGGAATGGGTCGAAAATGACCCACAACGGACCTCGTGCGGTGAACAGCGTTCCGCTATCAACACTGAGAGAGCTTCCCCCAGCGCGTTCTGTGGCCCACCATATCAGCCCGCTGCCACCGAGGATGATCACGCCCAAACAAACCCATCGAAGTATGCCGATGGTGACGACCTCCGCACCAAGCACCATCACGGGTACGGTCATGGCGAGGTAGTAAGGTCCGATGTATCGGCAGTGTGTACGAGTACAGCTTCGCGCATTCAGCATGCGCGCTGTGCCCATCCAGATGAGGGCGATGATCCAGATCACGGACTTGGGCTTTAGCTTTGTGCCGTAGCCGGTACATTCATAGAAAAACTGACAGGCATCCGTCGGCATAATCTCGACTTTCGCGACGGCGCAGTACGGACAAGTGATAGTCGATTGAAAAGCATCGGATCAGCTCTTGGGTGTGGACGGATAACTAGCCTTCGTGGTGGCCGAGGTTAGTTGGTTCACGTCGGCGTCAGCGTCGTCATAAATGACCGTTGCCGTCTTGTCCTTGTAGGACACCGCAACCAGCGCCCCGGGTAGACTCTTTGATCTTTTCAATTGTCTGCCAGTCGGAGCGTACCAGCCTTCAGTTCGGAAGATTGCAACGCACGACCCGGGGTGACGATCCGTTTAACGTCTTCCTTCAGGAGGTAGACTGAGACGGCGAGCAGCACGAGATCCTTCAAAAGGAAGGCCGAACTATTCGTCATCGCTGGAAAGCCTCCGGCGCCAGCATCCCACGCGTCCGGAACGAACGGAAATGCCGTGAAGGTAGCGATGAAGGTGAAGGTCGAACCGAGGGCGCCGAGCATGCCCGCTTTGTTGTTCCAGAAACCCAGAAGCAGCAACGTGCCAAACGTCCATTCTGAGGTGCCGAGAAGAATGCCGGTGCCGCGAATGCCCAACACCGGAATCGTCCAGGAGATAAGCGGGCCGTGGGTAATTATGGGCAGCAGTCCTCTGATCTCCGATTCGAACCATTTGTCGTACCCGAACCATGCGAAGATGATCACCATTGCGGCGCGGAGCAGGTGATAATCGACCTTCAGGAGGCCCGTGCGGCCGAGAAGCTGAGCGATAGCGTTCATTGGATTTTTCCTCAACGAGAAGGCCAAGCAATCCTCGGGATCGCACTCCGGAGCCAAGATCGCATCTGGCTGATGACGACGAATGTCACCATAAGCGCGCGACTGAGATTGATGAGGCTTTACAGGCTCAATTATATGCTCCATCGTCTCGCCCGGAGGACGCGGTGACCTGAGCGGCGGTGCCTGACCCAATCACCATCAAGTCATATGTTTTCATTGCGATTTCCTGTCGCCCAGAGGTGGAAAAGTAGAGCCTGTAGTAACTAAAGGAGCGATGCCTGCAATTGCTCTTGCTTGCTCCCAACGCCTGCCGCCTTGGCTTTATCCAGCGTTTGCGAGAGGTTCTTCACCTGATAGCCGCTCACCTCCTACCCAACGCGCGTATCCTCAACGTTTGGGTGCGGGATGCCGATTTCGGACTTTTTCACCGTTTGCCAGGAGCTGATCATACAATCGGTCAATCTCGCGCGCCTGATCGGCCGTGACATCCTCCTGATGCAAGCCTCTCAGTTCATGCTCGGTTGGCTGGTAGTTGTGCCCATTGCGGATCGGCCATGATCCCTTGCGGCCTGACGAGGCGTCCTCTGCAGATCCAATGTTTGCCAGCAACAACGACGCCAGAGCCAATGTGACTCCATATACAAACTTGCTTGACATGGTCCGCTCTCAAGCAGCTATCGAGCTCAAACGTAAAACCCATCTCATCAGGGAAAGGGAAATCAATACCGAACGTCAACCGACTTGCTCGGCAGTTTGATATCCGAAAAGTCTGATCGAGACGATAGTCCGTGGTATTGAGTAGCATGCGACGACTTCAACGCCTTGGCTTTCGAAAAACAACGATCTTTGTTCTCTAAGCACGTCAAACAAGTACGTGGCGAGCCTCGCTCAATCGAAGTCACTCGAGCATCTAGCGCGGCCGAAGGCGTGCCAAGGCGGCGCGACACGTTCACGTTCGGCACAATCAAGGCCCGTTCGGGCGCCACCCATTTCTGGCTAGGCCCGAGGTTGCCAGTCTACGAAACGGATAGGGCGCGCCAGTCAGACACTTCAGATTTTGGCCCGTCGGAGACATGCGGACCGCTATGATGAATGTCCGCATTCGAGGTCAAAGCGGAAAAGATGGGCTCACTCTGAGTTCTTCTCAGTTTGACCCAAAGCAGCGGTAAAGCGCGCTACGTCACGTTCTTCCGCGATACAGCGGTGAAGCTCCCTGTCAGGCGGATCATTGTTGGGCCGGCCGACGGCGCGGACGAACGTAGCCGCGCATTGAGCCGTCGCTCGCAATAACGCGATGACACGGGATCGATGGGTCGTAATTTGTGCGCATGATGGTACCAACCGCGCGTGCAGCTTTCGGATTGCCGGCTTTAGCAGCGACAGCTTTGTACGTCATGGTCGTCCCCTTTGGGATCTTACGTACGATGTCGCGGACCTTATCTGAAAACGTTTTCATAGGCCGAGTGTAGCACGTTTCTCAGAAGGTTTTCGCCTGTTTACTTTCGATTGGACCGAGCGCCTCATTGAGGTCCGCTTACTGGGGCGGAGTGGGCTAGGTTTGCTCACTCTGAGTTCTTTGTATCTTGAACCCCGACCGGACATGTTTCCTGCGGGGCTGCAATAAGTCGGCGCGCGTGGTAGATTTTTTGCCCCGAACAAGGGAGCCGGACATGCAGGCGCGGGACGTGATGGTTCGTGGGGTTATCTCGGTTGGCCCCGATATCCCCGTTCAAATCGCGGCCAATGCGATGGTCAGTAACTGCGTCAGCGCGCTCCCGGTCATCGACATCCGCGCGAAGCTGGTCGGCATCGTTTCGGAAGGCGATCTGATCCGGCGCGTCGAGATCGGCACCGAACGGCGCCGTTCCGGAGGGAGCGAAACGCTCATGTCCAGCGACGCGCTGGCGAAGGAGTTCGTCAAGTCGCACGCCAAACGGGTTAGCGATGTGATGACGCGTGAGGTGATCACGGCGCAGCCGGAAACACCGTTGCGGGAAATCGCGAACTTGATGGAGAAGCACAGCATCAAGCGGGTGCCGATCGTTCAGGACGAACTCGTGGTCGGTATCGTCAGTCGTGCGAACCTGTTGCAAGTCTTGGCACGCGCCAACGACGATACGGATTGGGTTGAAAGCGACCGCGTGCTGCATCAACGCTTCGTCGACAGCATCAAGGATCAGCCGTGGGCGGGCAGACCCTTCAACATCATTGTCAGTGACCGCTGCGCCGATCTCTGGGGATTTGTCTACAGCGTGGATGAGAAGACCGCCGTTCGCGTTGCGGCCGAGGCAACGCCAGGAATAGAATCGGTATCGGATCATTTGGGCATCGCGCCCTGAGGCAGATGCTGGCCCGACTCCTGACGAGTGCGCGCCCGTCTCTGGTAACGACGAAGCCGCTCAGGTCGGATCGCGCTGAAAATAGACCCGGTTTTCGACCGGCATGAAGGTGACAACAGAGCCGTGCTGCGCCGCGAACGTCTCGATGTTTCTTCTGCCGTCCCGGTCCGTTTCTCCGAACGCGTATTGTGCACCCTTGTTCGAGAACAAGATGCTCGCCTCGGCAGACGTGATCCAGCCCCGCTTGCCCGGTGAGAATTTCGACAAGGAGCGAGCAAGCGCGCCCTCGCTTGTTCCGTCGAGCCTCGTGGCATCGGGCGGAGCGGGAACGGCCCCAAATATCAGTCGGATAAAGCTTCTTATTCCCATCTCGGCTCTGCTTCTCCAACATCCAGGGCGCGCTGCTGCACGGGTGCGCTTTTCACGGGAGATGGCTGGCTCAGAAACAGGACGCCTACGCAGAATGGTGATGCAAGCCTATTGGTTCCCGTTTGATTTATCTCAAGCAACAAATGACGGCGCGCCGTCGCGCGGCGCGGCCCGCCGGTGCGTTAAATTCGCTCCACCCCTATATTCACTGTGAACTGCGCGTGCCGCTGTACGGCCTCCGCTGCGCCCTCGACGATTTTCGCCGGTTGGGCAAGGCGAAAGACAAGAGCGAGGATCATGAAATCCCTGTTCAAATGGCTGTTCTTCGCGTGTGGCTGGATCGGCTTGCTTCTGAACCTGGTGTTCGTCGCCGTGTCCTTCACGCGCGACGTGCCGATCGAGGCCTCGGCGACCGAGGCCGCGCTTGAACTACTCTGGGTCGGCGGCGTCACGTTCTTCGGGCTCGGCGCTCTGATCCTTAACGGCGAGCACGAATAGGGCGCACCGGCACGAGATGCCCAACAAACGACAAGCGTGCCGGGGAAAGCTTGATTGCGGCCCGGTCATAGTCGCGGGTCCAGTGGCAGGGGTGTCACTGGCCGTACCGTAGTATGACCTGGCGCCTCAGCGCCAGGTTGCCGGTTCGCAGGGAGGATTGTTCCAGGCACCTCCGGCAAACTGGCCAACGTCTGGAGCCCGGATGCAGTGAACGACGCGGGAGGGGGCGATGACTGCGCCGTTTCTGTCATACCACGCCGCCCTGCCGCCTGAGCGCCAGGTTGCCGGTTCGCAGGGAGGATTATTCCAGGCACCACCGGCAAACTGGCCAACGTCTGGAGCCCGGATGCAGTGAACGATGCGGGAAGAAGCGACGGCTGCGCCGTTTCTGTCGTACCATGCCGCCATGGCCGGACTGGCGAACATGGCCACAGCGATCAGTGCTGCCGAAAAGAGCTTACTCATTGCGTCCTCCTTTGATTTGGCTCGGGCCTCGGACGAATAAGCGTCTGGAAAATTTAGAGCACCGACCTGGCCCGAGCGATGCTGCACCAACAACCTGAGTGAACCTAAACGTTAGCGCTGCTCCCCAGCGGCGGACTATGCATTTTCGGCAGTTGGACGGATCGGCGTCCCATTTTTCTGGCCCAAAGCTGTTCGCCGGCCGTAAACATAGTTCCGCCTCGTCGGCAGTGTTAAAACGCAGGGACAGCTTGGGGGTGAACTTTCTGCGAAAAGCATCTGTCTCTCGTTGAATGTTAGCTCGCTTTAGCGCAGTGCGCGGATCGCTCTCAGGCGGGTGACGTTGCGTTTGATACGGAGCACCAAATGGATTCCACGCTGGACGGCAAACTCGCGGAAGGGCAGGTCGCGAACCTGCAGGAGCAGATTTCGAACCTGTTGGCGCGCGAAGCGGGAGTCAATCGTTCGGATCCGCCGACCAGCATTGGTCCTTCGCCCTCGCCGACCAGCATGAAGCCGCCTCGCGCCCCCCTGGCAAGGATTCATCGAGCGGCGGATTGGCGCCATGTGGTTTTCGTCGGTTCTCTGTTGGCAGCATTCATTGGTGTCGCTACCTGGTGGCGGTCGTCCTCCGTTCATACGGAGACGACGGCTCCCTCAGACCCAGCACCTCTGACACAGACCGCACCGAAAGATGCTGCGCCGACCAATGTCGCGCCGACTCCGGTCGTCCCGTCGTCCGACTTGGCACAGCAGCTCCAACCGATGGCGCGCGATCTCGCTGCCTTGCGGCAAGCGGTCGAACAGCTCGAGGCGGCGCAAGGGCAATTGGTCCGCGACAACGAAAATGTCGCGAACCAACTCAAGGCGATCCAGGCAGAAATGGCACGCAACAACAATATCATCGATCAGATCAAGGCGGCCCAGATACAGATGGCGCGCGAAAGCGCGACGGTCACCGAGCGGCTTAACGCAAGCCAGGAACAATTGGCCCGCGTCATCGCCAACACTTCAGAGCCAAAGATCAGCCCCGAAGAGCCAAAGGCGACGCCCGAAATACCAGTGCCGCGTCCACGGCCATCGACCAATGTCGCCCAAACGCACAAGCCGACGGCCACCCCGGCGCGGCCGCAAGCCAAAAATCCGCAACCGTCATCGGTATGGCCATGGTCAGTGCGCTAGGACGTCAGCGAGCCAAAAGGGCGCTTTCTATTGTTTGGGTTTTTTCGGCGCGCGCTTTTTTGGTCCAGCCTTGGGAGACGACTCGGCGTCGTCCCCCTGGCAGGGCCAAGTATCTCTGAATGCTTCGATAGCGACGGTGATCCCCGGTTCCTTCGCTCGATCCGGATTGTTATCAAGATATCGCAGAAGGACCTTGGCGCCCTGCAATATGCTGCCTTGCGCGGGCGGACATGCACGTATGTCAGCCGGCAGATTCGGTGAAAACAGCACTGCAGTCTCGATCATTCCCTCACATGCGCCGGCGGACCGAGCGTCGTCCTGATTGCGAAACGAGTTCTGAACAAACAGCTCGCAAGATCTCTGCGCGTCGGTTCCTTTATCCACAACCGTGGCGCTTGCCCCTCCGATGACCGAAACGACCAGGCCGGCAACAATGATATAGACCCGCATTAACGTCCCCGAACCGGCGCAATAGCTTACGCGCACTTGATTTGCCGCAGTGGAGCCGCCGCCCGCGCCGTTCGAGGCGGCTCGAACGGCTTAGCTCAAAACAAGGGTCTGATCCATCGCCTCCAAATGCGGGCGACGCTAACTAGAGTGTGATGATTTTTCTTCGAATCATCATCCCGCTCTGTCTTTTGCTTGAGCATGATCTCCGCGCAAACGCTTCGCGTTTGTCGCGAGGTGTACCGATGGGCGCATCCGATCAAACGAGGCGCACACGAGTGTCGCGTTTCCTCCAAGGAAACCACTCGCTTGAACTCGTTGAAGGGCGCGCGGCTATCCAAACGGTCAGGAAAGCTGGATGAACTCAATACGGAGGAGTCTAGCTCCGATCGGATTCAAGCTGCACCGTTTTCCGTCCACCGTTCAGCTCTCTGAGCTCGTTTACGTATTCCTCAGGCTTTAACAGATGAAACGGAGCCTTCAGGCCCATAAAGGTCGCTATGCGGCCGATAAAGAAGGTGCAGTTGGTGGTTGCCGCATTCCATAGCGGCGAGGTCTCCTGGAGATGCTTGATGTAAGCAAAGACCTTCTTGGCGTCAGCCTCGTTCAAATAGACACGATAGCTCGCCGTCAAATATTGCTCGTCAAGATCGCCATAGCTCGCCCCTGTTTCAGAGGGAACAAATACGAGGTGTCCCAACATGTAGGGCAGCGTGTCGCCAGCCGGAGCCAAACCCGCGACCTCGACCTCCTTTTCGCTCGTCTTTCCGTACCAGACGAAGGCATGACCGTAGGATGCTGCCGTGCGGGCACGAAAATCGACGTAGTAGGGGCCTCTGGCCGTAGCTCTTTGGATCGGCTTAGCGTCTGACCTGGCAGGCGGGGCACTGGGCGTAACCGCAGCCATGCTCTCAGCATGCTTGGCTGCCGGTTTAGGGGAAGCGTCCCGTTGCTGCTGGTCGGAGCGCGCCGCGAGCTGTTGTGCACTCCCGCTCCCGGCCCCCAAGCTCACGGAGGCCGCGAGCACCGCGACCCCAGCAAGACGTTGAAGACCTGGATATTTCCGAGTCATTCCCAGCATCTTCGAATCCTCGCGAATCAAAGATCGGATGCCACAGCTAGTCGATTTACCTCAAACGTGCGCCGTCGGCGCACGACCAGGTACTAGATCAACCTTTGGTCACGACCGGGGCCGCAACCGGATATTTGCCTACCGGGCTCTTGCCGACGGGATATTTGCCCAAGGGATATTTGCCGACCGGCGCAGCTACCGGCTGAGGCTGAGGCCGCGGGAGGTCGGCAGCGGCTGCTGTTCCCACGAAAGCTAGAGAGGCGACACCGAGGATCACGAACTTCAACATCTTAGTCTCCCACTGAATCAGGATACCGTGAAATTCACCCGTCAACAGATAGCCCGACGCTCGCCATGGCAGCAACAATTAGACTGGGCAATTAGCGGTCGCAGCAGCCGTTTGTTGTCAGATGTTGCGGAAATGGCACGGAATTTGAGGTGTTTGGAACCCGGTCGCTTGTGGTTCCCCAGATCCGATAGCTGTCAGGACCTGCTTCTGAGTACTGGCGGGAACACCCGACCCGTCCGCGCCATATACGCGCGATAGCTGTCGCCAAAGGTCTCCAACATCATTCGTTCTTCTCGGGCGACGCGGCCAAAGTACAAGATCCCGAAGCCGGCCAGGCCCGCAAAGCCGGCAATCCAATTAGGCAGCAGCAGCGCCTGGGCGATAGCCCACAGCCAAAATGCCGAATACATCGGGTGTCGAACTCTCCGATAAATCCCTTCCGTCACCAGTTTATGCTTCTCCCGCACATCGAGACTGATCGACCAGTTCCGTCCCAGCGCACGATGCGTCAGGTGAAACATACCCAAAGCCGCAATCGCAAAGAAAAGCCCGAGCCAGGCGAACAAGGGATGAAAGCTGTAGGCGGCAAAACGAGGTATCGCTGTCGCTACGTAGAGGAGCGGCACAAGTCCAAGTCCTGTAAGAGATATGAGCAGCAGCGCAGTTTCCACCGGGCCGCGGGCGCTCCATACAATCTTTTCGCGGCGAGAGCGCCGCGCGTACTTATAACGTATGAGGTACCAGCCGATCGCCAAGGCGACGAAAATGGCTTTAGAGATGGTGGGCGTCATTTGAATCAGGCTGCCGCGCCCGGACTTCCCAGCAGTTCGCTTTCCGGCGGCGGCGCGCTCGCAATAAGTCCTCCGTCGCCAGCGATCATGGACAGGGCGCCATCCGGGGCGAGCGTCTGGGATTTAGCTGAAACAGGCCCGCATGTCAGCATAAAGTAATCGTACGATGTTCGCCTGTCATTTCCACTGACGAACTGGTTGTGCAAACGGAAGAAATGGAAGCGGATGCGTCGATACATGTCGTGGTTAAGCATTCGACTGAGTTTCACGATCCTGACGGTCGTTTCGTTTTCCGTCGACAAGCCCATTTCGGTCATAGGCCGGCTTTTGTAGAAGTTCAGGGGATCGATGAGGGCCTGATAGTCGCCCCAGAAGATCGCGCGCGACTTGGCGACGCGTTCCATGGCCGCGCGAAAGCGTATTGCCTTCGGGTGCAGGCCGACCTTGAGTATGGAGGATCCAACGCTCAAGAACGTGACCGGCGTTTTGTTCCCACCGAGCGCCGGCTCCAGCTTCAAAGCGCGATCAAGCAGACCAACGGCAAGCACGGCGCCAAGGCTGTGCCCCAAGACCAAAATTTCGTCTGCGGCAACGTTGCTCGCCGCAGCCACGAGCTCGCCGGCCAACCTGTCCAGTCTTTGCTCGATTTCTAGATTGCCGTATCGAATGTACTCGCGAGAAAAAATCCAATCATCGAACAGGTCGCCCAGGTGCAGCCAGCGCCACGGACCCGCCAAGGCGGCAGCGAACCCGAAAAGACCGCCACCAGCAGCAATGGCAATCGATCCGGTGATTTTGAATGCAAACGCGCCAATCAAGAAGGCGGCCGCGACGAGCAGTCCGAACATGACGAATGGATAGAGAAAGAAACCTGCGTATCGCCAGTTGGTCACCGAGTAACGCCAAAGAGTGCCGGAAAAAACGAAATCCAGAAACGTGAGAATGCCGATGGAAATGCGTGAGCCAATGCTTCGACGCCCGTAGGCCTCGATGACGTCGTCCCACCGGACCAGACGGTAATCGGTTTCGACCAGCCAATCGGGGCCGGTTGTCGTCACATTCCATCCAATCTGATCGGCGGTATCGCGCAAACCGTCGACGGTCGCTTTCACTGACCAGGTACGTTGGAACCTGGCAATTTCGCGCACAAAGCGTCGTTGCGCGCTGAGATGCGACGTGATTGGATCATAGCCGCCAATATGAAATACCAGCCGCTTCGCTACAGGCTTTCCGATCATCGTCTCGCCTGCGACTATCCGCGGTTTCGACTATCCGCGGATTCATCGTGTTGCTCGCTGTCCACGCGTCAATTGTAATTGCGCCGCATAGCGAAGCGTCTGATACCAAGGGTTGTCAAGAGAGAATCGACCAATTATTGGGGGAAGATGTTGACCTGTTTTGCCCTCCGTACCGGAACCGCTCGAACAATAGCGTCGATCGTCGCGGCCTTGCTTATCGGATTGTCCGGCAGTGCGCCCTCTCAGGCACAGGACGAGTTATCATCTGCGGAGAGATGCCTTTCGGCAAATTTCAACGCCTCGCTGGGTGCACAATTGCCCCGCACGGCGGCGCGTTTGAAATCCGGTGAGCCGCTGAAGATTGTGGCGATTGGATCATCGTCAACAGTGGGACTCTGGGTGCTTAGGTCCGCCGCCACATATCCGGAGGTGATGCGTCGAGAGCTCTCGAGACTTAGATCCAACGCCACGATCGAGGTTATCAACAGCGGTCGAGTCGGCGATACGATTCCAAACAACATCGCACGCTTCCAGCGGGACGTTTTCGCGTACACGCCCGATCTCGTTATCTGGCAGTTAGGTACTAATGATGTCGCCTGGGGGGGCCGGCCGGGCGAAGGGCTCAAGAGAAGCGTTCTTGAAGGGGTTAGGGCACTTAAGGCAGGGTCCTCGGACGTCGTGTTGATGGACATGCAATATGCGCCACAGGTGCTCGCTTCCGCCAGCTACTCAACGATGGAGGGCATCATCGTCGATGTCGCAAAACAGGAAAAGGTCGGGCTATTCTCTCGTTTTGCGCTAATGCGAAACTCGATCACTGCCGGGGTTGCGCAGAGCGAGCTGGTGACGTTTGACGGATTGCACAACACCGCCGACGGTTACGACTGCATTGGACGAGCCCTTGCCCGAGCCATCTCGACGAGCGCGCGTTGACAGGCCTGGCTCGGCCGAATCGAACGCTGTGCCTCCGCATGAGCTGGGCGCTGGCGGGGACCGCGGCGCCAAGCGTGCAGATGCCCGAGAACGCCAAAAAGACCAAATTCTCCTCGACGATCACCGCGACGGCCGCTCACAGTGGATGACAGCAATTCGCGCTGACGCTGTCAGGAGGTGCGCTCATGCACCATTATCTCGGCGAACTTATTGACGTATTACTAGTGCTTGTCGCTGCGTGGATGGTGCTGGCCGTCCCCTTTGTTATCTACGCATATTTCGCACGTCTTAAGTACCCGGTGAGCGAATCGGTCTTTGGACGTGTGGTCGTTATTTCCTTCTTCATCATAACCACGTCGATTTGGCTCCCTATTATTGTGGGCGCGCTAGCCCTGTCGCTGGTCGGTCATTTGTGGTCTCGATTCAAGACAAGGCCACGTGTCGACGGCGCCAGCCGACACCGATCCTGCAGCACAGATGGTGCTGATCGGCTGGGGTCATGACGCCCCGTTTAAAATGCACCGTCACCGCAATTGGAATCGGCCAGAAGGCGATGCCGACAGGCTTACACGCCAAGCCCGCGTTCTCGGCGGCCTCGCCGGCGCACTGTGTGGGGGCGCAGGATCACTTCTGCTCCCGCATGGGTCGATGCTGCCCGCACTCCTGATGGCGTCTCGCCGAAGTTCCGGCGGAACATGCGATTGAAATGAGAAACGTCACCAAAGCCGACTGCAAACGCGATATCGATGATGGCCAAATGCAGATGGTGCGGGTCGGTCAACATCGCGAAGGCACGCTCAAGCCGGCGTCCCGCAAGATGCTCGGTGAACGACTTTCCGGTCCCCTCGAGCAATTTTTGCACGTATCGCCGCGACATGCCGAGCGCCCCGGCGACATTGTCCAGATCGAAATTGGGATCGCTGAAGCGTTGCGCGATCTCAGCCAGGATCGCCTGCAGCCTGGCTTCCTTCACACCACGGTCCGTCACGATGTTTGCAGCTTCGGCGGTCGGCCCGAGCGTCGCGGCCACGAGATCGAGCAGATGTATGCCGATGGTGGAGGCGAGCTCGGACGACGGAGATTCTTTGAGGTATGCGAGCGAGCGCAGGTAGCGGTCGAGGAGTCTAAGCGCAGGTCCGGGAGGCACCGGCCGACCCGATAGATCTTCCGGCTGCGCAACCAGAGACCTAAGAGCGGCAGCCTGCACGACCACGAATCTGACGCTGGCGCCACGCGGCCCAAATACGCGCAGCGGCCTTCCCCGGTCAATCAAGCAAGCTGAGCCGGCATCATAGACATGCTCCTGGCCTGCATTTGCGAATTGGACCGGTCCGGTCTCGACGATGTTCAGTCCGAATTGGTCACGGCTATCCTTGAGGTGGTGTTTGTGACGGACAAACTCCACGGGCGTCGCGGCGACGCCACAAAGGCCGACCGCGCCGAGCGGCAAGTAGGTGACGTCGATACGCGGGCGCCCGCCGCTGTGATCTATCACGTCCAAGGCGAGGTTCTGCCGCGCAAACTCCTCACGGAACGTGGAGAGCCGCGCGCGCTCCGGCAGCATCTCGGTCGACCATCGCAAAAGGTGAGATGAGGTTGGCATCTCGGCCTCTCGTTTCGAGGCCCCCTCAAGAAATCATATCGGACCGCGCTCGCTGCATGTGTGAAATGGATTACAAAGGGGAGGTAGGCTGCGCGACATGACCGAGCGCGACGCGCTGCTCGCTGCACGGGATGAGTTGGCGCGCGCCCCGCGCAGATTGCGGCGGCCAACGAGACCGCAGCTTTCTTCGCTTGCGAGAACAACCAGCCTTTAATGGCGCTACGTGCTGGCCGCAGTCAGAGAGCCGGCAATCGAAAAGTGAGGGCCAATCACCACGCGGCAAATGTTGCGGTAGAGTAGCCGTAATCTTCAACCGGCCGGAGGAACAGCGATGCAATTGCGGGTCTTTGGGCGCACGGGAATGCAGCTCTCGGTGCTGGGTTTCGGCTGCGGCGCGGTGGGCGGGTTCATGGTGCGCGGCGATCCCGTCGACCAGGAGCGCACCGTCGCGCGGGCGATCGCCGCCGGCGTCAACTACTTCGACACAGCCGTGCAGTACGGCGATGGTGAATCGGAAAAGAACCTTGGCCGCTTCCTGCAAAGGCTGAAACCGGCCAATGTGGCCGTCGGCACCAAGGTCCGGTTGCCGCCCAGCGAGTTTGGCCGGATTGCGGACGCCGTCAGGATATCGCTCGAAGGCAGCCTGGCGCGACTGCGTCTTGACCGGGTCGACGTCTTTCATCTGCACAATGCGATTACCGGGAGCGGAGGCGGATCGGCGCTGAGCGTCCGGCAGGTGCTCGACGACGTGGTGCCGGCGTTCGAGCGGCTGCGTCAGCAGGGGAAGATCCGTTTCCTCGGGATGACGGCCGTCGGCGACACGGCGGCGCTGCAGCAAGTGATCGATGCCGGTGTCTTCGACAGCGCTCAAATCGTCTACAACATGCTCAATCCATCTGCCGCCGAGGATTTGCCGCCGAGCTATCCGGCGCAGGATTACGGACGATTGTTCGATCACACCAAGGCCGCCGGCGTTGGCGTCGTGGGCATCCGCGTACTGGCCGGCGGTGCGCTGTCGAGCTCAGCCGAGCGTCATCCGATTGCGGGTCCCGCGCCCGAGCCGATCGGTTCGGCGATGAGCTACGATGCCGATATCGATCGCGCACGCCGTCTCATCGCGCTGGTCACGGAGGGGTTCGCGGCGAGCCTGACCGAAGCCGCCACGCGATTTGCAATATCCCCCGCGATGGGCACGATCCTGGTCGGCATGGCGACGCCGCGGCAGTTCGAGGACGCACTCGCAGCGGTCGAGAAAGGGCCACTGCCGCAAGCTGCGCTCGACAGGCTGACCGCACTGCAACAGGCATTTTCCGGCGAACCACGATGATCGTTGCCGGGCCACACTCCTTGCCTACCGTCCGAAGTCCGATTATCAGGGCAGTGGGTCGAGGCAAGTGCGCTCGGCGCCACCGCTATTTAATTACAGGACCGACAGGATTTCCCGTCATTTTCAAGGTCCAATCGAATTTCTTGAGCGAGTGCGATGTCAATCGCCGTGCAGCATATCGTCGACGTCTCCGTGCGGCTGAACAACCGTGAGGGACTCGAGGACGTCCTGTTCTTGAACGCTGACAATGGACCAGAGATTGCGGCAGCGGCCGCTTAACGACTGATAGCCAGGGTTCAATTCGACGCTATGGAAGAATGCGATCTTCTCATTGCGCTGCTCCGCATAAGCCATGACTTGGCAACTCGTCACGGGCAGGTCGTTCGTCTCAGGGCGGAACTAGACCGACTGTCTCGGTCAAGCACGCTGCCAGTAATCGAGACGTCAGAAGCGATTTCCCGCCGTCGGAGAGCGGACGAACGCGATTTCGCGAGCGCAGCCGATTTCCTCGCAACATTTCGCCCGAGCGTAGACACCGCACTGAAGCGGCGCATCAAGTGATATCGGCTGGAGCATTTTCGGTTCTGATTGAATCAGAACCGAAGCTCTAGATTCTTGTTTTGACGCGTTTTCTTCACGCGAACCGGTGTCCACCCTCGGAGCAAGTCCGAGGGCATGCTTCGCTCGAAAACGCTCTAGCTCCGGCGCAAAATCGGAGATTTACGCCTGGGCGTCGCCCCAACCGTTGGGCTGAGGGGGTCGAGGGCTCAGCCGCTTCAATCAGAGACTGTGTTGCTTTGCAACATCGCGACTGCGTCCGCTTATTTAATATTGCTATTATTATCGCGAATGTTAATATTTAATTAAATAGGGGCGGCGAGGAGATTAAATATCATGCTTTGGATGTCTTGGACGAAATTCGCACGTTTGTTGTCTCTCAAAAGCGTTCTTGGCGGACTGGCTGTGGTAGGGATCGCGACCACCGGTTACGTCCTCAACGGAGATGGCAGTCCTGGCAATTGGACCGATGGTGGCGTCCATGGCGCTCCTGGTAGCGTCCATGGCGCTCCTGGACCTGTCGCTGGCGCTGGACTTCCTCTTGCTCTTGTTGCAGTCGGGTATGGCGTCTATCGTCTCGTAAGGCGTCGTCACAAATCGCACTGACAACTCCCTCACCTGAGGGCAAACGGCCGAGCACATGGCGGGACCATCCCACGCCGTTTGAGAAAAGCCGATGCTGTGCCTTTCGCGACAGGCGTGGCCCTTCAGTCTGCGGGATTCTAAGTGGACCGCCCGTGCGCGCCTTGAAGGCCTCGGAATTCACGTTAGATATGGCCCGGGGGGTCCTGAAAGGGAGCCCACTCAATGACGCCACGTTTTGTTTTCTTCGCCTTTTCCATAGCATTCGCTTTGGCAGCGATTTTTGCGGCGATTACGACTGCCAAGCAGATCCATAGCTATCAGGCCACCATAGCGGGACGGGCAATCTGAGCCGCATGGTAGGGACTCGACTGATACTGACTCCGCAATCACGTGGAGTGCTACCTGCCATCGTAGCCCCGGTCGAGCTGCACGGCGCGGTGGCGGAGTTGCCGGAGATTCGTGGCGGGTAGGGTGGGCAAAGCGCAGCGTGCCCACCTCTCTTGCACCGAACGTGGACGGTGGGCACGCTGCGCCTTGCCCACCCCACGATCGACGCTTACAGCGTCACCACGATCTTGCCGAGGTGCTTGTTGGCTTCCATGTGCTCGAACGCCTTGCCGATTTCGTCGAACTTGTAGACGCGGTCGATCGGCAGTTGCAGCTTGCGCGATTCCACCGCGCCCCAGATGTCCTTGCGGACCTCGTCGAAGATCTCGCGGATCTCCTCGATAGTGCGGGTGCGGAAGGTGACGCCGATATAGTGGATGCGGCGCGCCGCGTGCAGGTCGAAGTTGAAATCGGCATGGGTGCCGCCGAGCCGGCCGACATTGACGATGCGGCCCTTGATCTTGGTCGCAGCGAGGTTCTGGTTGGCGACCTTGCCGGAGACCTGGTCGACGATGAGGTCGACGCCTTCGCCGCCGGTTGCCTTCAGCACCTGCTCGACCCAGGTGGGGTCGCTGGAATCGATCGCGAGATCGGCGCCGAAATCCTTCAGCCGGCCGCGCCGCATCGCGTCGGTCGAGGAGCCGATCACGAGCTTCGCGCCCTTGAGCTTGGCGATCTGCATCGCCATCAACCCGACGCCGGAACTGGCACCCTGGATCAGCACAATCTGTCCCCCCTGGAGCGCGCCATTGGTGACGACGGCGTTGTGCATGGTCGCGAGTGCGACGGGGAGGGTGGCGGCGTCCTCGAAATTCATGTTCGAGGGCGCGCGGAACAGCCGGCCGTGATCGGCAAGCGTGTATTCAGCAAAGGCGGCGCTGCCGGAACCCATGATCTTGTCCCCGACCTTGACCCCCTTGGCGTCAGGTCCGAGCTCGGCAACCTCGCCGGCCCACTCCATGCCGAGCACGGTGCCGACGCCGCCCGCACTGCCATGGGCATGGCCCTTGGTCATACCGAGATCGGCGCGGTTGAGGCCGCAGGCGTGAACCTTGACCAGCACCTGCGTACCCTTCGGCGTTGGCTTGGCGACGTCGGTGATCTCAGCGCCATTGGCGCCATAGACATAGGCTTTCATCGGCTCTTCTCTTTGGTTGGGCAGCAAGACCGCTCTAGATTCTTGTTTTGACGCGTTTTCTTCACGCGAACCGGTCTCCACCCTCGGATCAAGTCCGAGGGCATGCTTCGCTCGAAAATGCTCTATTCGGCGGCCTGGCGCTGCGCCCCCGAAATCATGCTCTCGAGACGGCCGCGGATGATCGCCTCCGCATCGCGTACGATGCGCGATACCAGTTCGGCGCAGCTCGGGATGTCGTGGATCAGGCCCTGCACCTGGCCGGCCGACCAGATGCCTTCGTCGGCATCGCCGCTAGCGTAGACCATCTTGCCGCGGGCGCCGGCGACGAGTTCGCGCACGTCCTCGAATTTCGCGCCTTCCTTCTCCATCGCGACCACCTTGGTCGAGATCGCGTTCCTGGCGACGCGGGAGGTGTTGCGCATGGTGCGGAAGATCAGCTCGGTCTCGCGCTCGTCATTGGCGACGATGCGCTCCTTGACGAGCTGATGGATCGGGCTCTCCTTGGTGCACATGAAGCGTGTGCCCATGTTGATGCCGTCGGCGCCGAGCGCCAGCGCAGCCGCCAAGCCGCGGCCGTCGCCGAAGCCGCCGGAGGCGATCATCGGGATCTTCACCTTGTCGGCCGCGCAGGGGATCAGGATCAGGCCGGGGGTGTCGTCCTCGCCGGGATGACCGGCGCATTCGAAGCCGTCGATCGAGATCGCGTCCACGCCCATGCGCTCCGCCGATAGCGCGTGGCGGACGCTGGTGCATTTGTGCACGACCTTGACGCCGTGCTTCCTGAACTCGTCGACATGTTCCTGCGGCTTGTTGCCCGCGGTCTCGACGATCTTGATGCCGCTCTCGATGATGACCTGGCGGTATTCCGCGTAAGGCGGCGGCTTGATCGCAGGCAGGATGGTCAGGTTCACGCCAAACGGCTTGTCGGTCATCTCGCGGCAGCGCGCGATTTCCTTGCGGAGATCATCGGGCGTCGGCTGGGTCAGCGCCGTGATCATGCCGAGCGCGCCGGCATTGGCGACGGCAGCGACGAGTTCCGCGCGTCCGACCCATTGCATGCCGCCCTGCACGATCGGGTGCTCGACGCCGAAAAGCTCGGTGAAGCGTGTCTTGATCATTACTGCCCTCTGTTTCCCCGGCGCGGACCACCGCGCGCTGTTTATCGAGAATTTCGGACAGCAGGATGCCGTCGCCCCCTGCAAAAGTCCACGGGGGCGGGTGATGGTCAGGGCAACGCCATCATGCAAAAGCGCCGCGTTGTTTCCGCAAGGCGGAACAAGAGCTTCGGTTCTGATTGAATCAGAACCGAAGCTCTAGATTCTTGTTTGACGCGTTTTCTTCACGCGAACCGGTATCCACCCTCGGATCAAGTCCGAGGGCATGCTTCGCTCGAAAACGCTCTAGCCGGATCGACCCAAAGCCCCCGAATGAAGGGGGCACTCCATTGGCGTCGGCTACTGCCTGAATTCGTTCGTGAGCTCGCCGATGCCGTCGATTGCCACCGTTACGGTGTTGACCGGCTCCTTCATGACGCCGACGCCGACCGATGTGCCGCAGGCGATGAGATCGCCGGGCAAGAGCGTCATGTCGTGCGAGATCTTGCTGACGAGCTCCTGCGCGCTGAAGATCATGTCTGATATCGGGTAGTTCTGGCGCTCGGCGCCGTTGAGGATGGTGCGCACGACGAGGCTTGCCGGATCGATCCCTGCGGTGATGACGGGGCCAAACGGGCCGTAGCCGTCAAAGCCCTTGGCGCGGGCCCATTGCGCAAACGTTTTGTCGCGGTTGAGGATGTCGTTGGCGGTGACGTCGTTGACGCAGGTGTAGCCGAAGATGAAGTCGTCGGCCTCATCAGGAGAGACGTTGGTGCAGGGCTTTCCGATCACGATGCCGAGCTCGCCCTCATAGGTAGTCTTGCCGTCATAGGAAAGGGGGCGCTCGATCACGGCACCCGGTGCGGTGACGCTGGTGGTTGCTTTCAGCAGATAGAGCGGCTCGGCCGGCTCAGGTTGCTGCAGCTTGGCGGCGAGCGCGTGGAAATTATTCCAGAGCGCGACGATCTTGCTTGGCTCGGAGGGGGCGAGCAGCTCGACGTCCTCCAGCGCGAGTATTCGTCCGTTCGGCTTGGAGGTGCCGAACATCTCGCCGTCATGCACAGCGATGCCGGATGGCGTCAGCACGCCGAAGCCGGTCTCGCCCTGGCGGCGGAAGCGAAGCCAATGGGTCACGTTACGCTGCAACATCACGTGACCGCCGCAACTTTTGCTTCCGGCGACGGAAGCACCCTTCCGTCGTAGAGCCCGGCGATCCGGGCGCGCTGGGCAGCGAGCGCCAGCATCGCATCCAGCGACGGCGTCGGGATCCCGGTCAGGCGTCCCATTTCCTGAACCACGGTGACCAGCGGATCGATCTCCATCGGGCGGCTGCGCTCGAGGTCCTGCAGCATCGAGGTCTTGTGGGCGCCGACCTTGCGCGCGCCTTCGATGCGGCGTTCGACGTCGACACGGAACTTGACGCCGAAGGTTTCGGCGATCGCCTGCGTCTCCAGCATGATCGCTTTCGACAGCGCGCGCGTCGGCGGATCGGAGCAGATCACGTCCAGGGTCGCGTGGGTGAGGGCGCTGATCGGGTTGAAGCAGACATTGCCCCACAGCTTGAGCCAGATCTCGTCGCGGATGCGCTCGAGCACGGGCGCCTGCATGCCCGCCTTGGTGAAGACATCAGACAGACGCTGCACGTCCTCGGTGATTTCGCCGGAGGGCTCGCCGAGCGGAAAGCGGTCGCCATAGACGTGGCGGATGACACCGGGCGCCTCGATCTCGGTGGCGGGATAGACGATGCAGCCGATCGCGCGCTCGGGGCCAAGCTCGCGCCACTGCCGGCCGCCGGGATCGATGCTCTCCAGCGTCGAGCCCTGATGATCGCCGCCGTGCTTGTGGAAGTACCAATAGGGGATGCCGTTGACTGCGGTAACGACGCGCGTGTGCGGCCCGAGCAGCGGCTGCATCCGTTCGAGCACGCCGGTGATCGAATGCGCCTTCAGGCAGATGATGACGAAATCCTGCGTGCCGAGTTCGGCCGGATCGTCGGTGCAGCGGGGATGCACGATGCGCTCTTCATCGCCGATCAGGAGCTTCAGCCCGTTCGCCTTCATGGCCGCGAGATGGGCGCCGCGTGCGACCAGGCTCACCTCCACGCCCGCGCGCGCAAGCTGCACGCCGAGATAGCCGCCGATCGCGCCGGCGCCGTAAATGCAAATCTTCATGGGATGTTTCGCAAAAGAGGCGGGGTTGATGTTTCAGCGCTGGTCGTGCGCCGGTGGCGAGGACGTCTCAGACCGGCGCGCTGACGCTGGGGTGCTTTCAAGCCGGAATGGCTTCCCGCGCGGCGATCGCCTGCTCGTCGAATGCGGCTGCGATGTCGCGGATGCTGATGACGCCGATCAGGCTGTAATCGTCGATCACCGGCACGTGGCGGATGTTGTGCCTGTTCATGAGGTGACGGATATGCTCGAGCGAGTCGCGCGAGGTGCAGGACACGAGCTGCTGCACCGAGATGAAGTGCGACACGCGCATGTTGGCGCCGGCCGCGCCATGCTCGGCGATGGCGCGCACCACGTCGTGCTCGGTGAACATGCCCACTGCCGTGTTGCCCTCGGTGCGGACGACATCCTTGACCACCAGCGCGCTGATATTGCCCGAACGCATCAGTTGCGCGGCGATCGCCACCGTCTCGTTCATGCGAACCGTTGCGACACGGGCGGCTTTCTTGCGCAGAATATCTCCGACTTGCATGGCAACCTCCTTGGGTTCGTTAACGCTCGCAAGTCTGGTATACAAAATGCCAATTGTCAACGCACCTGGAGTAGATGCCTTCAGAAAAATATAGCAAAAACAGTAAGTAACACTGACGCTTTCCATCCGATGGACAACGGCGTCTCGCTGATCAATATCGTTGTATTTTGTATTCCTTTGAATTTTGGCAAAAGAAAAGGCGCACCGGAGTGCGCCTTCGCTGGTCGCAGCGGCTGCGATCATGCTGTCGTGACACTGCGCGCGGTCGCCTCTGCCGCCGCTGTCTCGTTGCCCAGGATGAAGGCGCGTCGCATCGGCCTGATCACGAACAGCGCCATCAGCGCCGCCGTCGCGTTGAGCGCTACGCCCATCACGAACACGGCGTGCCAGCCAAAATTCTTGGCAACGATGCTGGCGAGCGGCACCAGCAGCGAGGCGGTGCCTTTCGCCGTGTACAGCATGCCGTTGTTGGTGGCGGCGTACTTCACACCGAAGGTGTCGCCGCTGGTGGCCGGAAACAGGCTGTAGATCTCGCCGAACACGCCGAAATAGACCGCGGTCGCGAGCACGAACACGATCGGATGGGCGCCATAGGTCGAGAGCGTCAGCAGCATCAGCGCGCCGGTGCCGAACGCGATGAACATCGTGTACTCGCGGCCGATATTGTCGGAGATCCAGCCGAACAGCGGCCGGCCGAATCCGTCGAAGACGCGATCGAGCGAGATCGCAAACGTCAGTGCCGCCATCTGGATGCCGGCGAGCGAGACCGGCGTCTTGGCAATCTGGAAGTCGTCGGCGATCGGCGCGATCTGTGCGGCGGTCATCAGGCCGCCAGAGGCGACCATCACGAACACCAGGTACATCACCCAGAAGATCGGGCTGCGCAGCACCTGCGGCGGGGTAAAATCAATCTTGGTCTGCGGCAGGTTGAGCTGCTTCTTTTTCGGAGGGATCGCGACAGATGGCGGCCGAATGAAGAAGGCGAGCACGCACACGATCAGGCCTTGCCCGATGCCGAAGTCGAAGAAGGCGGTCTGGTAGCCGCTGGCGGCGATCATGCTTGCGATCGGCACCACGGTGAGCGCGGCGCCCGCGCCGAAGCCGGCGGCGGTTGCACCGGCAGCGAGGCCCCGACGGTCCGGAAACCATTTCAGCGCATTGCCGACGCAGGTGCCGTAGACGGCACCGGCGCCCATGCCGCCGATCACGGCGGCGGTATAAAGCAGCGCCAGCGAATCCGCGTAGGAATTGAGGACCCAGGACAGCGCGATCATCACGCCGCCGAACATGATCACCATGCTCGGCCCGTATTTGTCGACGAACCAGGCTTCGACGGGGACGAGCCAGGTCTCGGTCACCACGAAGATCGTGAAGGCGAGCTGGATGCCCGCACGGCCCCAATGATGCTTCGCGTCGATCGGATCGACGAACAGCGTCCAGCCGTATTGCAGGTTGGCGATCATCGCCATGCAGACGATGCCCATGGCGAGCTGAAACCAGCGGAAGCCGCTGGACGAAGGTGTCGAGGGTGCGGCGGCGGCGTTGCTTAAAACCATCAAGTCCTCCCGAGCGCGTGCCTGCGGTTGCGGCCTTCTGTCGCGAGTTTGTGACTTATCGTCGCAAGCACTGGGCGGATGTTGGTATACTATATCCCACAATGCAAGCCGAACTTGTGCTGCAGTGCGGTATAGGGCATGCCGCAGCTCGGCGGTCACGGCGAATTCGAAATCGGAAGCGCAGCAAAAAAGCGCCCGGCTGTGGGCCGGGCGCTTCATACCAACTCTGTTGCGCGATCTACGATGCGCCCGATTTTTCCACCACGACCTTGCGCCATGGCTTCAGCACGAGGATGGCGAGCAGCGATGCCAGGATGTTGGCGCCGGCGGCGATGAGAAAGACATTGTCCCAATTGCCAGCGGACTGCTGCACGTAGTTCGCAAGCGGCACCAGCAGCGCGGCCGTGCCCTTGGCGGTGTAGAGCAGGCCGGCATTGGTGGTCGCGAATTTCGAGCCGAAGGTGTCGGTGCAGGTGGAGGGGAACAGCGAGTAGATCTCACCCCAGGCGAAGAACACGAAGCCCGACAGGATCACGAACCAGATCGGATCATGACCCCACATGTAGAGCGCCCAGATGCCGATGCCCTCCATGCCGAAGGCGATGAACATCGTGTTCTCGCGGCCGATCATGTCGGAGATCCAGCCGAAGAACGGACGTGTCAGGCCGTTGAGGACGCGATCGATGGTCGCGGCGAAGGTCACGGCGGTCATCGTCATGCCGATCAGGGTCACCGGGACACTGTCGATCTTCCAGTCCACAGCGATCGGCTTCAGGTTCGCCGTCACCATCAGGCCGCCGGCGCCGACGATCACGAACATGAAGTACATCAGCCAGAAGATCGGCTGGCGTAGCACTTCCGTCGGCTGATAGTTGCGCCGGCTCTGAACCAGATTGGCGTTCTGCGCGACCATCGGAACCTGTCCGGACTTCGGCGCGAGCAGGAAAAAGGAGAGCAGCACGATGATGATGCCCTGGCCGAGACCGAAATAGAGGAAGGTGGTCTGGAAGCCGGAGTCCTTGATCATCGCCTGGATCGGCGCGACCGTCAGCGCCGAGCCTGCACCGAAGCCGGCTGCGGTGATGCCGGCCGCCAGACCGCGCTTGTCGGGAAACCATTTCAGCGCGTTGCCGACGCAGGTGCCGTACACGCCGCCGGCGCCGATGCCAGCGATGATCATGCCGAGATAGTAGCCGTTGAGCGAGGTCGCCTGGGCATTGATGGCCCAACCGATGGCGCAGAGGATGCCGCCGACGAGAACCACGATGCGCGGGCCGTATTTGTCGACGAACCAGCCTTCGACCGGCACCAGCCACGTCTCGAACAATACGAACAGGGTGAATGCCCACTGGATCGAGGCGCGATCCCAACCGAATTTTTTCTGAATGTCGGGGACGAAGAATGTCCACCCGTATTGATAGTTGGCGATCATCACCATCGCTGCGACGCCGATCGCAAGTTGTGTCCAGCGAAAGGTATCGCTGACACGGGCGGTTGGCGGAGCCGCGGCCTGCACCATCTCTGTCATAGGTCCTCCCAAGGCGCGCCTCTGTTATCTTATGTCCCGAACGCGCGGCGGCTATCTTGGTATTTAATATGCCAACATTCAAGCATCGGTGTGAGGCGCGCGCAAATGTCGCAGGCGTGCGTTGGTATACTCGGACTCAACAACTTGGCTCAACCGAACGGGTTCACGTCAAACGCAAGACGCTGGTCCACAGCGCAATTTCTATCGACGCTGTGAAGCGACTGGATTCACGCAGCAATCATCGCGGGTGATCTGAAGGTCAGCTTTGGAAAGCGAGTTCGGCGCGCCCGCTTTAGACTGGCGGATCAGGAGGTATGAGCGGGTAGGTGGGACGCGCGAGGAGTGCGACAACACCGCTCGCCTAGCCGTTCCGATCGTTGGTATTTTATATCCCAGATTCGAAGAAGCTGCGTCTCAGGCTGCCGCTGTTCGCAGCCGGCTGTAGCCTTCCTGAATCGCGGACCAGAAAAGGGCAACGAGCCCGAGGATCATGATGGTGCTGACCAGCCCATTTGAGAAAAATACCGCGAGCGAGCCTTGCGATCCGAGCAGCGATTGCCGGAATGCCTCCTCCGCCTTGTCGCCGAGCACAATGGCCAGCACCAAGGGGGCGAGAGGATAGTTGCACTTCTTGAGCAGATAGCCGAGCACGCCGAAGACCAGCATCAGCATCACGTCGAATGTGCTGTTGTGAACCGAATAGGCGCCGATTGCGCAGAGCACCAGAATAAGGGGCGCAATGATGCTGAACGGCACGCGAAGGATCGCGGCGAATATCGGCACGCAGGTGAGCACGACGAGCAGGCCTGCGAGATTGCCGAGATACATCGAGGCGATCAGACCCCAGACGAATTCCTTCTGCTCGACAAATAGCATGGGGCCGGGCTGCAGGCCCCAGATCAACAGGCCGCCGAGAAGAACAGCCGCCGTCGGAGATCCCGGCACTCCGAGCGATAGCATTGGCAGCAATGCCGAGGTGCCGGCGGCGTGAGCTGCCGTCTCCGGCGCGATCACGCCCTCGATTTCTCCCTTGCCGAAATTCTTGCCGTTCCTCGCCAGCCGCTTGGCGATGCCGTAGCTCATGAAGGATGCCGGCGTTGCTCCGGCCGGCGTGACACCCATCCAGCACCCGATCAGGCACGAGCGCAATGACGTCACCCAATATGCGGGCAGCTCTTTCCAGGTTTGCAGCACCACGCGCAGATTGATTTTCGCGTTGCCGCCGCGGAAGCTCAATCCTTCCTCCATTGTCAGAAGGATCTCGCCGATACCGAAGAGGCCGATGACGGCGATCAGAAAATCGAACCCGTTGAGCAATTCGGTGATCCCGAACGTCAATCGCAACTGCCCTGTGATCGAATCGAGGCCGACGGCCGCAAGCGCGAAACCGATCATCATCGCGGCGATGGTCTTGAAAGGCGGCTCCTTGCTCAGCCCGACAAAGCTGCAAAACGCGAGGAAGTACACAGCGAATTTTTCCGCAGGACCAAATCGCAGCGCGAAGCTTGCGACCAGCGGCGCAACCAGCGTGATCATGGCGACAGCGAACAGTGCGCCCACGAACGAGGAGGTGAAGGCTGCCGTCAACGCTTCGCCAGGCTTGCCCTGCTGTGCCATCGGATAGCCATCGAACGTCGTTGCCACCGACCAGGGTTCACCGGGTATGTTGAACAGGATCGAGGTGATGGCCCCACCGAACAATGCGCCCCAGTAGATGCAGGATAGCATGATGATCGCCGATGTCGGCGGCATGCTGAAGGTCAGCGGCAAGAGGATCGCAACGCCGTTTGCGCCGCCGAGCCCGGGAAGCACGCCAATGATCACCCCGAGCATGATGCCCACGACCATCAGCATCATGTTGTAGGGCTGCAGGGCTACGGCGAAGCCGTGAAAAAGATTGGCGAGTTCTTCCATTTCGATACGTCCTGCAATAGCGAACGGCTTCTATAGGCCGAGCCATTCCTCGATAGGGCCTTTGGGAAGGGGAACGAGGAACCAGCGTTCGAAGACAAGATAGGTGATGATGGGCATGCCGAACGCCACCGCAGCCGTCGGGAGCCATCGGTAGCCGCCAAGCCACCGCATGAACCAGCCGATGAAAATGATCGAGGCGACATAGAGCCCGACAAAGGGCATCGAACCGACATAGATCGCGGTGGGCACGACCACGCTCATCACCTGGCGAAGTTGTCCCCACTCCGCGAACAATCGGTCGTCATGGTCGCGCAGCGCGCTCCAGAGATTGATGGCGCTCGCTGCGACGATGGAGATTCCAATGTAGAAGGGAAAGAAACCCGCGCGCGGGCCTTCCGCGCCCCAACTGATGCCCGCCTTCACGCTGCCGATGATCACGATGATGCCGAAGGCTGCAATCAGCAGCGTCATACCGGTTTCCATCGTCTTGTGTGTCGGGCCGGCAGCGTCTGATCTACGCGCAGTCATAGAGCCTCCAGGCTGAACCGTGATCTCGGGACAGAGCTTCGGTTCTGATGGAATCAGAACCGAAGCTCTAGATTCTTGTTTTGACGCGTTTTCTTCACGCGAACCGGTCTCCACTTCGCTCGAAAACGCTCTAGAAATCGAGGGGCACGCTCGTGCGAGCGTGGTTGATATCGCCGGATCAATTCGCCGAGGCGAGGAAGCCAGCCTCTTTCATCAATACCTCGTGGCGCTTTTGCTCCGCCTCGACCCACTTGGCGTAGTCGGCCCCGGTCAGGAAAGTGGTGTTGAATGCGCCGCTCTTCATGAAATCCTGCCATTCAGGCGTGGCGCGCACCTTCTTGAACAGTTCGACGTAATATTCGATGTGATCCTTGGTCGCCTTCGGCGGCATGAAGATGCCGCGCAACATCAGATACTCCATCTCGAGACCCTGCGATTTGCAGGTCGGAATATCCTTCCAGCTCTTGCCGTCGGCGATCGGCTCGTCATAGGCCATCGGCTGGGCGTCGAAGACGCAGAGCGGACGGAGCTTGCCGCCGCGCCATTGCGCGACCGCTTCGATCGGATTGTTGACGGTCGAATCGACGTGGTTGCCGACGAGCTGAACGGCGACTTCGCCGCCGCCCTTGTAGGGGATGTAGGTGAACTTGGTGTCGATCGCCTTCTCGACGGCGACCGTGATGATCTGGTCCTCCTGCTTCGAGCCGGTGCCTCCCATTTTGAACGTGCCGGCCGGCGCTTTCTTTACGGCGTCAACATATTCGCCGACCTTGTTGTAGGATTTCTCGGCATTCACCCAGAGCACGAATTCGTCGAGCGCCAGCATTGCGACGGGGGTCATATCCTTCCAGTTGAAGGGAATCCCGGTTGCCAGTGGCGTCGTGAAAAGGTTCGACAATGTAATGATGATCTTGTGGGGATTGCCCGATGAGCTCTTCACATCGAGAAAGCCTTCACCGCCGGCGCCACCCGCCTTGTTGATGACGACCATCGGCTGCTTCATCAGGTTGTGCTTGGTGACGATGCCCTGGATCGTGCGCGCCATCTGATCGGCACCGCCGCCTGTGCCGGCGGGTACGATGAACTCGACCGGACGAACCGGCTCCCAGGCGGCGGAGGCCGCGGTACCGCTCGCGCACAACGCTGCGACGGCTGCCAATGCAACATGCAGAATGGAATGCTTCATCTGGTGTCCTCCCTGTCGAACTTTGAACGCGCCGCTCTTTGTCGGCTTGCGAGCAACCCGTCTCGATCACGTGCTTCGGGTCATACGGCGTCTTTCCGGTGATCGATCACCTGTTACGATCGTGCTGCCGATTGGAACTGTATGAGGGCTGTTCAGGCGCGGCATCCGCTTCTTTCGAATAATGCTCGATCCCCTGGAGGAGCCGGGAAGGTTAGATCGCCCTTGGCCTCTTGCGCCGGACTGACGCCCTCAGGCTGGTTGTTGTCGGCTAGCGTACTACTCTAAGGTATGCGACATACCAGCTTGCAAACAATCGGCGCGGTGGACCACTTTCCGAGCTACTTTGTCGCAGTTGGGCCGTCACCGGTCATTCCGGAAGAAAAAGAAATGGCCCCGGAGCAGGGGCCATTCGTTCAAAGAAAATGTGGTTCTCGGCGGCGCTACCTCGACGGCGTTGGCGCCGGAATTGGCATCGCTGCGAAGCCTTAGAGGCCGAAGCGCGGCAAGTCGCCGTTGCGGATCGAGATCTCGGCGCTCTTCATCAGCAGCCGATCGATCGTGGCCAGCAAACGTCCCCACAGCGAGGTCGGGGCCGAAATCGCGATGGAAGCAGTCTTGGACATGATGTCCCCTTCTGAAGTTGCAGCGGAACTACCGCTTCGTGATCTGGGGACAATCTATGTATACCAGATGCCAGCAACAACGCATTTGTTTGCATAGCAGCATCCGTCTTTTGCAATGCAGCATAGATCAGTTATCAGGCATCCCAAATGGCAAAAAGACCGCCGGGGGTTCCCGGCGGCCTATGTTTCCAGCTTGATGGCCTTCTTACTCGGCCGCCTGCTTCTGCGGCGGGTCGAGTGCGCCGGAGTCGTGGATCTCGGCGACCTGGTGATCGCTGAAGCCCAGCACCTGGCGCAGAACCTCGTCGGTGTGCTCGCCGAGCAGCGGCGAGCGGAGCACCTCGCTCGGGCTGTCCGAGAGCTTGATCGGGTTGCCGACCGACAGATACTTGCCGCGGGTGGGGTGGTCGACCTCGACCACGGTGCCGGTCGCGCGCAGCGACTGGTCCTCGGCGAGTTCCTTCATCGACAGGATCGGGCCGCAGGGGATGTCGTATTGGTTGAGGATCTCCATCGCCTCGAACTTGGTCTTGGTCGTGGTCCACTGCTCGATGCGGGCGAAGATCTCGTTCAGCCGCGGCAGACGGGCCGGCGGCTTGGCATAGTTCGGATCGGTCTTCCAGGTGGGCTCGCCGATCACGTCGCAGATCTTCTCCCAGACCGGCGCCTGCGTGATGAAGTAGATGTAGGCGTTGGGATCGGTCTCCCAGCCCTTGCACTTCAGGATGCGCCCGGGCTGGCCGCCGCCGGAATCATTGCCGGCGCGCGGCACGGCGTCGCCGAACGGAATGCCTTCGCCGAACTGGCTGTATTCCTTGAGCGGGCCATGCGCGAGGCGCTGCTGGTCGCGCAGCTTGACGCGGCAGAGGTTGAGCACGCCGTCCTGCATCGCAGCGGTGACCCGCTGGCCCTTGCCGCTCTTGGTGCGGTGGAACAGGGCGGTGACGATGCCGAGCGCCAGATGCAGCCCGGTGCCGCTGTCGCCGATCTGCGCGCCGGTGACGAGCGGCACGTCGTCGCGGAAGCCGGTGGTCGAGGCTGCGCCGCCGGTGCACTGCGCGACGTTCTCATAGACCTTGCAGTCTTCATACGGACCGGGGCCAAAGCCCTTGATCGAGGCCACGATCATCTGCGGGTTGATCTGTTGGATCTTCTCCCAGGGAAAGCCCATGCGGTCGAGCACGCCGGGGCCGAAATTCTCCACCAGCACGTCGCACTTCTTGATCAGCGCGGTCAGGACTTCCTTGCCCTTCGGGTTCTTGGTGTCGAGCGTGATCGAGCGCTTGTTGTGGTTGAGCATGGTGAAATACAGGCTGTCCACGTTCGGGACGTCCTGCAACTGGCCACGCGTGATGTCGCCGACGCCGGGGCGCTCGACCTTGATCACGTCGGCGCCGAACCAGGCCAGGAGCTGGGTGCAGGTCGGTCCCGACTGGACATGGGTGAAATCGAGAATGCGAACGCCCGTGAGCGCCTTAGTCATCTGTCCTCTCCTTGTTACTACCTGTTGCTGTCATGCCCGAGAAGGCGGGCATCCAGTAATCACCGTCGATTCAGTCGGGCTCAGTGTTCGCCTCACGATAGCTCGGCGGCTACTGGATTCCCCGCTTTCGCGGGGAATGACGCCGTTCAGTTGATCCGTCACTTCTTCTTCAGAACGCTCTGCGGATTGAGATTGCCGATGCGGCCGCTCTCCGAACCCGCCGCCGGATCGATCACCGCGTTGATCAGCGTCGGCTTGCCGGAGTCCATCGCCGCATTGACGGCACGCTTCAATTCATCCGGCGAGGTCGCGTTGACGCCGACGCCGCCGAACGCCTCAATCATCTTGTCGTAGCGCGCGCCCTTCACGAACACCGTGGTGGCGGGATCGGCGCCGGCCGAATTGGTGTCGGTGCCGCGATAGATGCCGTCATTGTTGAAGACCACGACGCAGACCGGCAAGTCGTAGCGGCAGATGGTCTCGATCTCCATGCCCGAAAAACCAAAGGCGCTGTCGCCTTCCACCGCGAGCACCGGCTTGCCGGTCTCGATGGCGGCTGCGATCGCATAGCCCATGCCGATGCCCATCACGCCCCAGGTGCCGACATCGAGCCGCTTGCGCGGCTGGTACATGTCGATGACGCCACGGGCGAGGTCGAGCGTGTTGGCGCCTTCGTTGACGAGGATGGCGTCGGGCCGCTCCTTGATGACGGTGCGGAGCACGCCGAGCGCGCCGTGATAATCCATCGGCGAGGCATTGCTCATCAGCTTCGGCGCCATCTTGGCGACGTTCTCGTCGCGCTTGGCGTTGACTTTTGTAGTCCAGTCGGCGGGCGCCACCGGCCAGTTGCCGCCCATGCCCTCGAGCAAAGCAGTGACGCAGGAGCCGACATCGCCGACCAGGGGAGCTGCGATCTCGACGTTGGAATCCATCTCCTTCGGCTCGATATCGACCTGGATGAATTTCTTCGGCGCGTCGCCCCAGGTCTTGCCCTTGCCATGCGAGAGCAGCCAGTTGAGGCGGGCGCCGATCAGCATCACCACGTCGGCATCCTTCAACACCGTCGAGCGGGCGGCGCCTGCGGATTGCGGATGCGTGTCGGGCAGCAGGCCTTTGGCCATGCTCATCTGCAGGAACGGCGCGCCGCTCTTCTCGACGAAGCTGCGGATCGCGTCATCGGACTGCGCGTAGGCCGCGCCCTTGCCGAGGATGATCAGCGGACGCTTGGCGCCCTTGAGCACGTCGAGCGCGCGGTTGACCGCCGACGGGGCAGGGATCTGCGCCGGCGCCGCATCAATCACCTTCACCAGCGACTTCTGGCCGGCTTCGGCGTTCATCACCTGCGAGAACAGTTTTGCCGGCAGGTCGAGATAGACGCCGCCGGGACGGCCGGACACCGCGGCACGGATCGCACGGGCAAAGCCGATGCCGATATCCTGCGCATGCAGCACGCGGAACGCCGCCTTGCAGAGCGGCTTGGCGATCGCGAGCTGGTCCATTTCCTCATAGTCGCCCTGCTGCAGGTCGACGATCTCGCGCTCCGAGGAACCGGAGACCAGGATCATCGGGAAGCAGTTGGTGGTGGCGTGCGCGAGCGCGGTGAGGCCGTTGAGGAAGCCGGGCGCCGACACGGTCAGGCAGACGCCGGGTTTCTTGGTCAGGAAGCCGGCGATCGCCGCCGCGTAGCCCGCGTTCTGCTCATGGCGGAACGACAACACGCGAATGCCCGCCGCCTGCGCCATGCGGCCGAGATCCGTGATCGGAATGCCCGGCACGCCGTAGACGGTGTCGATGCCATTCAGCTTCAGCGCGTCGATGACGAGATGGAATCCGTCCGTCAGCTCTTGTTCCGTGCCCGGTGCTTCAGTCGTCTTGGTGGCAGTATTTAGCATGGGCCTGGTCTCCCTCTGGCTTTTCTGGTTCGGACGAGTTCGTCGTCTTCTGAGTGACGCTTTAAGTGAAAAGTTCTCGTTAAGTGAACAGTTCTTGGCCGTGCGCTTCGACGTAAGCAGCAAGGCCAAGCGTGTGGTCGCGCGCGCGCTTTTCCGCGAGCTCGGTGTCGCGCGCCTCGAGCGCCTCGATGATGCCGAGATGCTCGGGTAGCGATGTCGCGGTGCGATCCTTCCGCCCGATCGTGAGCTGCCGGTAGCCGCGCACATGCAACAGGATGTCGTTGGTCATATCGACCAGGACCTGATTCTCGGACAGCGAGATCAGCGCCTGATGGAAGGCGATGTTGGCCTTGGAATATTCCTCGATGTGATCTTCCGGCCGGCGGTCGCTGTTGAAATCCTTGAAGTAGTCGCGCAGCGCCGTGATGTCCTTCTTGCGCGCGGTGGTCGTGATCAACCGTGCGGCCATGCTCTCGAGCGCGGCCCAGGCGCGGATCATGTCGACGATCTCGGTCTTGGTGCGGCGGACCACGACGATGCCGCGGCGCGGCACGGTTTTGACGAAACCGTCCTGCTCGAGCATGGCGATCGCTTCGCGGATCGGGGTGCGGCTGACGCCGAGGCGCTCGGACAACGCGCGCTCGTCGAGCATCACCGGCTCGGGCGTCGTATAGATGTCCATCTTGAGAATAGCTTCCTTCAAGGCCTCATAAGCCTTGTTCTTGAAGCTCGTCTCTGGCGCGATCCTGACGATCGCAATATCTGCCTCAGCCATAGCAGGCGGTGCCTTGGTTTCCTTAGGTGTTGCCACGACTCGTCTCCTCCGTTTCGGAGACGTCTTCTTAGCAGAAGAAATACCATCAGGTTTTTGGCATGCCAAATACCAGAATGTCAAGTTGCCATTGTTTTCTGCATCAGGCGAGAGAAGACCGGCTTGACTTTTTGGCTTCTGGCATACCAAATGCCATCAAATTTGTCCTGGGAGGAAGCCGATGTCAAATTCAAAGGATGCAGTCCGCAAGGTTCTCGATGCGGTCAAAGCGGACAAGCGCACGAGCCTGACGGCGCCGGAGGGCAAATTGGTCTGCGATGCCTACGGGATCCCGGTCCCGAAGGAGGACGTCGCCAAGTCGGCGTCCGAGGCGGCGCGGATCGCGTCCGGCATGGGCTTCCCGGTGGTGATGAAGATCGTCTCGCCGGACATTCTCCACAAGACCGAGGCCGGCGGCGTCGTGGTCGGCGTCAAGACCGCGGCTGACGCCGAGAAAACCTTTGAGACGATTCTCGCCAACGCCAAGAAATACAAGGCCGACGCCAAGATCGAGGGCGTGCAGGTCCAGCAGATGCTGGGCGGCGGCACCGAGGTGATCATCGGCTCGATCACCGATGGCTCGTTCGGCAAGCTGGTCGCCTTCGGCCTCGGCGGTGTGCTGGTCGAAGTGCTGAAGGACATCACCTTCCGCCTCGCGCCGGCGACCAAGGAAGACGCGCTGTCGATGCTCGACGGCATCCAGGCGCATGAGATGCTGAAGGGCGTGCGCGGCGGCGATCCCGTCAACCGCGAGGCGCTCGCAGACGTCATCGTCAAGGTGTCGCGGCTGGTCAGCGATTTCCCCGAAATCGTCGAGCTCGACCTCAATCCGGTGTTCGCCACCAAGAAGGATGCGATCGCCGCCGACGTGCGTATCGTCGTCGATTTCGACTACAAGCCGCGCCCGGCGCCGCGACCCACCGAGGAAATCGTCGCCGCGATGAACCGCATTATGCAGCCGAAGGCGGTCGCCGTGATCGGCGCCTCCGCCGAAGACGGCAAGATCGGCAACTCAGTGATGAAGAACCTCATCAACGGCGGCTACAAGGGCGAGATCTATCCGATCCACCCGAAGGCGCCCGAGATCCTCGGCTACAAGGCCTACAAGAGCGTCAAGGATGTGCCCGGGGTGATCGATGTCGCCGTGTTCGCGATCCCCGCGAAATTCGTCGCCGGTGCGCTCGCCGAATGCGGCGAGAAGAAAATTCCCGGCGCCGTACTGATCCCGTCCGGCTTTGCCGAAGCCGGCGCGCCTGAATTGCAGGCCGAGATCGTCGAGGTCGGCAAGAAGTACGATATCCGCCTGATGGGGCCGAACATCTACGGCTTCTATTATACGCCGGCCAATCTGTGCGCGACCTTCTGCACGGCCTACGACGTCAAGGGCCATGCGGCATTGTCATCGCAGTCCGGCGGCATCGGCATGGCGATCATCGGCTTCTCGCGTTCGGCGAAGATGGGCGTTTCCGCGATCGTCGGCCTCGGCAACAAGTCCGATATCGACGAGGACGATCTGCTCGCCTTCTTCGAGCAGGACCCGAACACCAATTTGATCGCGCAGCACTGTGAAGACCTGAAGGACGGCCGCGCCTTTGCCGAAGCCGCCAAGCGGGTCTCAAAGAAGAAGCCGGTGATCGTGCTGAAGGCCGGCCGTACCTCGGCGGGCGCCAAGGCTGCATCGTCGCACACCGGCGCGCTCGCCGGCAACGACAAGATCTATGAGGACGTGTTCAAGCAGTCCGGCGTGATCCGCGCCCGCAGCTTGCGACAACTGCTCGAATTCGCCCGCGGCGTGCCGGTGCTGCCGACGCCCAAGGGTGAGAACGTGCTGATCATCACCGGCGCCGGCGGCTCGGGCGTGCTGCTGTCCGACTCCGTGGTCGACAATGGCCTGTCGCTGATGCAGATGCCGCCGGACCTCGATGCTGCCTTCCGCAAGTTCATCCCGCCGTTCGGCGCCGCCGGCAATCCCGTCGACATCACCGGTGGTGAGCCGCCGATCACCTATGTCAACACGGTGAAGCTCGGTCTGTCCGATGATCGCATCCACGCGCTGATCCTCGGCTACTGGCACACGATCGTGACGCCGCCAATGGTGTTCGCGCGCAACATGGTCGAAGTGAAGAAGGAGATGGAGGCCAAGGGCTTCGTGAAGCCGATGGTGGCCTCGCTCGCCGGCGACGTCGAGGTCGAGGAGGCTGCCGAATATCTCTACCAGCACGGCATTCCGGCCTATGCCTATTCGACCGAACTGCCTGTCGAGGTGTTAGGGGCCAAGTACAAATGGGCGCGTGGCGCGGGCCTGCTGTAACGAATGTGAAAACGCCGCTTCGGAGAAATCCGGAGCGGCATTTCGGTCCAGGGACCGAACAAACTGGCCAATCCGATAGCGAACGCGTCTTCCGCAAGGGCTGAAGCAGGTCGCGATGAAGAGGGACGTGATCCGGCGCAAGGCGCTTGCGCCGAAATCCACCGCCGACGATTACGAAAGCCGCGACGGCGGCGTACAATCCGTCGACCGCGCGCTCTCGATCATCGAGACGCTCGCCGAAGACGACGAAGGCTACCGCCTGAGCGATCTTGCGATCCGCACGGGGCTGTCGACCTCGACCGTGCACCGTCTGCTGGCAACGCTCGAAAGCCGCCGCTTCGTGCAATTCGACCGCACCGAATCGAAATGGCATGTCGGCGCCCGCAGCTTCACCGTCGGTGCCACCTTTGCGAGGCGCCGCAACTTCACCGCCCAGGCAGTTCCCTATTTGCGCAAACTGCGCGACCTCACGCGTGAGACCGCCAACCTCGCCGTGGTCGACGACGAGTTCATCGTCGTGCTCACCCGCATGGAGAGCCGCGAGATCATGCGTTCGCTGACCAAGGTCGGCGGTCGCGTGGCGATGGTTGCCTCCGGCGTCGGCAAGGCGGTGCTGGCGACATATTCGGATGAGGACGTCAGCGCGATCATCCGCCATCATGGCATGCCGCGCCTGACCGAGAAGACGATCACGCGGCCGAGCGACCTGTTCAGGGAACTCGAACGTGTCCGCCGCCAAGGCTACGCCGTCGACGACGAGGAGGCCTGCATGGGGCTGCGCTGCATCGCCGCCGTCGTCTACAACGATTGCAGCGAGCCGCTCGCGGCGATCTCGGTATCAGGCATGACCAGCCGCCTGACCGACGATAGGCTGGCCGGACTCGGCCAGACCGTGCGCGAGGTGGCCGCCGAGCTGACAGTTGCGCTCGGTGGCGTGATGCCTGCGACGAAGCCTGACTGATCGTTCAGCCGTCATGACGCCGACGCCGCCCTGCAGCGCGACGCGTGCATTTGGCGGAGGGCCCAAATCCATTAGAGTGGGCGGCAACGGGCCAGTGGACCGGTTGCTTCCCTGGCCGCGAGAAAATGCCGGGGAGAAACCATGGGTCGGAAGATAGCGATCGTTGGGGCTGGTGCCGTCGGCGGGTATGTCGGTGCCCATATGGTGCAGGCGGGCGAGGACGTGACCTTCATCGATCCCTGGCCTGAGCACATCGACCACATGAGGAAGCACGGACTGCGCGTCACCCACGCAAGGGACGTCGCGGAATTCTCGGTTCGCGTGCGCGCGCTGCACGTCACCGACGCGCAGCAGCTCGCCAAGGAGAAGCCGGTCGACATCGCCTTCGTCTGCATGAAATCCTACGACACGGCCTGGGCCACCATGCTGGTCCAGCAGTATCTGGCGCCGGACGGCTATGTCGTGTCGCTGCAGAACTGCATGAATGAAGAGACGATTGCCGGCATCGTCGGCTGGGGCAAGACGCTCGGATGCATTGCCAGCAGCATCACGGTCAACCTGCCTGAGCCCGGCCATATCCACCGAGGCGCCGGCAAGGGCGGGGCGGCGCACACTGTATTTCGCGCCGGTGAAGTGCACGGCCGTATCACGGCGCGGGCGGAAGAAATCTGCCGACTGGTGGGCTACTCCGACAGCGCCAAAGTCACCGGCAATCTGTGGGGCGAACGCTGGTCGAAACTGGTCGCCAATGTCATGGGCAATGGGCTCTCGGCCTGCACGGGTCTGCCGGGCGGAGACATGTTGCAGAGCGAACCGATCCGCCGTTTCTCCACCCGGCTCGGCAGCGAAGCGATCCGCGTCGGCCAGGCGCTCGGCTATCAATTGGAGGAGATCCTGCACCTGCCGCCCGAGACGATCGCGCGTGCCGGAGAGGGCGACGAGACGGCAATGCGCGTCTGCGACGAGCAGCGCTTCAAGGACGGCAAGCGCACTTCATCCGAGCAGCGTCCCTCGATGGGACAAGACATGCAGAAAGGCCGGCGCACCGAAATCGAATTCCTCAACGGTTTCGTGGTGCGCGAGGGCGAGAAGATCGGCTTGTCCTGCACGGCCAATGCCGTGCTGACCGACCTCGTCAAGCGCGTGGAGCGCAATGAGCTGAGCCCGGATCCGCGGCACATCACGGAGCTGCGATTGAACTGAGCCGATTTGTTCACCTAGATGTGCTTGCGAGAGCAGAACAGGGTTGACGTCTGAACTGGCGGGTGGAGCGGACGAACTCCGTTCCGCTGAATCGCACAATGGCTGACTGGAGACACTGCGATACGGAATCTCAGCATTCGTGCGCGACACCCTGAGAGGGAAAAATGCGCTGGCTGCAAAAAGGCAGCACGTGCTCGAATCGAAGGCAGCAAGAAGCTCATCCTGACGGAACGCACGCTCAACGGCGCAATTTCTTGCGCACTTATGCCGTCGCGTTTGGCACGGTGGTTGCTTGAAGTGCATGGTGGACAGGAGACACCATGTCATCGCCCAAAGTGCAACTTCGTTTGAACGGCATCCGTAAGAGCTTTCCTGGAAAGGAAGCAGCGACGCAGGTTCTCGACGGCTTAACCTTCGATATCCATGAGCGTGATTTCGTCAGCATCATTGGCCCGAGCGGCTGTGGCAAGACGACGGTGTTCAATATTATCGCCGGCCTCGTGGATCCCGATGATGGCGTCATGCTCTATCGCGGCCAGGAAGTGGAAAGCTTGCGCGGCCGCGTGGGCTATATGATGCAAAAGGACTTACTTTTTCCTTGGCGTACGGTGCTGGACAACGTTCTGCTCGGCCTTGAGACCAAGGGCGTCGATCCAAAACGGGCTCTGGATACCGCGAGAGAATATCTCAGCACGTTCGGTCTTTCCGGCTTTGAGAACTCATATCCCAAGATGCTGTCCGGCGGCATGCGTCAGCGCGTGGCCTTGATCCGCACTCTCGTGCTCGATCCCGACATCCTGCTCCTCGATGAGCCGTTCTCGGCGCTCGACTATCAGACGAGGCTGTATCTCGAGGGCATTCTGATGGAGGCGGTGGAAACCTTTCACAAGACCGTGATCCTCGTGACCCATGACATCGATGAGGCAGTGGCGCTTTCCAAACGCGTGGTGGTGCTCAGTCAACGTCCGGCGCGCGTGAAGGCCGTTCACGACATCGCGCTGAACGAACATTCGCCGATCGCGGCGCGAAGCGATCCTCGCTTCTCCGGTTATTTCCACACGCTCTGCGCGGAGCTCGATATCCAGACCAGGAAGAGTGCATGACGGAAACGGCTCAACTTGTAAAAACCGCGGCGCCCGCTCGCCGACGCGAGAAAAAGCGCCGCAACGTGTTCGATTCCCTTATCGGACGAAGCGCGCTTCAGATCCTTGCCGTCGTCGGTTTCTTCCTGCTGTGGGAAGCGGCGGTGCGATGGGGATGGTTGTCGGGCTTCCTCGTTGGTCAGCCGAGCGGCGTTCTGCGCAACCTCATCGGCTCCATCGCGAACGGCTCTCTTTTCACTGACACCGGTTACACAATATTCGAGGCAATCCTGGGATTTGCCTTCGGTACCGTGATCGGTTCGGTCATCGGCCTTGCGCTGTGGTACTCGGTGTTCGTGGCGCGGCTGGTGGAACCGTTCATCGCGGCCATCAACTCGGTGCCGAAAATCGCGCTGGCGCCGATCATCATCCTGTGGTTCGGCACCGGCTTGCTATCGAAGGTCGCGCTCGCGATCTCGCTCACCTCCATCGTCGCTCTCATCACCGCCTACCAGGCGGCAAAGGACGCGGACAAAGATCTCCAGGCGCTGCTTTTCTCCATGGGCGCGTCCAAGCAGCAGATCTTCAAGCGGGTGATCGCGCCCTCTACCTTACCCGCGATCATCGCCACCTTTCGGATCAATATCGGCTTCGCCCTGGTGGGCGCGGTCGTGGGGGAATTCATCTCTTCCCAGCATGGTCTCGGCCACGTCATCTACGTGGCCTCGAGTCTTTATGATCTCAATACGGTGTGGGCCGGCCTGTTCACGCTGATGCTCGTTGGCTTTCTTTTCTACCACTTGGTCGAGGTCATCGAGAACTGGCTGCTTCCCTGGAAGCAACAGCAGGGCGGCACGCAGATCAACGTTTGATCTTCTTTCAGGAGACTTCTAAAATGAGACGGCGAATTCCGAAATTGAGCACTCTTTCCGTTGCCCTCGCTCTTGCGCTCGGCATAGCCGCAGCAGGGCCGGCTTCCGCCGAGATGAAGAAGGCGACCATTTCTCAGGCGTTTCAATCGCTGCTATATCTGCCGCTCTATGTCGGCATGAACGAGGGCTTTTTCGAGAAGCAGGGGCTTGATCTCAACAAGGAAAGCGCCGGCTCCGGAAGCGTTGCTCTCTCGGCCGTGATCTCCAAGAGTGCGCAATTCTCGCTTCATGGACCCGAATGGACAGCCATCGCTGCGTCCAAGGGCGCACCGGTGAACACGATCGCCAACGTCGTGAATGGTGCCGCGGTATGGATCGCCGCCACGCCCGACTTCAAGTTCGACAGTGTGAAAAATCTCAAGGGACAGAAGATCGTGACTGGCCTGATGCCGACCACCAGCACCTCGCTGTTCATCAAGCTGCTGAAGGAAAATGGCATGGATGCCAGCAAGGACGTGGAGATGATCCAGGTTCCGCTCGGCACCGAGCCCGGCCCCTTCGTTGCCGGCCAGGCCAAAGTGGCGGTCATGTACGAGCCCGGCCTCGACCAGGTGGTGGCCAAGGGCATGAAGGTGGTGGTCGGCTTCCCGAAACTGTACGGCGCCTATGCCTTCTCTACCATCACCGCGCGCAACGATGTCGATCCGGACCTTGCCCAGCGGCTGACCAATGGCCTCGAAATGGCGGTGCGTTTCATGCACAAGAACGAGGCGCGCACGGTGGAAATCGCTCAGAAGGAATTCCCGAATCTTGAGCCTGCCGTGGTGGAAGCGGCGGTGAAGCGCATGCTTGCCGACAACGTTTACCCCACCAGTGTCGATATCACGCCCGACGCGCTGAAGCTTGCGCTCGAGACGCAGATCGCGCTCGGCAATCTCGCCGCCCAGCCTGACTACAAGACCTTTGTTCCAAGAACCTATATCGAAAAGGCGATATCCACGAACTGAGCTTTTGCTGATCTTCGTCGCCGACCTTCGTCGCCGCGGCTTCGGGCTGAACCCGGAGCCGTTTGCCTTTAGACCTTTCTCACCTCGGTTACAGGTCCATCCGGAAATGAACTTCGCGCAAGACCACTGTGGGGTCGTCGAAATCGTCCGCATGATCGCGGGGGGCTTGGCACAAGCGCAGAACCTGATTGCGGTCAGCCACGCGCGCGCCGCGGCTGTCGAACCCGACCTTCGCGCCTTCACTTATTTGCCGTCCAAACCGCCGATCGTTTCAGCGGGAAATGGACCACTTGCAGGCGTCGCAATAGGCGTGAAAGATCTCATAGACACGGCCGATATGCCGACCACCTATGGCTCGCCGGTGTATGCGGATCACCAGCCGAATGAGGATGCCTGGGTGGTCAGCCGCCTGAAAGATCTCTCGGCAACAGTTCTCGGCAAGACGGTCACCACCGAATTCGCGTGGCGCGAACCCGGCCCCACCCGCAACCCGTGGAATCCAAGGCATACGCCCGGCGGTTCATCGTCCGGCTCTGCGGCAGCCGTAGCAAGCGGCTCGGTGCAAGCGGCGCTGGGCACGCAGACGCTGGGTTCGATCCTGCGACCTGCCGCCTATTGTGGTGTGGTGGGATTAAAACCCAGCTTTGGCACCATCAGCCTGAAGGGCGTCCATCCGCTCTCTCAGTCCCTGGACCACCTCGGCCTGTTCGCCCGCAGTGTGGATGACGCCGCGTATCTGCTGGCGCTGCTGGCGGGCGGCCCCGGTGCTTCTCCGCAGGCGCCGTTCCAGATTTCTCCTGAAGGCGTCGATCCTTTTCCCGCGCCGCGGATAGCGTGGCTTCGTCCGGCGGCAACGCCGCCCTTGGACGAAAGCCAAAGCACGTTGCTCGCGCAAGTCGCCATTCTCTTCAGAGATGCCGGAGCGATCGTCGAGCCGTTTGCGTTGCCTGCGGAGTTCGAGCAACTGCCGGCGCTCTCCGCTACGCTCTGCGGCGCGGAGGGGGCGGCGAATTTCGGTGATCTGGTCACACGTTTCCCGGACAAGACCAGCGCCCGGCTTCAGGCCCTTGTCGAACGCGGCGCGCCGATTTCCGCGACCGAGTATATTTCCGCCCGCGCCAAGCAGCTTGCGCTGCGCGCCGACTTTACCCGCGCGCTCGCGGGTTTTGACGCTGTTCTCACGACCGCAGCAACTGGCGAAGCGCCGGAAGGATTGTCTGATACGGGCGACCCTGGCCTGTGCGTGCCTTGGACAACTCTCGGGGTTCCGGCGATCGCGTTGCCCGCTGGCATCGGGTCGAACGGCCTGCCCATGGGCATCCAGCTTGTCGCGCCATTCGGCGAAAACCTGAAGCTGCTGCGCATCGCTAAATGGTGCGAAGCCTCGCTCGCTATCAAGAACGGGGGCCAGCGAAGCGAATAGATGCGGTGGTTGGAAGGCGGTATTCGCTTTTGAGTTTGACTTCAGCGCTCTTAAATCACCGTCGTCGAACGAACGAGCTCTCGGCCGGGAGCAAGTAATCTGATGCTCGTCGGTTGCTACTTTTGCTGAATACGGCTCAGATAATCGATAACAGCGAGGATGCGTGTGCGTACGACGACATCCGGGCTTTGCTCCGGCCCGGCCATCTTCCAGCAAGATGGATCAACATAGTGAGGCAAGTTGACAATCGGATTGAATCGTTCCCCCAAATTGGCATTCTTTCCGCTGCTGTCGCATGCTTTCATTCCATCGGCGATCCAATCGTTTGATCTGGCGCGGTTTTTCACTGTTCATTCCGTATCGTGGGAAACAAAATCAGCGTCGTTGAGATTGTCGAGCGCTCCCGTGATCATCGCGCCGATGCAACATCAGCGAGGCGCGAGATGGCGAAGATGCGGGCGGTCGATGCGGCGGTGCGTATTCTGGAGAAGGAAGGGGTCAATTGCGCGTTCGGCGTTCCCGGCGCGGCGATCAATCCGCTCTATTCGGCGCTGAAGAAGCGTGGCTCGATCCGGCATATCCTTGCGCGCCACGTCGAAGGCGCCTCCCACATGGCGGAGGGCTATACCCGCGCCAAATGCGGCAATATCGGCGTCTGCATCGGCACGTCGGGGCCGGCGGGTACCGATATGATCACCGGGCTCTATTCGGCGATCGCCGATTCCATTCCGATCCTCTGCATCACCGGGCAGGCGCCGCGGGCGCGGCTCTACAAGGAGGATTTCCAGGCCATCGACATCGAGTCGATCGCAAAGCCGGTGACGAAATGGGCGGTCACAGTGCGCGAGCCCGGCCTTGTACCCCGCGTGTTCAGCCAGGCGTTTCACCTGATGCGCTCGGGGCGTCCGGGTCCTGTGCTGATCGATCTGCCGCTCGACGTGCAACTCGCCGAGATCGAATTCGACGATGAGACCTATGCGCCGCTGCCGGTCTACAAGCCGACCGCGACGCGCGCGCAGATCGAGCGCGCGCTCGAAATGTTGAACGTGGCCGAGCGGCCGCTGATCGTGGCCGGTGGCGGCGTCATCAATGCCGATGCATCCGAACTGCTGGTGAACTTCGCGGAGACCATTAACGTGCCGGTGGTGCCGACGCTGATGGGCTGGGGCGCAATTCCCGACGATCACGTGTTGATGGCCGGGATGGTCGGGCTGCAGACCAGCCACCGCTACGGCAATGCCACCATGCTGCAATCGGATTTCGTGCTCGGCATCGGCAACCGCTGGGCCAACCGCCACACCGGCTCGATCGAAACTTACACCAAGGGCCGCACCTTCGTGCATGTCGACATCGAGCCGACCCAGATTGGCCGCGTGTTCAACCCGGACCTTGGTATCGTCTCCGACGCCAAGGCAGCGCTTGAGCTATTCGTCAGTGTTGCGAAGGAATGGCGGAAAGCCGGAAAGCTCCGCGAGCGGCAGGCGTGGCCGGCCTCATGCCAAGACCGCAAGCGCACGATGCTGCGCAGGAGTCACTTCGACGATCTCCCGATCAAGCCGCAGCGCGTCTATCAGGAGATGAACCGCGCCTTCGGCCGCGACACCTGCTACGTCACGGTGATCGGACTGTCGCAGATCGCCGGCGCGCAATTCCTGCGCGTTTATCATCCGCGCAACTGGATCAACGCCGGGCAGGCGGGCCCGTTGGGCTGGACGCTCCCCGCCGCGCTCGGCGTGCGCGCCGCTGATCCGGAGCGCGAGATCGTCGCGCTCTCGGGCGACTATGATTTCCAGTTCCTGATCGAGGAGCTCGCTGTGGGCGCGCAGTTCAAATTGCCGTACATCCATGTCGTCGTGAACAATTCCTATCTCGGCCTGATCCGCCAGGCGCAGCGCGGCTTCGACATGGACTACCAGGTGCAATTGTCGTTCGAGAACATCAACGCGCCCGAGATCGGCTCTTACGGCGTCGACCATGTCGCGGTCGCCGAAGGCCTCGGCTGCAAGGCGATCCGTGTCACCGATTCGAACGATGCGCAGGCGGCGTTCGCGACCGCGCGCGAATGGATGGCGAAGTATCGGGTGCCGGTGGTGGTCGAGTTCATCCTCGAGCGTGTCACCAATATCTCGATGGGCACGGAGATCGACAATGTCGTTGAGTTCGAGGAGTCCCTCGATCTGCCGCTGGACGAGGTGCCGCCGCGCGTTGACGCACGTCAGCCCGGCAAATTGTTGCCGGCCGAGTAAGGAGTTTGATTGTGCCGAAATTTGCTGCCAATCTCACGATGCTGTTCGGGGAATTGCCGTTCCTCGAGCGCTTCGTCGCCGCCAAAGCCGCCGGTTTTAATGGCGTCGAATATCTGTTCCCCTATGACTTCGATAGAGCCGAGCTGCGCGAGCAGCTTGATAAGCACGGGTTGATCCAGGTCCTGCACAATCTCCCCGCCGGCGATTGGGCGGCAGGCGAGCGCGGCATCGCGATTTTTTCCGATCGTGTCGAGGAGTTCCGCGACGGTGTCTTCCGCGCCATTGATTACGCCAAGGCGCTCGATTGCCGGCAATTGAACTGCCTGGTCGGTATCGCACCACGCGACGCCGATCCGCTCGAATTGAACGAGGTGCTGGTCAAGAATCTGCGCTTTGCCGCCAACGCGCTCGCCAAGGAGCAAATCAAGCTCCTGGTCGAGCCGATCAACACGCTCGATATCCCCGGCTTCTTCCTGAACCGCACCGAGCAGGCGGCGCAGCTCATCGCCGACGTGGGCTCGAGCAATCTCTTCATCCAGTATGATATCTACCACATGCAGGTGATGGAGGGTGACATCGGCCGTACCGTGCAAAAACACCTGGCGCGCATCGCGCATATTCAGCTCGCTGACAATCCCGGCCGCAACGAGCCGGGCACCGGTGAGATCAACTACCCCTTCCTGTTCCGTCATCTCGACGCGATTGGTTATCGCGGCTGGGTCGGATGCGAATACAAGCCGCGGACGACGACCGTTGACGGCCTCGGCTGGCACGCGGCGCTCACGCTCGTCACCTGATTTGGAGGGGGAATATCGCAATGGCAAAGATTGGATTCATCGGCCTCGGCACCATGGGACGTCCGATGGCGGGTCACCTTCAAGAAGCCGGCCATCGCCTGTTTCTGCATGACGTCGGGCCGATCCCGCCGGAGCTGGTCTCGGGCGGCGGTGTCGTCTGCAAATCGGGCAGGGACGTCGCCCAGGAAGCGGAAGCCGTCATCATCATGGTGCCGGATACGCCGCATGTGGAGGCGGTGCTGTTCGGCCCCGGCGGTGTCGCCGAAGGACTGTCGAAAGGCAAAATCGTCGTCGACATGAGCTCGATCTCGCCGCTTGCGACGAAGGAATTCGCAAAGAAGATCGAGGCGCTCGGCGCAGACTATCTCGATGCGCCGGTGTCCGGTGGCGAGGTTGGCGCCAAGGCGGCGAGCCTGACCATCATGGTGGGCGGGCCGGAGGCTGCGTTCAACGCGATGAAGCCGGTGTTCGAGAAGATGGGCAAGAACATCACGCGGGTCGGCGGCAACGGCGACGGGCAAACGACGAAGGTCGCCAACCAGATCATCGTTGCGCTGACGATCGGGGCGGTCGGTGAAGCGTTGCTGTTTGCTTCGAAAGCCGGTGCCGACCCCGCGCTGGTGCGGCAAGCGCTGATGGGCGGCTTCGCGTCGTCGCGGATTCTGGAAGTGCATGGCGAACGCATGGTGAAGCGCAATTTCGATCCGGGCTTTCGTATCGAATTGCATCAGAAGGATCTCAACCTCGCGCTCGACGGCGCCCGCGCGCTCGGACTTTCGCTGCCGAGCACGGCGATTGCGCAGCAACTGTTCAATTCCTGCACAGCTCACGGCGGCAAGGCGTGGGACCATTCGGCGATGGTGCGGGTGCTCGAGATGATGGGAGATCACGAGATCGGCGCGGCCTGACGCGCAACGCGGGAACCGGGCCGAAGTTCACCTCGGTTCTCCGCGTTCGCCACCATGGAACCCGGAACAACCCTCATGCAGGGCGGTTGAAGACGCATCGTCAATTTCACTGGAGGAGAATGATGACGAAGCGTCTTGCCATCCCTGTCCTTGCCGCGTCGCTGCTTGCGTCCGGCGCAGCGTTCGCGCAATCCACCACGGTGGAAGGCGCGGCGAATGGCGCCCGCGCGGGCGGCCAGGTCCTGGGTCCTGTGGGCGAGATCGTCGGCGGCACCGTGGGTGCTGCGGTCGGCGCCGGATTGGAAATTCCGAACGCCGTGATCACCTCGATCCCGCGCGACGAGCCGTCGGTCGTGGTGCGTGAGCGCGTCGTGGTCGGCGAGCCGCTGCCGTCCACCGTTGAATTGCGTACGGTGCCGCGGCACACGGAATATCGCTATGCCATCGTCAATGACCGCCGGGTGATCGTCGAGCCACGCACCCGCAGGGTGGTCAAGATCATCGATTAATGAAGACCGACACACACGCACCTTGATCCTCGCGGGCGCTTCGCCTGCGAGGATCGCGTTGTGCCTCTACAACGGCTGCCGCACGCCGAGGCCGAGCATGAAGCGTTCCCTGATCTGCACGGGATCGCGGCGGGTCGTTCCCGTGCCGGGCTTGTCGTCGATGCGCACGCCGATCAATGTCGGTCCGTCCGAGGCGAGCGACTGATCGATCAGGCGCTCGAAGTCATCCTCATCGGCGGCCCAGGAGCTGTTCGGAAGACCGCTCGCCACCGCGATGGCGACAAGATCGGAGGCCGCCGCTGCTGGCGTTGGCTGCGCGCCGGTGATCTGGTAGATGCCGTTGTCCATCACGACCATGGTGAGGTTCTTCGGCGCCAGCGTGGCGATCGTCGAGAGAGAGCCGAGCTGCATCAGGAGCGAGCCGTCTCCCTCCAGCGCGAACACGCGCCGCTCGGGTTGCGCCAGCGCCACCCCTAGCGCGATCGGAAATGCGAGCCCCATGCTTCCGAGCATGTAGAAGTTCTGCGGGCGATGGCCGGCAGCCCAGAGGTCGAAATTAGTATTGCCGATGCCGCCGACCACGGCCTCTTCGTTCCTCAGCTTTTCCACAAGGCGCGAGGTGAGATCGAACCGGTTCATCACCTTGGTGTTGCGGGTAGTCGTCTTGCTTGGCGTGTTCATGGGACCGCTCACTTGTCAAAGACCTTGCCGCCGGTGAGCAGCGGCGAGAGGATCAGCGCCACCGGCGCCTGCGTGGTGACGGCCTGCTTGATCGAGCGGTCGACGATGAACTCGAACTCGTCGAGCCGGGTTGCCGTGTGATGCTCCATCGCAAGCGAGTCGAGCACCGGCCGCATGGTGCGGCAGACCAGCGCCTGACCATAGTTGAATTCGCCGAGCGTGCCGCGCTCGGAGACGAACATGATCACTGGGATCTGGTAGGGGATCGCGAGCGAGGCCAGGACATTCGCAAGCGTCGCAAAACCGGAGGTCTGCATCAGCACCGCACCGCGCACGCCGCCCATCCAGGCACCGGAGACGATTCCGACCGCTTCCTCCTCGCGCGCGGTGGGAAACGTCGTGAAGAAGGGGTCGGCGTGCAGGTTCTTGATCAGCGGCGTCAGCACGCGGTCCGGCACATAGGGCACGAGGCGAACCTCGTTTCGCTTGAGCGTCTGCAGCACGATGCCGTGCCAGCTCTTCTCCGCTGCGGTCTTGAGCGAGCTTTCATCCTCCGCGAGCGCCATCCTTGCTCTCCCTCACATCCCGCGACGCTGCGGCCGCTTTCTTGCGGCAAAACTTCACCCGACCGGCGCGATTGTCAACATGTCGCAGTCGCAACGTGACCTGCGGTTTCCGCTGGTGCGGACACCGGTCCGCCGTGCGATACAGACGGCAACGACAATAAGACGAGAGCAGTGGGAGGAATGTCATGGCCACCCGGTTCAGGCGGGCCGCCATTGCGGCGGTTATGTCCTCCACGGCCGTTTCCAGCCAGGCCCCTTCATATTCCAGGACCCGAACTGAAAGTTGCAGAAGGACATGACCGTCAACAACAAGCGCGTCTTCTACGTCAAATATCTCGCCCACAACATTTATGCGGAAATCCTCAAGGGCCGCCCCGACGTGCGGCTGGACCGGCTGGAGAATGAGAGCCCCGATGAGGTCGCGGCACCCATCCTCGAAGCGGCGCATGCCTACCAGATCGGCGCCGCGCGCGACGAGCTGGCCAGGCACTTCCATGTCGACCAGGATCTGCTCCGCCGTACGCCGAACCTCCTGATCGTCTCCTCCAACGGGGCGGGTTTCGATCCCGTCGACGTCGACGCCTGCACCGCGGCGGGCGTGCTGGTGGTCAATCAATCCGGCGGCAACGCCAATTCCGTCGCCGAGCACGCGCTGGGGATGCTGCTCACTTTGTCGAAGCGGATCATCGAATCCGACCGCGTGCTGCGGCGCCAGCGGGACGTCAACCGCAATGCGCTGATCGGCAACGAGGCGCAGGGCAAGACCATCGGCATCGTCGGTCTCGGCAATGTCGGCCGTCGGATCGCCGAGCTTTGCAGGGGGCTGCTGCACATGAAGGTGATCGCCTACGATCCCTATCTGACCGCCGAGGAGGTGGGCAAGCGGGGAGGCGAGAAGGTCGAACTGGACGAGCTCCTGCGCCGCGCCGACTATGTCTCGATCAGTTGCCCGCTGACGAAGGAGAGCCGCGGCATGATTGGCGGGCGCGAATTCGCGCTGATGCAGCCGCACGCGTTCTTCATCACCACCGCGCGCGGCTTCATCCACGACGAGGACGCGCTGGAGGACGCTCTGCGCAACAAGCGCATCGCCGGCGCCGGCCTCGACGTCTGGGCCAAGGAACCACCGCCGCCGGAGCATCCGCTGCTGCAGTTCGACAATGTGCTTGCCAGTCCGCATACGGCCGGCGTCACCGTGGAGGCGCGCGAGAACATGGGCCGGATCGCCGCCGAACAGGTCCTGGACGCGCTCGACGGCAGGCGGCCGCCGCGGATTATCAATCCGGAGGTCTGGCCAGTTTACGCCAGGCGGTTTGAGCGGGCGTTCGGGTTCGCGCCGAACTAGGGACGTTGCTGATTGGTCAAATCCACTGCCGAATGCGCAGCCGAGCACGGTACGGAACCGGCGGCTGCCAGGCGACCGGTGTTTAGCAACTCGCGATTGGACCCATCATTTTTGATTTTCCTCAATTCACTTTTCCAGGATGCTATTATTCAAAAAACCGACGCTACCCGTCTAGTACCTCTACACAGAGGTTTTGACTGATTGGTTTGGGATTTCCAAGACGGGGAGCTGTTCAGGAGGGACCAGCACTTCGATGCTGCGCGGCGAGCCGGGCTGGCGCCTGATGAGGCCCGCGCGTTCGAGGGTCAACACCATCTGGTGGACGGAAGGCGGGGACACGCCGAAGTGCCGTTGCATTTCCCATTCGGCAGGTGGCCGGCGATGCACGCGCGTGTAGGCGTCGATGAAGGCCAGGTACTGGCCCTGCTTGGGCGTGAAGGCTTTTGCAGAATGACTCACCTTGGCCATCCGATTCAGCTGTTCGTCAGTGCCTCGACAGGCGGAGGCACGGATGAATGTACGCTATCGGGTCGAACTCAGCCAAACCGAGCGCACGGAGCTGCTGGCGCTTCTGAGCGGCGGCAAGCACGCGGCGCGCAAGCTCAAGCGGGCGCAGATATTGCTCGCCGCGGACGCAGGGGTCAGCGACGCGGAGATCGTCCGTAGCGTCGGCGTCGGCGGGTCCACGGTTTATCGCACCAAACGGCGTTTTGTCCTCGGCAATCTGGAGGCGGCGCTCAGCGAGGAGCCGCGGCCCGGGTCGGAACGCAA